>JAGGYQ010000064.1 GCA_021162425.1 Candidatus Aenigmatarchaeota archaeon
GTTATATATAACGTAAAATATGTTATTCATAACAGAAATTATTATAAACACGGTGTACCAAATTTAAAAATATGACGTCTGAAGACGAGCATAAGAAGATAATAAAAGAACTCTTGGATGACCTGAACGAAAAAATAAGGAATGACTTGATAGTGGAGAGGCAGAAGATAGTGGGTTTCACCACATCTGAAATTTCCTGCAATTTCCTAGCTCTGCTCCTTCACAGAAAGAACCTGATATCACCGGGGTTCAACGTCAACCACAGATTTTTCATTTCCGAAAAGATAGCGAGGAAGAAATTCGATTTCGACTTCCCCTTCAAGGAAAAACTGATCCCTCTCCTTGTGGAGCAGGAAAGATACAGGATACTCCTGTGTTACGGAAGGGATAAGAAGAGGGATGTGGTTGAGAAAGCGATAAAGGTCATGCTCACAATAAAGAAGATAATCGAGGAAGAAATAGGTGAGACTATATGAACAGGACGAACATATTCCCGTACATTTTTGACTATCTTTCGATATTATTCGAGGACGAGGAAATAAAAAAATCGGTGAGGAGAATTATACTTTTTGGTTCAGTTGCAAGGGGGGATTTCGACAGGAAGAGCGATGTGGATATCTTTGTGGATGTTCCAGAGACGAGCAGAGGGAAAATAGAAAAACTGGTGAGGAAGGCGGAAAAAAGGTTTTACTCCATCTCCTCTAGAAAGTGGGAGCTCATGGGCGTGGAATTTCCGATAAGCTCTATTATCGGAGATTTGAACGCACCGAGGTGGAAAGAGCTAAAGAACGATATCATAGCTTCAGGGATAACCTTATACGGTAAATACGAGGAACTTCCGAAGGGACTCGAACATTATGTTCTCTTCAACTATTCGCTCTCTCCCCTTACCCAGAACAGAAAGATGAAGCTTCTCAGGAGACTTTTTGGATATGCAATAAGGAAAGGAAAGACCGTGTACAGACAAATGGGTGTACTTGAAAAAATCGGGGGGAAAAAACTTTCTTCCAACACCATACTGATTCCGGCAGAGAAAGCAAGGGAAATACAGAAATTCTTCACATCATTCGGTGTCACACCTGAAATGAAAGAGGTGTGGACAAGATAATCTGGAACACAGTCGCACGAAGAAGTGATTACCCACCTACCAAATCCCTCACGAATTTCTTCGGGTCGAATATTTCGATGTCGTCATAGGATTGACCTACTCCTATAAATAGAATTGGTTTTTTCACGGCGAAGCACGCCGAGAGCATCCCTCCACCCTTTTCATTCACATCCACCTTCGTGAATATCATCCCGTCAATCCCGACCGATTCGTCGAACGTCCTCGCCTGCTCGACCAGGTCGTTCCCGGACAGAGAATCCATCACGAGGATTTTGAGATCGGGTTTGTTCACCCTTACGACCTTTTTCAGTTCGTCCATTAAGTTTCGATTTGCATGCGAGCGTCCGGCCGTATCCGCCAGAACGAAATCAATCCCCTTTGCCTTCGCATGTTCTATCGCATCGTAGATGACGGCGGCGGAATCCGATCCATAGCCGTGTTTTATAACTTTGAGTCCTAGTTTATTCCCGTGAAATTCGAGTTGCTCAATAGAAGCGGCTCGAAACGTATCGCCCGCGGCGAGAACAACGCTGTATCCTTTATCTTTCAGATATTTCCCAAGCTTAGCGATGCTTGTGGTTTTCCCTGTTCCGTTAAATCCGAGGAAAACGATGCATACTGGCTTTTTGGCTTTCACAACGCCTTCAATATCTATACTACCCTGATCAAATATTTCGACAAGAACCTTTTCAAGTGTATTCCTCACTTTTTTCTCGATTTGCCCCTTTCTCAGCTGTTTTCCTGCTAAATAATCCTTTACTCTTTTTTTCAGGAAATCAAGTGTCTCGAGGGAGATATTTGCTTCCAGCAGACTGACTTCCATCTCGTTAAACAGCGAGTCTATGTCCTTTTCAGAAACCTTTCTTTCGAGGATTTTCTTTACAATCTTGCCTTTTAGACCTGGTTTCTTTTTCTCCTCTTTTTCTACTTTTTCGACTACCTCTTTTTTCTTAATCTTATCGCTTAACCTTTCAACAGACTCCGAGAGTTTTTTCTTTAGGAAACCAAACATAATAACCTTTTTGCTCACTATTTTTTAATCTTTTTCCACTCATCCTTTTTCGCTACGGGTTTTACCCCGGAGAGATACGCAGCCTTCGTTATGGCATGCGTTCCGACAGGAGATGTAATGAATATAAATATAATGAGAAATATAGACTTGACTGAAAATTGGGAAAAGAACGTGTCGACAGCCACACATAAAAGAATCAGACAGACACCAGCGACGGTCACGAGAGTTTGGGCATGTGAGCGGGTGTACACATCTGGGAACCTAACAAGACCAAATGACCCTACAAGTGCGAACAGACTGCCAACGAATGCAATGGTTCCGAAGAAAAGTTCTTTGTACGTTGCTGTGTTTTGTGTAATGATCATTATGTAAACAACTACAGATACCGCTATAAAAAAAGATATTATACCTGTTGCCAGTCTTTCCTTTGTCTTTTTATTCATGCAATCTCATCCCCATGAGATACTTTGATATGGAGAGATTTCCTATAAACGAGAGAAGTGCATAAACTATTGCTATGTCAATGAACATCTTGTTTTCGTATATTACCGAAAAAAGAACAATGAGAGCAATGACTATAATGTTTATGGTGTCAGCTGCAACAACCCTGTCAGGAAGTGTTGGTCCTTTTACAAGCCTTATAAAAGATACAAATATCGATAACAGGAGTATATATATTGTATAAATTATAAGCACGTTGTCCATCTTAATCACCTAATGCCATATCTTTTTTAAGATTCTCTCAAATCTCCATGCTATACGGTTTTTATCACCCTTTGCATTAAGCCAATGAATGTAGAGCTTCTTTGGTGAGGCTTCGAGTGTGAGTGTTCCGGGTGTCATGGTTATCGAGTTTGAGAGGACTGTAATACCCCACTCATGTGTATGGTGATGTTCGATTTCAACTATCGCCGGGTTTATTCTCCCTGATAAAATCCTGTATACAACATCTGAAACAGATAAAATTTCCTGAAATATGTAATATGGTATATACATCATAAAAAAGAGGAAACCTTTAATATACCCAACCTTCTTCCCTCTCATAAAGCCATAGCCAATTATTATGCTGATTACAGCAGAAACCAATCCACCAACAATTACATCTTCTAGGTCAAACCCGCTTAAAAGACTCCAGAAAGTCCACAACAGCATAAAAAGTAAAACAGAACCTTTCATAATTTAATAATAGAATGCTCTCTTTAATTAAGATTTCTTCTTTTTTGTTGGGGATTTCTTTGGTTTCTTCTTTTGACCTGATAATATGTTCTTTTTGGTGTTTTCAAAAATCTTTGTTATATCCTCTGGGTTGATGTTGTTTTTCACATAATGGGAGAAGTGTTTTTTGTATTTGGTTGGATTTTTGTCTTTAAGTTTTTTCATATAATCGGCTATGTGCTTACCCGATAGTTTGCTCTCGTCTGGGAGAATTTTTTCAGAATGTGGTATATTCATACCACCATCCAAAGCCCCTTTTAATGCCGAAAATATACGGTTTCCGGGTGTTGAGATATACAAACTCATATCAAGCACGGCATCTTTAATGCCCTTATTTTTTGCTTTAACAGCGCACAGCAAACCTGTAAGATAGGCGGAAGGTATGTTTCCACAATGCAAATCCCATCCAAAGTTTTTGAGTTCGCGTGAACTTGACGAAACCAAAACTTTGTCACCATCTGGTTCGAATTTTATGACTTGGCAAAGTATGTTATTCAAGAACTTTCTTATCACGAATCGCGGTTTACCGGACTTCAATAACCCGAATCTCAATTTGTAGTCTGTTTTCCCTTCCCTTCTTCTTCTATGCGGGACAATGTATATTTTTCCCATTCTTTTCATTTAGGTTTCACCTTTTTTGGTTTTTGCGAGAAGTTCGTTTTCTTTTAAGTAATACAACATGTGTTTTTTGCTTCTGAATGAACCACCTTTTATCATTTTGTAGATTTTTCTGTAAACACTTTTTTCTATCTTTCCTGTGTCTCTTAGCTGTCTTAAAAATCTTCGGAGAGGCCTGACTCTTTCAATCCATAACTCTTTGCTGGTTTTCTTGGCATATGCCTTGCCTTTCCTGCTCCCCTGCCCGCTTCTTCTTCCTTTTTTCTTCTGCTCCATTCTCTTTTTAAGTTGTGCCCGTGCCTGCCCTTTTTTCTTCTCTTTTTTAATGATACCTTTGACTATTAACTTTCTTATATCGTTTCTTGTTATGGCATCTCCGAGTTCTTTTGTTTGGGTTATTTTTATTCTGGAAACACCCACTTTCAGTATTCTCGCAGCCATTTTTTTCTGTGATTTTACATTCATTATTATCACTCCTCGATTCCAAAATCTTTTAGCGTATATTTAAACTCTTCATTTTTGGAGATTCTGTTTTTGTTTTTAAGTATCTCTCTTGCGAGTATCATGAGTATCAAAGCTATCGATTTTCTTCCGTTGTTATTTGCTGGGATTACCCAGTCAACATCTGATATATCGTTGAATGTGTCGCACAATGCAACAACAGGTAGTCTTTTCTTTCTCGCCTCTATAACTGCTTGCCTGTCTATAAGAGGGTCGATAACAAACACAACGTCAGGTTCGTAAAAATCTTTGAACGAGGGGTTTGTTAGCGTTCCTGGTGGAAATCTACCAACAACAGCTTTGCAGTCCAATATCTCTGCAAATTTTTTGACAGCCTTCTGGGCGTTGCCCTTTCTCGATACTATCATTATTTTATCAAAGCTTGAAAGAAACTTTGCCGCTATTTTCAATCTTTCGTTAACCTTCTGGATATTGAATACAGCAAGACCGTCCTCTCTTATTTTGTATATGAACTGCTTCATGTATTTTGTGCAGGTTTTCATTCCTATATGGACTCCTGCAGTAAGATACTGTGTTCTCTCCACGAGCATTTGTTCAGTAATATCTCGTTTTTTCTTTTTAACGGGCATGGTAACCACTTGACTGGTATTAATTCCTTATATTTGTTCAATATATTTAAATATTAATCTATTCCGAAGGTTAAAGGGAAGCGCGTATATGTCTGCTATAGCATAAAAACAAAAGAAGTGCTTGGTGTTAGGTTTCTTTGAGCAGAAGCTAATAATGCATAATTGTTTATTGGCTTAACTTAACAGGCTCGAAGCAGAAAGCGAAATTATGCGCCGGCCGGGATTTGAACCCGGGTTACAGGCTTTATGCGTTATTCCCAACTTGGCAAGCCTGTGTCCTACCAGACTAGACTACCGGCGCATTAGCCGAACAAAGCCCCGAATCCTGCTTCGGCGTTTTTTTCCTGCTCGTCTATTTTTTTCAGAACCTCGTTTTTTTCATTGTTATCTAACTCTTTGCAGAGACTCCCGAGCAGTTCCTTGAGTTTCTTTACAGCTTCTTCTGAGCCGTTTATTTCGAGATAGTATCCGTCTTTATCGAAACCTAGTGTCCTGCATTCGCGGAAGTTTATGGTTTGCCGTGAGATTATATCATCTCCATATACCATGTTTCTTGCTTTTTGATAATTGTCGCTTGAAATGAAAAATACAGTTCTCATGCCTACCCCCTGTTTTTAAATACTGCTATGTTTCTTTCGAGCGACCTGTTGATGCGCTCTTTGTGAATTTCTATTAATTTCATTTTTGTATTTAAATTAATATTTGTTGGGTAAGCGATGACGCAGATACTGTTTGGTTTCAGGACATTTTCTATCGAAGCCATGGCTTTGTCGTATAATGTTTGAATATTCATGCCGCCAAGTGATGATAGTCTGCCGTATGGTGGGCTTGTGACAACGCAGTCAAAGAAATGCCTGCTGAATTTCAAAGCTGTTGCATCACCGCATTTTATATTGCCGTTCAAACCGAAGTGTTCTAAATTTTTCTTTGTCCCCTCAACCATCTCTTCATTTTTGTCAACACCGTAAACTCTGAATCCGAGCAGTCCTGCTTCTATGAGTATTCCTCCTGTCCCGCAAAATGGGTCAAGAAGACGCCCTTTTTCAATCCGTGTCAGATTTACCATGGCTCTCGCGATTTTCGGGTCAAGCGAGACGGGTTTGAAGAATGGTCGCTTTGTTGGGACTCTTTCACGAAGTTTCTTTCTGTTGATATCACATAGTTTTATTCCAGAATAGACTTCGTCGCCGTTTATAAAGAATTCTATTGATGTTTTCGGTTTCTCAAGGCTGACTCTCGGTTTCTTTCCAGATGACTCAATTCGCCTGTATATCATGTTCCCTATGTACCTTTCTGTTTCTTCGGTTTTTCTGGGATTTTCAGGCATATGAACCCTTACGCGATACGGCATTTCAAATTTGGGCAGATGGTCAACAAGTTCGCTTATATTCTCCATATAACAGGCGCCTGTGAATTCGTATATTTTGTGTGTTAGTGCAAGGCGTTTGCTGATGAAATTGATAAATCTTTCACCTGTTCTGCTGGTTGTGTATATAGCGAGATTGTTCACATATTTCAATAATTCGTATTCAGCTTTCATACCCAGAACTGCTTCCAGCTCAGCTAACGGAAGTGTTGGATGTTCACCTGACAGCAGAAACATGAAATGATTCCTCATAAATAAGAATTGATTCGGTTTATTAAGTGTTTGTTCCGTAGGAGTAGTCGTATGTCTGGTCAACGACTTTGGATTTTTTGTAAATGAAAAAGAGTATTGCGCATATGATTATTAGAATCACAGGAATCAGGAAGAGCCAGTTTAAGACAGGTTGTGCGTTTTGTTTGCTCTGGCTCTCTTTAGTTTCTGTTTCTGACAAAGATTTTTTGGCGTCGTCAAGAACGGTTTTTAAGTTTTCATAGTCGTTGAGCTCTTTCCCGTATTCCGCTGATTTGTATCTGCTTTCGAATGTTTTTCTTGCCCGCTCGATTTCCTCCTTTATGTCAGGACCTGAAAGACTTGCGATGGTTTCCGCTTCTCTTTTAGCATCTGATAATATTTCGCCGACAGAGACGTAGGCTGTCTTTATCATTTCTTTTTCTTTTCCGCGGGCTTTGAATTCTATTTCATAAACATTTGCCTCGGAAGATGGTATTTCCACCTCAAAGTTCACGGTTTTTTCTTCGCCTGTATTCAAATGAATGGTGGCTTCGGTTGGCGCTATTTTTATGGTGCTTAGAGCGTTCACGTGTATGTCGTCTGGTTCGTCGTAGTTTTTTAGAACAAGCTTGAAGGTTACATTGCCTTTTTGTTTTATGTTTATGTTTTGGGGAATGACTGAAAGGGTGAGACCTCGTTGGGAATATTCGGAGACATTTAGTATCGTGGTTGCGGTTTTCTTGCATGCTGGAAGGGAGCAATCCTGAATAACGGCCTTTGCGATTATTTTGAACTCGCCTTTTTTGTTTGGTGCTCTTATTCGAAAGGTTTTTTTTGCGACAGGATGAGAAGGTGAAAGAAAGAATGTATCGGATTCAAAGTCATTCGGTATGCTGGTTATTAAATCAACTTTTATTTTCACATTTGCATATGATATTATGTAAAGTGTTTTTGTTAGTCTTTCATCCGGTTTTGCGTATGTTATGTCCTCTTTGAATCGCAAATCAAAGATATCCGCGTTTTCGTTCAGGAGTTCACAGATGTCTGTTTTGTTGGTTATTTGGCTTGCATCTACCATATCCACGTCTGTATGTTTGGAGACACACAAACCCCCTGAAACAACTTTTGTTTTGCTTATGCCAGGAGAATGGAGTCTTATGTTATAAAATGTGAAGTCACCTTCGTTTTTTCCGTTGTAATAAAAACACACGGGCGTTTTGACAAGCATTTTTGGTTCAATGACGACTTTGTTGTATGTCATATCTGTCCACGGGCTTTGTGATTTGTCTGTCTCTATTATGACCTCTGTTTCCCTGTTTATTTCAGATAATCCCATGTCTTGGGGGAGATTGATGTAGACGCAATGGTACGGTTTTGAGGGGTCAACAGTCTGTATAATTTCTTCCGCATATGCATATGAGGGTAGCACAATTAAAGAGAACACCAATCCTATGACCAACCAAGACCTCATAATTATTAATTGGCTTTGACTAATATTTATTTTAAGTAAAAAGGACTGGTTCTGTTTTTGTGGCGATTTGGCGCTTAAAAATCTTTTTAAACCACCCCTTCCAATCTTAAAATATAACACCGTTATTCACACCAACGAACCAAACACAATTCACCAACAAGTAGTAAAC
>JAGGYQ010000022.1 GCA_021162425.1 Candidatus Aenigmatarchaeota archaeon
ATATGGAACTTTACAAATTAAAGCATTATATCTCAGAAAAGGATATCTCAAAAAAGATAGAAGGTGTGGTTGAAAACTCACTGAAAGAACGCGAAGATTTAGGGCTATCATTACCTGATTGTTGTCTTGAAGTAAGACTAGATTTATACCCAAAGGAAAATGCTTCTGCATACATTACCATCACCGATGAGAATGAGCCTGTAATCGTCGTCAACATTCCTAACGTTGCTTTGAAGTCAAACAGGTTAGATAAAGAAAAAAAGAAAATTCTGGAAAAAACTTTAGAACATACTTACAAAATTTGTGAATTTCTTAGTCTTCTGGGCATAGTATCTTCGTCGACCAATAAAATAGAAGAGAACGCAAAGAGACTGGGACTTGAAGAAGTATATAACTCCAAAAAGTTTAAAAGTTGCCTTCAGGAATTGAGGAAGACTTATGAAAACTGTGCCAAGTTGGTAATGAGAGAAGGTATGAAAACATATGAAAAAATAAAGAACTTAAAAAACGACATCATCGAAGCTGCAGCTGAGTCTGAATTTGATTTTCTCAGGCACGAAATCGACCATGCCGACTACATTTCAAATAGTAAGCTTTATAAAAAAACACACCAAGAGATAACTAAGGAAAAGTTTACACATGATGACGTAAATAAAATTTTAACTTATTTATCTTGGGATATATCGATAGCGGAAATACGTGCAATGTTCTTTGACTACATAAAACCAGACAAATGGAAAAATGCAGATTATGACGAAATTAAGAAGCTAGTTTTTACAAATTTTGTTAACAATTATATGGGAAAGGTACCTGAAAGATTAATTAACTTGTTAGCTTGCAAGAATAGAGAAATTAACCTACTCGAAATTTTGAATGAAAAAATGCTGTTGTGGGAAGACGAATTTTTAAATAATGCAAATAGGTTGGTAAATGTGATAGGCGATGCTTACAAATACAAACCATCTCTACTTAAAGACGCGAACGAAGCGGAAACATTAGATGAATTCATTGATATTCTTTCATGAAAATGTTAACATTTTTATATCATCCCTTCGTTTTTTTATCTATGGCTGAAATTGTTCGTAAGACTGATCCAGGAAGTGTTTATGAAATAGATATGAACAGCGATGTGACAAAATATTTCGAGAACCTTGCAAAGAAAAACAGAGAACTTTTCGATAAATACAACATAAAAGCCATAGATATTATGGGTTCCATAGGTTCTGGCAAAACATCCCTTATAGAGAATCTGGTTCCACGATTGAAAGATAAATACAAAATTTCAGTTTTTGCTGGCGATATAACCACAACTATAGATGCTGATAGAATTGAGAGTAAAGGTGGAAAAGTCTTGGAAATAAGTACGGGTGGTGAGTGTCATTTAGATGCGTTGATGATAGCGAAAGCACTTGCACGTATAGATTTGAACAATACAGATTTACTTCTCATAGAGAACGTGGGAAATCTCATATGCCCGGCGAGTTTCCCTTTAGGTTCGCATAAAAGGGTTGTTGTGATCAGCGTGACAGAGGGTCCTTATATGGTCATAAAACATCCAAAGATGTTTATAGACGCTGATGTTGTTGTAATAAACAAAATAGACCTTGCCGAAGCCATGGGGGTCGACCCGGATAAAATAGCAGAAGACGCAGTAAATATGCAACCACGTGTGAAAGTTGTCAAAACGAATTTAAAAACAGGTGAAGGTGTAGATGAAGTAATAAAGGCTATCGGTTTGTGACTATGGTTCACGAATTTTCAATGTCCAGCGAAATTTTCAGGCGTGTTATGGAAGAGGCTAAAAGGAAAAAGGCAGACAAAATTTTGGAAATAAAAATAGTGATAGGTGAACTCACATTTCTGAATCATGACCAGATAAAATTCTGGATAAAGGAGTTATCTAGAGGAACGACAGCTGAAAACGCAAAGGTAGTCATAGTCTCAAGGAAATCAAAAATAAAGTGTAAAAAATGTTGTTTTGAGGGCGAATTGAAAATGGAAGAAAACCCTGTATATCATATAATGACACCAACATTCAAATGCCCTAAATGTGGATCACCCGAAATAGATATAATAACTGGAAGGGAAGTTATGGTGAAAGGAATAAGAATTTTTCGTAAGTCATAACCGTTAGCAATTAGAAATTTTGAGTGCCGAAGATATTTAGTTAACGGAGCAACCTGCAAGGTTGCGAGTCTTTTAACGGTTTGTTAAAATATTCCCCGAAGGCAATTTCAGACTTTTCGATCCGATAATTATATTACTCTATCTTTATGTAAGATCAACAAAATCAATATTCCAGCAACAAAAGTTATTATCCCTAAAATAGTTAAAGCTTGAATCAAAGTGTAAACATCAGCTATCCATCCGATTATTGGTATTATCCCTGCATAAAACAATCTTCCCATCAAGCCCTGAGCAGATAAAACGGTTGCTCTAACATCAGAACTAACCAATTTGTTAATATAATCTGTAATAACTGGCTTTGAAAATCCTCTAACAAATTGCTGAATAAAAGCAAACGAAAAACTAAACAAGTAGATAAAATTGCTCATTAATAGATAACTGCCAGCAGTAAGGACCACCAACAAAATTAAAGAGCATCTCTGCCCTAATTTTTCTTCAATTTGATGGGCATACTTTGAACTTAAAGCAGCAACAAGATTAAACGCCGCAAAAACAAATCCAAAATAAAAAACATCCAAACCTGTTAATTTAAAATAGGGCTGATAAAGCCACAAAACAGCGCCATTAAATCCAACTATTATAGCTGAATAAATCACCAACCATCGGATTTTTCTATTTTTTATCAACGAATTTTTAAGAATCTTGAACAATTCCAATAAATAACCTTCCTCATAAATATGTTTGTGTCTTTTTGGTTCTTTCAAACTGATAGACAATGGTATCAACAACACCATAAAAGGTAACATGGCATAAAATGTCCATCTAAAATTTAATTTTCCAATAAATCCGCCAATCACACTTGCTAATGAAGTAGCAATTAAATAATAGAACACACCATTTCCCATAACCTTTTTGTACAGTTTTTCTTTTTTTAGGTCTTTCAAAGTATCGTAAACAAGAGCCGAATCCGTGCCTGAAACAAAAGAAACACCAAAACCCCATAGAATTTCGGCAATTAAGAACTGATAAAAGTTATGACCTAGACTATACGTAAAAACTCCAACAGTTAAGAATGAAGCCGCTAGAATTAATGATTTTCTTCTACCGAAAACATCAGCAAAGTAACCACTTGGAACTTCCAACAAAACAATGGTTAAAGAATACAATGATTGTAAAATCATAATTTGAATCAGGCTCAATCCGTTATCTTGCCAAAATAAAACAATGATTGGAATAAAAAAGGTCAAGCCATTTAACACATGGAATAAATAAAACTTCCAAATATTGCTTTTCAACTTTTGTTGCTCAATATCTTTCATTATAAAAATATTGATTTAATATGAACTTATAATTTCCCAAATTGATTTCTTGAACTTTATCAACATTCAAAAAATTCTCAACAAATCTTTATTGAGCGTTATTATATTCACTTTTCTTTCTTTTTTCTTTGAGATTACATTTTTGTTTTCAAGTCTTTCCAAAACTCTATGAACCTTTACTTTGGACAATCCTGTCGATTTCGTTATCTTTGCTTGCGTAGCTTTTCCGTGATTTTTTATCAACGTTTCAACTATAATTTTTTCATCGGAATCAAATAAATTCAATATAACATCTTTCTCTATCTTCTCGAACTTGGGCGACAGTAAGTAATAAAACATTGTTCCTATGAAAAGGCCTATTGACGCGAGAAGTGGTATGAACAAATATATTGGTATCACACAACCACATATATTCCCTGTCTCTATTTGAATCTGCACATAAAAAGATGACAGAGCGACTATCAAAACGAATATCGAGATTACAAGCATCGCCAACACTATTTTCTTTTGGTCATTCATACTATAAGTTTCAATTTTTGAAACTTAAATATATATATGGTTTCATGCTGTCTTTATGTATGAAAATTAAATATCTGCTATTATTTGCAATAGTATTGGCTTTGCTGCCTTCTCACGTGGTTAGTGCTGAGAATATTTGTGTGACATATTTCACGGGTATAGGATGCCCGCACTGCGCAAAAACAGACCCGGTAGTTCTCAGCAAATTGCCAGAAGAATATGCAAACCTCATTATCATCGAATACGAAATATATCAATCACAGGTAAACGCCCCGTTGATGTATGATTACAACGGTGTTTACAATACAGGATTTGGCATACCTCTGATAATATTCGGGAAGAATGATTACATAAAAGGTGATTTGCCAATTCTTGAAAACATAAGAAACAAATTGGATTCTGTGAAAGAAAATAGATGTCCACTTACAAACGGAAATTATGACATAAATCAGATAGATTTCAACAATTTACTTGGAAAGCCGAAAATATGGACTAAAAACAGAGTCTTAATCAAAGAAGACAATCAAAACTCATTACCTAATAATGCTATAAGGGAATTGATAACAAGCAATAACATCGTCTCAACACTCAAAAAACTGAAATATGAAATTGTAGATACAAAGCCGGTCCCTATATCAGGCAATGAGATTCTATTTGGGCATGCTGTCAGGGTGGGTAATTGGTTGATCGAATGGAACGGTCAATCAATAAATACCTCAACTTCAGCAGGAATAACAAACGAATCCAGCACAGGAAATGAGAGTGTGAGCGGTAATTTACCAAAACATCTCACATGGGCAAAGATTATATCTCTTGCATCTGTTGATGCTGTGAATCCATGCGCCCTCGCTGTCTTAACACTTATGCTGATAGCTATAATGACATATAATCCAGATGATAGAAAAAAGATAGTTTTATCCGGTCTGGCATTCACACTTTCAGTTTACGTTATCTACCTGTTCTATGGTCTGGTTATAATAAGATTTTTCCAACTTGTTCAGACACTCACTTCAATAAGATTGATTCTTTACAAAATACTAGCCGTGGTTGCAATTGTGTTGGGTCTTTTCAATATTAAAGACTTTGTTAGATATAGACCAGGTGGTTTGATGACAGAAATGCCCCTGAGCTGGAGACCAAAAGCCAAGAAGTTTATAAGTAAGATAACAAGTCCTGCTGGGGCTTTAGTACTTGGTGCATTTGTGACAGTTTTCCTACTTCCATGTACAATGGGTCCGTATGTTATAGCAGGTGGTATACTTTCGGTGCTTGATTTGGTAAAAACCATCCCTTGGTTGCTTGTTTATAATTTCATATTTGTTTTGCCTATGTTGTGCATAACGCTGATAGTATATGGTGGAATAGCAACAGTGGAAAACGTCTCCGAATGGAAAGAAAAGAATATCCGCTACCTTCATCTCATTGCAGGAGGTATAATGTTTCTTTTAGGCGTGGCGATGTTTCTAGGCTGGATTTGAGGGTTAGTGAGGGGTTGAAATCTTTTTATCCACAAAAGGACAAAAATAAGTATGGTGCTCTTATGGATAATTCTCGCCACAATTGTTGACGGGCTGGTCTCGCTTGTAGGAGCATTTTCAATGTTTATCAGAGACAACACCCTGCACAAATTATTAATGGTGCTTGTTGCATTTTCGGCGGGTAGCCTGTTAAGCGGAGCATTTTTTCATCTGATAACCGAGACACTCGAGCATTTAAACGCCACGGAGACATTTGCTATTTTCATAGTAGGCTTTTCTATGTTCTTTCTCATGGAAAGAATTCTTCATTGGCATCATTGCCACAAAGGAGGCGAATGCGAAGTTCACTCCTTTACTTATCTCATACTTTTGGGTGACGGCTTGCACAATTTCATAGACGGTCTTGTTATAGCAGCAAGTTTTCTAATTGGAGTTCCGTTCGGGATAATAACAACAATCCTGATAATAGGGCACGAAATTCCGCAGGAGCTCGGCGATTTCGGTGTTCTGGTTTACGGTGGTTTTAATAGATTCAGGGCGTTGCTTTTCAATTTTGTTTCACAGCTTACATGCGTAGCAGGAGGAATTGCTGGATTCATGCTCGGGGCTGTTCCTGAATTCATAGTCTATCTTCTACCTTTTGCTGCCGGAGGATTTGTTTATATTTCAGCTTCTGACCTCATACCAGAACTTCACAGGGAAGCAGACCTTAAAAAATCAATGACAGCTTTTGCCTTCTTTCTGATAGGCGTGGGTTTCATGCTTGGCATAAAAATGCTATTTGGGCATTAGAGAATGAAAAGAAGAATTCTGTGCAGCAGACCACCCATGAAGATTGCGAAAGTAATCTCAAAAATTGTTATGTAGGTCGCTTTTCTCCACCCAATTTCCTTTATCAGCGCGGCAATGGTCGCTGCACATGGTATGTAGAGCATCGTGACAAAAGCGAAGGTTATCATCTGTACAGGTGTCAATACCAAAGAGAAGTTTGTTGTTCCTATTAGTGTTGCAAGCATTATCAATGTCATCTCCTTTCTCAATATGCCAAATACCAGCGTTATTCCCGTAATCGCTGGGAGACCAAGCCACCAAACTGTCACAGGAGAAAGTATCTCATTTATTGCATCGAGAAGATTCATTATTTCAAATGATTTTATCACGATTGTACTGACTATTATTATAGGAGACGCTACATATATGAAATCTTTTATCCTAAACCATGCCTGTCTTAACGTCGTTCGCATGTGCGGTTTTCTAAGTGGTGGAACTTCCATTATCAGAGATGTCGGCTTACCTGGAAGTACTTTGAAAGCTATACGACCCAGGGTTACGATTATAATGAAATCCAAAAGATAAAGCAACACAGCCCACCATATACCAACGAATTTCCCAACCAAACCAAGAATAACTGTGGTGACAGCTGCACATGGAACAAGCGTGACTATGAATATTGAAAGCAATCTTTCTCTTTGCGTTTCCATTATCTTACAACCCAAACAAGCAGGAACATTGCAACCAAACCCTAACATTACGGGAATAAAAGCCTTTCCATGTAAACCTATTTTATGCATAAAAGTGTCCATGAGAAAAGCTATTCTCGCAAGATATCCAGAATCTTCAAGTACCCCGAGTGCTATGTAAAATGGTAATATATACGGTATGACAATGGTCAATGCAGCTATTATTCCCTCTACAACGCTGGCTACAAATTTTCCTATGGCACCTGTTCCAAGCATGTTTTCAATCAAAGGGGATATAATAGACATTAAATCCTCTATAACTGAAGACAATTCATCACCAAATGTGAATATTAAAAGAAACATTATTCCTATCACACCTATCAAAATCGGATATCCCCATATTCTATCTGTCGTAATGTCATGGAGCTTCTCTGAAAATCTTTTCCTTTTTTTCTCATATTTCTGAACTTTTTTCACAATATCTGTTATGATTTCATATTTTCCACATGTGACGGGGTCTGAACACACATTCTTTCTTAAAGAATCTCTTATTTTCTTGGTCGTTTCAAGTATTTTTGAATTTTGGTCAAAGATAAGCTTTTCAATTTCTTTATCGCCTTCTATAAGCTTTACTGCTGTCCATCTTTTAGGGTAGAATATTTTGATACTCTTTAACATTTTAACCAAATTTCTTATCTGTGTTTCTGTATTTTTTTCATATCTAACAGGCATTTGTTTCAACTTAGTCTTGCCCTCTGCTACGGCTATTGCTTTTTCCATAACTTTAGCTAATCCATCACCTTTTACAGCAATTGTTGGTATCACAGGAATGCCAAGAATTTTTTCCAGTTTTCTGTGATTTATTTTTATACCCTTCTTTTCAGCCATGTCTATTTGATTTAACGCTATTACCAAAGGTATACCAAGTTCCATGAGCTGAAGGGTGAAGAACAGATTTCTTTCAAGGACGGTGGCATCTATAACATTTATAACGACGTCAGGCTTCTCTTTTGCTATGTATTCTCTTGTGACAATCTCCTCAGGTGAATATGTCGAGAGTGAATATATTCCAGGAAGGTCTATCACGTATATCTCTCTCCCTGAGAAGTAAAGCGTGCCTTCAGCCTTTTCAACAGTTTTCCCTGGCCAGTTGCCTATATGCTGATGTAGACCTGTTAGATAATTGAATATAACAGATTTTCCAACATTTGCATTTCCCGCCAACGCGAACCTCAGTTTTCTCTTCAAGATTCCACCTTGACAAATATTCTCTGTGCGAGACCTCTTCCCAAAGCAAGTCTGAACCCGCGAGTGAATATCTCTATGGGACCACCGAAGGGCGCATTCTTAGTGACTTTTATTTTTGTTCCGGGAAGCAGGCCCATTTCTTCAAGGCGTTTTTTTGCTCCAAACCCGACGTTTATTGCGATTATTTCTCCTTTTTGTCCAGGCTTGAGGTCTATGAGCGATATTATGCCTTTTTTATAGTGTCTGTCAACTTCGGATTTTATCAGTTTTTCAAGCTCGTTAGATATTGTGTGCTCAAGTTTATGTGCTTCTTCATGGATTTTGTTTTTTGAAAGACCAATTTTCAAAAGAAATCTCTCTATCAGTCTGTGCCTCTCAAGTATTCTTTTACCGAGTGCTTTGCCTTTTTTTGTCAGTTTTATTCTCTTGTAGGGTTTGTAGCTTATATAACCTTTTTCATTGAGTTTTTTGAGCATTTCCGAGGCACTTGCCGGTGATACACCGAGTTCTTTTGCGATGTTGGTTGTTGATAATTTGATTTTCTTCTCATTGAGTCTTGTCATAGCTTCCATATAATCTTCGATACTCTCGGTTGTTGACATAAGAAGAATATTTAGGCACACCTAAATTTAAAGTTATCTGATTGGTGAGCCTGTCTAAAAATAACTCTGTTTCCTTCCCTCTTCGTTGCACGCTGGAAAAATAAAGTCCATACGAAATCCCCCTCGCCGAGACATTTTCCCAAATGAAGATCAACAAACCGCGGGAATTGTTAGATACGCCCCCGATTGGGTCGTTTATTTTGAGCTGCAGGTAAATTTATTTAACCTTTCAAGTAATATCTGTTCATAGGGCCGGTAGTCTAGTGGTTATGACGCTGCCCTTACGAGGCAGAGGTCCCCGGTTCAAACCCGGGCCGGCCCATCACATAGGATTTTATGAAGGGCAGAAAATCACCGAGGTTGGCAGTAGATGGTGTTATTGTTTCGGGCAACAAAGTTTTACTTATTAAAAGGAAATTCGAGCCGTTTGCAGGTTTTTACGCGTTGCCCGGCGGATTTGTTGAACACGGAGAGAAAGTTGAAGATGCGTGCATCCGCGAAGTGAAGGAAGAAACAGGACTTGACATAAAAGCAGAACGGTTGATTGGTGTATATTCTGACCCTGACAGGGATCCAAGAGGTCATATAGTTTCGGTTGTTTTCCTTTGCAAAATTATCGGAGGCTCTCTCAAAACAGAAACGAACGAAACAAAAGACATGAAATTTTTCTCAAGACATGAGATAAGAACTTCGAGGTTGGCTTTTGACCACAAGAAAATTCTGAAGGATGCAGGTCTTTTGTGAACTTATTTATAGCAACGATGCTAATCTATTTCATATGAATAAGCCAAATCATCCTTTCATTTCGATAAGTTCTGACTTGGGCGTCGAGTCAGAAGAGGTCGCCATAATGAAGGCTGTTGCCTTGCAAATAAATCCAGATGCCATCATCCTTGATCTTCGCCACAGCATACCGGGATTTAACATAGTGGAAGGAGCATGGACAATGGAGGCAGTTCATCTACTGCCTGTTGGATACCATGTATGTGTTGTCGACCCGGGTGTCGGAACCGAAAGAAGAGGTGTGATAATCAAAACCAAGAGAGGTGATTATCTCTTGGGACCAGATAACGGTGTTCTTATACCCGCGGCTGAGCGATTCCTTGGCGGCATAGAAAAAGTCGTGGAAATTAAGAACGAAAAATATATGAGGAAACCTGTTTCCCCTGTTTTTCATGGAAGGGATGTCTTTACACCGGCAGCCGCATGGTTGAGCAGAGGCACCCCTATTGAGGAATTCGGTCCTGAAATTGACCATAAAAAACTTGTAGGTGCTCCTTACACAGAGGGCGACGTGATGAATAAAAGAGTGAAAGCTCAGGTTATTCACATAAACAGGTTTGGAACAATATTCATAAATATAAAGTATGACAATTTTGTGAAATCAGGCATAAAATACGGAGACAGGATAACGGTAGAGGTCAACAAAAGAAAGATAAAAACAAAATTCTTGAAGACATTCGGCGAAGTTCCCATAGGCGAACCGCTTGTCATACCCGATGACTTCGGACGAATAGAAATAGCGATGAACCAGGATAATTTCTCGGAAAAATACAAAGTAAAACTCCTCGATACCGTGAAAATAAAAAAGATGTGATAGAGAATGAAAAATTTAGGAATTCTCAAAAGAGGAAATGTGTGCTTAATTATAATTGATGTGCAGGAAAGGTTTAGACCTGTCATTTTCGAGATGGACAGGGTCATTGAAAATACGGTAAAACTTGCCAAAGCATTTAACATTTTTGGCATACCTATTATTGTCACAGAGCAAAATCCTGAAAAACTTGGGAAGACGGTTGATGAGATAAGATGGTCGCTCCTTGAATACAGACCAATCGAAAAACTTCATTTCTCATGTTTTGGTAAAGAGGAATTTGTAAAAGCACTCAAAAAACACGATGTGACTCAACTGGTTCTCTGCGGGATAGAGTCTCATGTGTGCGTTCTTAAGACAGCAATAGACGCCATAAGAGCGGGGTATGAGGTTCACGTAGCCTACGATGCAATATCCTCTCGCAACATAGCGGATTGGGAGATTGCAAAAAATCGCTTTGTTCAATCAGGTGCGTACGTAACGACAGCAGAATCAATAATCTTTCAGCTGATGGAGTTTGCGGGCACAGAAGAGTTCAGAAAGATAATGGACATTGTGAAGTAGTCATCATATTGCAAAATTTTAACGATTGTCGAATGAAATTATATAAATGGGTGTAAGAAATAGAAAATAATATTCAATGGTGTTCTTATGAAGGATATTTTTGAAATCAGAATCCATGGTCGTGGGGGTCAGGGAGCAAAAACCGCGGCACAGCTTATAGTCGAAAGTGCTCTGGTCAAAGGTAAACATATTCAGGCATTCCCTGAATACGGACCCGAGCGTTCGGGTGCACCCATGGTTACATTTGCCCGCATATCCGATAAACCTATACGGACATATCAGCCTGTTACAAATCCGGATGTTGTTATGGTGATAGACCCGACACTTCTGGACATAGTTGACGTAACAAAGGGTCTTGATGAGCAAAATGGCGTTTTAATAGTCAACACGCCGAAAAGCCCTGAAAAAATAAAAGAAAAAACAGGTTTCAAGGGAAGGACATGCACAGTTGATGCGACAGGAATATCAATAGATTTGCTCGGTGTTAACATGCCCAACACACCGATTTTGGGTGCTCTTATAAAGGCAACAGAGATACTCGAGATAAAGGACATTGAAGAGAAGATAAGGGAGAGATTCCTCAAAAAAATTGGCGAGGAAAAAACCAACGCGAATATCCAATGTGTGAGGCGCGCGTATAACGAGGTTAAGGAGTCGTGAAAGATGGATAAGTATCCTGAATTCCCGAAGGAGAAACACGTAAAAAAGAAGGCTGGATGGAAAGAGATTCCGATAGGCGGTATGATAACGAAGGCGGGCTCTTCGCTTCTCAACAAAACAGGGACATGGAGAGCATTTCGTCCTATAAAAGATGATTCAAAATGTATCCATTGCTTTATGTGTTATGTTCACTGTCCTGAAAACGCAATTCGTTCAGACGGAGAAAAAGTTAAAGATATAGACCTTGACTACTGCAAAGGTTGCGGCATATGCGCCAGAATTTGCCCTGTGAAGGCGATAACAATGAAAGAGGAGGCTGAATTCAATGAATGAGAAGAAAATCCTCCCGCTTACAGGGGCTTATGCTGCAGCAGAGGCTATGCGCCAGATAAATCCTGATGTCGTTGCTGCCTATCCCATCACGCCGCAAACGCCTATAGTTGAAAGGTTTGCACAGTTTGTTGCCGATGGAATTGTTGATACAGAGATGATAAGGGTTGAAAGCGAGCATTCGGCGATGTCGGCTTGCGTTGGGGCATCAGCAGCAGGCGCGCGCGTTATGACAGCTACTTCGTCCGCAGGTCTTGCCCTTATGTGGGAAGTTCTTGGCGTTGCGTCTGGTCTCCGCCTGCCTATAGTTATGAATATCGCCAATCGAGCGCTTTCTGCCCCTATAAATATTCACTGTGACCATTCGGATTCGATGGGCGCGCGCGATTTATCTTGGATTCAGATATATTCCGAAAATGCCCAGGAAGTCTACGAACATAATCTCCTCGCGATTCGTTTGGCTGAACACAAAGATGTTTTACTCCCTGTTATGGTATGTCAGGATGGATTCATAACGTCGCATGGCGTGGAAAATGTCGGGATTTTCCCTGACGACATCGTTAGGAATTTTGTTGGTGAATATGAGCCCGAAAAATTCCTTCTCAACATAAACGACCCTGTCACGTTTGGTCCGCTTGAACTTACCGATTACTATTTCGAAACAAAAAGGCAGCAGGAGGAAGCGATGGATAAGGCGAGAAAAATCTTCCTTGAAATTGGAAAGGAATTGAGTAGAATCACGGGAAGGGAATACGGATATTTTGAGGCGTATGAAACGAAAGATGCGGATGTAATTATCGTTGTCATGAATTCGACTGCCGGGACCGCGAAAGTTGTGGTAGACAGAATGAGAGCAGATGGAAAAAAGGTCGGTGTCCTGAAAATACGCCTGTTCAGACCGTTCCCGTACGAGGAGATAGCGGATGTGTTGAAAAACGCGAAGGTGATAGGAGTTCTTGACCGCTCGATGTCTTTCGGCGCGAATGCCCCTATCTACTCGGAAATCAAAAACTCACTTTATGACAGCGAAAGGAAGCCAAAACTCCAGAGCTACATATTTGGTCTCGGGGGGAGGGAGATATACGAGCGGGATATAGAGAAGGTCTTCGAGGAATTGCTTGAAGGGAAAGTTTCGAATAAAAAGAAATATGTGGGGCTGAGAGAATGATGCTGAAAGAATTCGCCAAAAAGCCGAGAAGGTTTGTCCCAGGTCACCGCTCATGCGCGGGCTGTCCGATGCCTGTAATTGTTAGGACGGTTTTGGCAGCTGCGGATGATCCTGTTGTGGTTGCGAACGCCACGGGCTGCCTGGAAGTCACGTCCACGATTTACCCATTCTCCTCTTGGAACATCCCATGGATTCACAATGCTTTCGAAAATGCGGCTGCCACAATATCGGGCGTGGAAACCGCTTACCGCTCATGGAAGAAGAAAGGGAAAATTAAGGAAAATATAAAATTCCTTGCCTTTGGTGGAGACGGCGGGACGTATGACATAGGATTACAATCGCTCTCTGGCGCTCTCGAGCGAGGGCATGATTTCGTTTATGTGTGCTATGACAACGAGGGCTACATGAACACAGGTAACCAGCGGTCAGGCGCAACGCCTTTCGGGGCGCACACCACCACCGCTCCTGCGGGGAAGGTTCATAAAGGTAAAGAAGAGTTCCCAAAAAATCTCACAGAGATAGCTGTCGCTCACAATATTCCGTATGTTGCGCAGGCATCCGTGAGCAATATAATTGACCTATACAACAAGGCGAAAAAAGCCTTCGAAATCAAAGGCCCTGCTGTCCTTGTTGTTTTCTCGCCATGCACCGCATTGTGGAAGATAAGGACGGACATGGCAATAGAAGTCGCGAAGCTCGCTGTCGAAACGAGATTCTGGCCGTTGTACGAGGTTGAAAATGGAAAATACAAGATAAATTACAAACCGAGCAAACATGTTCCTGTTGAAGAATTTTTGAAGACACAGGGAAGATTCAAACACTTATTTAAACCGGAGAATAAACATTTGATTGAGAAAATACAAAAACATATAGACGAAGGCTGGGAGAGATTATTAAAAAAAGAAAGTGAGGGGTGATAAGATGGCATTTAAGATAACACACAATAGAGATGCATGCATCGGTTGTGGTGCATGTGCAGCGGTATGTCCGGACAACTGGAAAATGTCTGACGACGGAAAGAGCGACCCGGTAAAGACAGAACTCGAAGAAATCGGTTGCAATAAGGAAGCGGCTGATTCATGTCCGGTTCAGTGTATAAAAATAGAAGAAATTAAATAAATTCAACAGGATACCTTTCGGGAAGAGGGTCTATTTTCAGAAAGCCATGCCAATTCCTTCAGCAATAATCTAACATCCTCTAAACACGGGATGTTGAATTTGGCCTGGGAAGGTTTAAGTTTGACCTTTACAGAGTATGCATGCTCAGGCAACATAGAGAAAACATCTTCATCTGTCCAGTCATCACCTATAGCAAAAATAAAGTCCCATTTTTTCTTATGTACCCATCTTAACGCGGCGCGTCCTTTGTTTATTCCTGTGCTCTTAATCTCGATTACTTTGTTCCCCTCCAAAACACCAAGATTCAGGTTTGCGGTTAGACTCAAGAGTGCATCTTTAAGTTCATTTGCTCTTACATTAGCCAATTCAGGGTCAGCCCTGCGATAATGCCACACAATGGAAAATTCCTTCTCCTCAATGAAAGAGCCCGGTGTTCTGTCTGTATACAGCTCAAGAAATGGCTTAATCTTATCTTTCCAATCGTTTCTCAAAGGTTCTACAATGTCCCATGATTTCCCGTCTTTAATCCATATACCATGCTCTGCTATCAATCCTATGTTCAAGCTGCCGAACCACTTTTCCAGGGTGTGTCTATCCCTGCCACTTATGATGACAACCTCATTTTCAGGCGCAATAGAAAGTTTTTTGAGTATTTCTAACAGAGCATTATCTGGCTTTGCCTTTGTTGGTTTTTCTGCAAAAGGAACAAGGGTGCCGTCGTAATCCAGCAAAAATAGTCGTTTTTTGCTTCGGATATAGTCATTTATCATGTCTCTTTTGACCTCGTATGTGAGTTTTCTTGCTGATAGCTCATTTTGAAGTTTTTTTATGCTGGAAAGACTGTCCATGAAATCCTTTGCCCAGCGTGTTACATTGTATCTTTTTAGCCTTTTTTGCATGGTTATATTGCGCTCTATCTGCTCTTGTTCGGGCATGGATAGAGCTTCTTTTAATCCGTTTGCCACCTCTTCTTTGTTGTTAGGATTTACTATAATTGCCTCGCCGAGTTCTTTTGCTGCCCCTGCCATTTCGCTGATAACTAAGACGCCTCTTCCATTAACTTTTGTTGTGATGAATTCTTTGGCTATGAGGTTCATACCATCTCTCAACGGGGTTATGAGGGCGACGTCCGCAGCAACATAAAATGCGGAAAGCATGGGGAAAGGCAGAGAGCGATACAAATACCATACAGGCATCCAGTCTATTGTCCCGTATTTCCCGTTGATTCTCCCAACAAGTTCATCCACTCGCTTCTTAAGCGTTACATAATGACTTACTTTTATGCGCGAGGGTGCTGTCACAAGAACAAAAACCACATTTCCTCTGTATTCAGGATTTTTTTCCAAGAAAAGATCAAATGATTCCAGTCGCTGGAGTATGCCCTTTGTATAGTCGAGTCTGTCAATAGATAGAATAATTTTACGTTTTCCTATTTTTTTACGTATCTTGGATATTTCTTTTTTGACCTGCGGGTTGTTTGAAGCATTCGCGAATTTGGTATGGTCTATTCCCATGGGGAATGCATCTGCCTTCAGCACACGGTTGCCTGTGTGTATCTGGCCAAATGAGCATTCGTAACCCATCAGGCGGCGGACGCTGTCAAGAAAATTGCGGACATATTCATATGTATGAAACCCAATGAGGTCTGCCCCCAAAAGCCCTTCGATTATTTCCTTACGCCACGGTAGCAGGCGAAAAACCTCAAAAGAGGGAAAAGGTATGTGAAGGAAAAATCCTATTTTAATATCTGGGAGTTTTTGTCTTATCAATCTTGGCAGTAGCATTAAATGATAGTCGTGAATCCATATAATATCGTTTGGTTTTGCAAATTTGGTTATGGTCTCGGAGAAAGTTTCGTTGACCTTTCTGTAACTCTTCCATAGACTCCTATCATACACAGCGTATTGGGTGAAATAATGAAACAGAGGCCATATAGTTTTGTTACAAAATCCATGGTAATAATTTTCGACATCCTGTCTCGACAAGAATACAGGACAGCAGTTTTCGTGCATTAGCACCTCTTCCACGCGCCTTCTCTCTTTGTCTATCTTTTCAATGGTAATTCCGGGCCAGCCTATCCATAAACTATCCCATGACTTATAAAACGAGCCAACACCAGTAGCCAAACCACCTATACTTTGAACAAACTGCATCCCATCTTTCTTTTTTATGACCTTGACAGGCAGCCTGTTCGAGACTATCAATAACCTATCCATAGAGGTCTCCATCACGTTGAGTAATTATGGATTAAATTTTGGAGTTAAATAGATTTCGGTGCAGATTGTTTAAACCAATTGGATTATAAAATTTATCAAAAACACAGACAGACTAAACTTTTATAGACAGGTCCACTAAAAACCTATGCTGCATAAAGAGCCAAAATCGCTAACGTTACAAAGATTATTGCTAATGACCAAGACAATGGATTGCTGCAAATTTTTGATTGTCTTGTCTTATCTCTTGAAATTATGTAGACTATGTAAACCCAAAGAGGCCCGTATTGAGAAATAAAATCGAGTTGCACGTGAAGAATGTTTTTTGATATAATTGTCAGCACCAAAATGCAAATCACGGCTATCAGGGATATTTTTACTTCATTCGATAGTTTCATAATCATTAGTATATATTGTTTTTTTATTTATTTTCGATTGATAGGGCTTCGTAATATCGCCACATTGCAGGCTTCCGACTCTTTTTCACCGGGAATTCTACATCTTTGTCAACGAGCTTGAACACACCGCCATTTTCGCATTGAAAATTCATGGTAGCTATGTCGTACGCTTTCCTGCATTCAGAACATCGAAATTCAGGCATATGATAAGTTTTCAATTATCTATTTAAATCTAAATGTCATAGTTAATGATTACTCTACAGTAGCAATTTACGAAGGTGAAACATGGAAGTGATTCTGAAATCAATGGCAGACGTGGAAAACGTGAAGAAGAAAATTACAGAGTTGTGTCAGCTGCCATCATATAAAGAAGCCAAAGCCCTGTTCAACTATTATCAAAATCATTGGTTCAATATGCTCCAATACAGCGATGAGGCGATATGCCCATTTGATTGCTGGTTCAAGTTTTGCAACGAGAATGATATATACAATGTTTACAACATCGAATTTGTCAACGCTTTGGCAGACGAAATCAAAAAATTAAACCTTGCGCCCGTGGCAGAAATATGTGCCGGTAACGGAAAATTATCATATCATTTGAGAGAAAGGGGAATCGATATTATAGCAACTGACGACTACTCCTTCACATTTATAGAAAGGGATGAAAAATTAGTTGAGAGGCTCTCCCACCGCGAAACATTGGAAAAATACAAACCTCGTATAGTGGTGGCTGCGTGGATACCTTTCGGCTCTGAAATAGAGCTTGAAATCCTTAAAAACCCACATGTGAAACACCTTATAGTCATAGGCGACAGGAAATGCTGTGGTTCCCAGGCGTGTTATAAAAGTTTAAGAAATCTCGCAAAACCCAGACTGCTTAAAGACGTGACTCAATATTCTCTGTGCAGAAGTGATGATAGTGAAACAGTTGAATCTATTGAAAAAAGACGCTCCCGTGTTGAAATTTTTGATAAAATTGCTTCATCTTCCTGATGCAGCCGCCAATTTGTTGTTTTTTTGCAGAATTTCCAATTCTTTCCTGCACAAATTCCATATTCTCACTTTTAAATCTTTGGTTCGAATATTCTGAAATGACAATTCAAATACTTCCTCAAGTTGAGAAACAATTGAAGAATGCGCATTACGGTGTATACAATCATTCAGCAGTCCAGATATGCACGTGGACGAAGAAGAGTTTGCATAATGAAGGCTTCTGCTATAAGCAGAAATTCTACGGAATCGACTGCCATCGCTGCATGGAGTTCTCACCTGCGGCCGTCTTCTGTCAGCAGAATTGCATATTCTGCTGGAGACCCATGGAGTTCATGTCACTTAAAGATATGAAACCAGAGGAGGTAGATGACCCGAAAACGATACATGAAAAGCTACTGGAAGAGAGGAAAAAACTTCTATCAGGATTTCCCGGTGATGGTAAAACTGATATGAAAAAGTTTAAAGAAGCTTTGATACCGAACCACTTTGCCATTTCACTTTCAGGTGAGCCTACAATTTATCCTAAACTTCCTGAACTTGTCAAATTCCTTCGAAACCTTCCGCAAACCAAATCCATATTTATCGTAACGAACGCGCAAGAACCGGAGATGATGCAAAGGCTTGTCGATGAAGATGGTTTACCCACACAATTATACATTTCCGTTAATGCTCCAAACGAAGAATTGTTCAAAAAGATAAACAGACCTGCATATAAAAACGCATGGAGTAGATTTTTACGTTCGCTTAAAATTTACAGCAAAATGAAAACAAGAAGGCTTATGAGAATGACCATGATAAAGGGAATGAACATGGGCGATTCGCTGATACGTGAGTATGCCAAGATAATAGAGAGGGCAAATCCTCATTTCATAGAAGTCAAAGCATACATGTGGATTGGGTATTCAAGAAAAAGGTTGAAACAGGAAAACATGCCGCTCCACGAAGAGATAGTCGAATACGCAAAGAAATTGGAAAAACACACACATTTCAAGATAATAGACGAAAAGAAAGATTCAAGAATCGTGTTGCTTCAGAATCAGAAAGAAAAAATAAACAGGCAGATAACGAAACCTGTCATGCTGTGAAACCATTTAAAACACGAAATCAAGAATTTTATTGGTGGATTCATGGGACTTGATGTATCTAAAATAAGAGAGGACTTCCCTGTTTTGCAGAGAAAGGTAAACGGTAAACCTATAATATATTTTGACAATGCATGCATGACTTTACGTCCGCTTCAGGTCATAGAAAAATTGAGCGAATACTACATGGAATACGCGGCATGCGGCGACAGGAGTATTCACAAATTAGGCAAGCAGGTTGATGAGGAAGTTCTGAAAACACGGGAAGCCATAAAAGATTTGATAAACACGGAAAAGACAGAAGAAATAGTTTTCACAAAAAACACAACCGAAGGGATAAATATCGTTGCTTATGGATTTGACTTTAAAAAAGGAGATATCGTTCTGACAACAGATAAGGAGCACAACTCCAATCTTCTTCCGTGGCAGAGGCTGAAACAAAAGGGTGTGGTACATAAAATTCTCAAAACAAACGAGGACAATACATTCTCCATTGAAAACCTTGAGAAGGCGATGAACAAGAATGTTAGAATGGTCGCGTTGAACTTTTCATCAAACCTCGATGGTGTGACAAATCCCATAAGAGAGATATCAAAAATAGTTCACGATTACAATGCGTTGCTTATGGTTGACGGTGCACAGGGTGTGCCTCATCATAGGGTTGATGTTCGCAGAATGGGTATAGATTTTCTTGCATTTTCAGGCCACAAGATGATGGGACCAACTGGAACGGGCGTGCTTTATGGTAGATACGAGCTTCTTGAAATGCTGAAACCTTTCGTCACAGGGGGCGGAACAGTCAAAACGACAACATATAATTCAGCTGAATACCTGAAACCTCCGCACAAATTTGAGGCAGGGCTTCAGCATTATTCAGGTATTATAGGTCTTGGTGAAGCTGTTAGATATTTGATGGATACAGGATATGAAAATATAGAGAAACATGAAGTAGAATTGAATAAGATACTCACGGAAGAACTTGGTGAAGATGTTGAAATAATAGGTCCGAAAGAAGCCGAAAAACGCTCAGGTATATTTTCATTCAGAATGAAAGGTCTTAATCCTCATGAAATTGCGATACTCTTGGATGAAATGGAAAATATAGAAGTTCGCTCAGGAGAATTTTGCGTGCACTCATGGTTTAAAGGTCGTAAGGTTGATGATGCCGTGAGGGTTTCCTTCTATCTATATAACACAAAAGAGGAAGTTGAAAAGTTTATCGAAACGATAAGAAGAATAAAACAAATTTATAAAGAAAGATTTATAACATTGTTATAATGGAATGGTAATATTATGGACGATTCATTTGACCCAGCCAAATCACGAAATCCAGAACTTGTTGCCAACACAGTCGAGACTTGGTTGGGCAATCCATTTTCTAGGTTTATGATAAAGGTTATAAGCGGAAAAAGGGAAAATGGCGAGCACAGAATTGAATGGATTTTTAAAAAATTCTCAGGATTAATCAATGATTCTTCCGATGAAACAATAAGGGATAAATTCGCGTACAGAGTTGTTGAGTTTTTTCTTGAAAAAGGTGCTGAACCATTTGGTATTACATTCGAAGAAATAAAAGACGTGATGAAAGATCCAGTTTTGAGACGCGCCCTGAGAAACGTTCTGGACGGAATAGCGTATTTCGGCGTACAAAGACCACAGACAACATATGCACCTTTTCTCGTTGTTTGGAATTTGACAAAACAATGTAATCTGAGATGCAAACATTGTTATGAGAACGCAGGACCAAAACCTTCACCAGATGAGCTTACAACAGAAGAAGCAAAAAAAGTTATAGATGAATTTTATGATATCGGTGTTGTTGCAATAGCATTTTCCGGCGGCGAACCTTTGCTGCGTAAGGATTTTTTTGAACTTGCCAAATACGCAGCTGATAAAGATTTTTATGTTTCAGTTGCAACGAACGGGACGCTTATAAGCAAGGATGTGGCTAGGGAATTAAAAGAATCTGGTGTGCAATATGTTGAAATATCACTCGATGGGTTTGAAGAAGAGCATGACGAGTTTAGAGGTATAAAAGGTACATGGAGAAGAACGATTCAGGGGATAAAAAATTGTGTTGAAGTAGGTCTTGATACAGCGGTTGCAACGACTATTACAAAGCATAATTACAAAAACATAGAAAAACTTATAGAGTTTGTTGAAAAGGAATTGAAGGCGAATAGATTTTTGGCGTTCAACTTTGTGCCTACACGTAGAGGAAAGGATATAATAGAGCAGGATCTCGAACCAGAAGAAAGAGAAAAGATACAGAAGTTATTGTACTCCAAGTTGAAATCAACTGATTGTAGAGTTCAGACACTTTCTACTGCACCTCAATATGCAAGAATAGCCATACAGGATGAGAACGGCCCGGCAGTTTTTACTCATTTCACAAGCCAGGCGGCAATGAACGTGAAAGGTAAAGCAAGGACGCTGGGTGAATTTATAGGTGGTTGCGGTGCTGGCCGTCTGTATTGCGGTATGGAACCAAACGGTGATATAGTTCCATGTGTTTTTCTTCCCATAAAGTTGGGTAATATTCGAGAACAGAATTTTATGGATATATGGAGAAATCATCCTTTGTTGCAAAAAATAAGAAATCGTAATGAGTTTAAATGCAATACATGTCCATATCTTTATGTCTGCGGTGGTTGTAGGGCGAGGGCTTACGCATATTTCAATGATGTGCAGGCACCGGACCCCGGATGTATACATAATAAAAAATATTGGGATATTTTGAAAAGAGGTGGTGACATAAAATTATATGCATATAAATGACGATTTGTGTCGCTCTGATATGACGATGTCTTTATGCTGTTTGTAAACGGCGTTGCTCAAATTGCTTTATCAGGTGCGCTTAAACGCGATATGACAGATTCAAAAGCAACGCATAACATTTATATAACATTGTTATAATTCTACTTCTATGAGCAGAGTGATATATCTCGATAACGCAGAAACAACAAAAATCGACCCTGAAGTTCTCAAAGTTGTAGATAAATATTCCTCCGAGGTTTACGGTTTGCCGTCAGCAACTGAATACGGAGAAGCGCTCGGGATGCAGATTAGAAAAGACATCGAACAAGCAAAGGAAACCATAGCAAAGGCGATAAACGCTGAACCCGAAGAAATAGTTTTCACATCTGACGAGGTCGAAAATGATAATCTTGCTGTCAAAGGCGTATGTTTCGCAAACCCGAAAAAAATGCACATAATCACAAGTAAAATTGAAAGAAAAAGCCTGCTGGACATTTTCAGATCGCTTGAAGCTATCGGATGCTTTAAAACAACATATCTCGATGTTGACAAGGAAGGATTTGTTAGTCCAGAAGATGTTGAAAAAGCAATAACAGACAAAACAGTTCTGGTCGCGCTTCATCATGTTAACCATGAGATAGGGACTATACAGGATATTGAGAGAATCGGCGAGACCTGCAAAAGACGCAATGTGATATTTTATGTTGACGCCACGCAGAGTTTTCTCAAGGTTCCCGTAAATGTCAAAAAGATGGGCATAGACATACTTTCCATTTCTGCGGATAAGATTCACGGACCGAAAGGCGTTGCCGCTTTGTGCGTCAGGAATGGTTTAAAGCTTCAGAGACTTTTCGAAGGAGGTGAGAGCAAAGATATTGTCAGACCAGGATATACAAACACGCCGGGAGTAATGGGTTTTGCAAAAGCAGTCAAAATATACAATAAAAAAGCCAATGAGCGAATGAAGAAAATGAGGGATTATCTGATAGATGAACTCCTCAAAATAAACGACACACATTTAAATGGTCCGGATGGGGATAAAAGGGTTTGCAACAACGTGAACATAACATTCAAATATGTTGAAGGCGAGGCGCTTCTTCTTTACCTCAGCTTGAAAGGTATAGTTGCAACAACAGGTTCTGCGTGCTTTTCTTCAACGCTCAAACCAAGCCATGTTATTATGGCTTTAGGCTCGAGGCATGAGGATGCTCATGGCTCGTTGAGACTCACACTATCGAAATTCAATACAGGAAATGAGATGAAAGAGACAGTGAAATCAATAAGAGAAGTGGTGGGACGGTTAAGGGAGATAAGCCCTCTTGGATGAGGCGAAATTATGCACAAACATAAAGATAAAATTTCCTGCCCATTCGTGAGCAAACGAAATGGAGTTTCGACAGATTACACAGAAATCGGTCTTATCTCGAACATAGGAAAAAGAGCAGCGATTTTCCACCCGATAATCACTGTTCCGCAAATTTTGATTCTGGGATATCTGTTTAATTTAATGTGACAAACATACGTTATGAATAATTTCCTATGTCATCTTTATATATAACGCCGTTATAAATTTTAATCTGGCTAAATGGCGATTCTTATGTATTCCAAAAAGGTTATCAAGTATTTCATGCACCCCAAAAATGTGGGAGAAATCAAAAATCCGGACGCGAAGGCTACAGAAGGAAGTCTCGCCTGCGGGGACATGATAACAATTTATCTTAAAATCGACTCGAAAACCCACGTCATTACGGACATAAAATTCAAATCCTACGGCTGCGCCGCGAACATAGCAACGACGAGCGTGATGACGGAGATGGTGAAGGGAAAAACCATACAGGAGGCGAAAAAGCTCGAGTTCAAGGACATAACGAAAGCGCTGGGCGGGCTTCCTCCGATGAAAATCCACTGTTCAATTCTCGCAATAGATGGATTGAAAACAGCCATAAGGAATTACGAGGAAAGACACGGTCTCGCAAAACCAGAGGATTTGAACGAGAGCATTCTCCGTTCGCGATTACGAAAGGTCATAGACCCGAAGGTGGGGAAAGATATAGTAACAGCAGGCATAGTTCAGAATGTCACAATCAAAAATGGTGCCGTCAGACTTCTTCTCAAACTTCCTGAAGACCACGAATTCCGTGATAATATACTCGAGGAAATCGACGAGAGAATAGGACATATTCCTGGAGTCAAAAAACTGAACATAGAGTTTATAAAGCAATAATTTACTGCCGTTGAAATTTTTCATTTAATGCTATTATCTTTGATATCACCCCCTCGTATGATTTCTTTGCAAGGTCAATGTTGTCTACATTAGATATCTCTGCCAAACCACCGACATCTGCCCTTCTTATTTCCTTCCTCACATGGTTGTATATATCCTCCATCAATTTTTCGAGCTCTTCAAGTCTCATAAATGCGTGCATTCTCCATAACCCTTCCGCAGGAAAATTTTTTACACAATCAAGGTCAACCGAGATATGTAGCCTGTCCGTCTGGTCGGATAACTTCTCCAACTCCGTGAAAAACTCTTCCCGCTTTATGGTATTAACAGATTTGTTATCTATGATATCTACACCCGAGAAATGATACACAATAACTTTATGTTCGTGGCGTTCATTGCTTGCACGAAAATGCGTGGCATACAACATTTCCAGAAATTCCTCCTCGCTTTTTATTTCTCCATCGTCTGCGTGTCCGTCTATTCCTATTTTCAAGGCAGGTTGGTGGTAGTCGAAAAAGAAGCTTTCCCCATGATACAGTCCGGAGCCCCATACATAGATTGACGTTTCGTCATCTGATATGTTCTCAAGCGTGTTTATCCTTAGTTTTGGGTCATGAGGCAAACGAACGAATTCTGCCCTGTCTGCCAACGATTTTTCAATATATCCTATTATCTCAATAAATGTTTCGTCTGTTGATTGGCAATAAATTTTGGGTTTCACTTTATTCATTTTATATTATTTGAACAATAATATTTATTACTTATTCATGGTAAACAAATTGTTTAAATACTTCTCTACAAGATTAAGTATCGGTGATAAGATGGATGTGAAGTATTTGGTCAGGGAAATCGAAAAACTTCCAAATATTCAGAAAATATCTGCTGGAAAATTGGAAAAACTCGCCAAGAAATACGGAAGAAAAACGGAATTTAAAAACTATAACTTTTCGACATCCGTTAGACACAGGAGCGCTAATCTAACGGTTATAATAGGCAGCGAGAGGGTCAGGCAGAAAAACCTGAATGAAAGGCAAAAAGAAATACTGAGAAACCTTGATAAGACCCTCGAGAGAGTTAAAAGCTATCTCAAAAAAGTCCCTGTTGTTATGGTCGAGAGGAGAATGGGGCAGAACGATATATTTTCACCTAAATGCGTGCTGTTTACATCTGTGTACAAGGAGGAGTTCGTCAGACTCCCATTCATGTTTTCTGTTTCATATTTCGACCCCCGAGGGCATACACAGGATACGCTTTACACAATCGCAATTCCTGAATGGAAAGAGGAAGACAGGCAGATTCTCGTATTCCCAGAGGATGGCATAACGTTCATTCTGGGTTCCGACTATTACGGAGAAATCAAGAAATCATTCCTTAGAATGGGCATGTGGGCAGCGAAACAAAAAGGCATGCTCGGTATACACGCAGGAGCCAAAATAATAAGAGCGAAGGATATCTATGGTGCTGTAAGGAGATATGGAATGCTCTTGTTCGGTTTAACAGCAACAGGAAAAACTACGCATACATGTCATAATCACGGATTAGACAAACCAGGAGAAGGGGTTGAAATAGTTCAGGATGACGTCGTCTTCTGGAGAAAAGATGGTTCCGCGCTGGGAACAGAAAAGGGATTTTTCATAAAGACTGATGGGCTTGACAGCGAGGCACAGAGATTGCTTCGCGAGGCAGCGACGAAGAAAGGCGCAGTTTTCGAAAATGTCATGGTTGATTACAGAGGCAGGGTTCATTTCAGCGATGACACGCTGACAGGAAATGGCAGAGGGGTGATCCAGAGAGATGACCTCGGCAAATATAAACATAAAACAGTAGATATTCCACCGCTGAATGAACTTGACGGTCTGATAATATTATTCATCACGAGAAGAAATACCATACTTCCCATAATATCGAAACTCACGCCCGAGCAGGCGGCAGCAGCGTTTATGCTCGGTGAATCTGTCGAATCCTCTGGCGGTGACCCAAGGCGCGCGGGCGAATCTGTCCGCGTGGTAGGGACAAACCCTTTCATAATAGGCGATTTCGCCGAAGAGGGAAACCGTTTTTATGAGTTTGTCAAGGCAAACGGGCAAAAGATTCAATGCTATCTGATGAACACCGGTGCTGTTGGGGAAATAATGGTAAAGAAAAAAGACGGGACTAAGGAAATCAGACAAAAAGGCGAGAAAATAAAAATAGAGGACAACGCAGCGATTATTCGCGCAATAGCAAGAGGGACGATCGAATGGAAAAAGGACGATTATTTCAATGTTCTTGTTCCTGCGAGGGTTGATGATATGGACATCACAAGATTTGACATCAGAAAATACTACACAAAGGATATGATAAAAAAACTGGTTAACGATCTCATAAAGGAAAGAAAGGACTACATCAGAAAATTCAAAAAGTTGAGAAAAGAAATAGTTAAAAGTTTTTAGAACACCTCGATTATTTCGTCCGTTGAACCTATGTAAATGAATCCCTTTGTGTTCCCTTCGAATCTTTTTCTGAACCTTTCAACCTGCCGACGACCATGGGTTTTCTTTTTTCTCTTCTTGACCTCAAAATATGACACTCTGCCTTCCTCGTCAACGGTAAGTATGTCATATTCACCGAAATCGCATTCAACAAACAAGCCAATTTCCCTTATTTGATAGCCGTCATTTAAGATTTTTTCAAGAAGTTTTTTAACATAAAAGTCATGTTCGCTGATGTTCGCAATGTTTGAGAAACGGCTGTACATCTTTGTAAAAAATGAATCACAATCTGTTATATCTTCAACGCTCACGAGGCGACCGCTTTTTCTCAATTCTTCGAGAAAATCATCCAATTTATACTTTCTTGTCATTTCGCGCACCCAAATGTAAAGAAAAAATATAACTTTTACTTTTTTAAATTGGTACTGTGCACGCGGGGCGAAGAACAAAAATCAGAATTTTTATACTTTTTTACCTTTTGAATCATCCGATGCATTTCCTCGTAAGTATCTGCTAAATCATTTTTACCGAGCCTTTTTGCCAATTTTGCCGCTTCGGGGTATTCTCCAATCTGTCCGAACAGTTGCATCTTTATCTCCAAAAGTTCGTGAGGATTTTCTAACAGTTTGCAAGCCTCTTCCACATCCATGATGACATTTGCAGGATTCCATCCATCTTCAATTTTTCTGTTGATTTCACTTAAGTATGCATGTTTCGCCGACTCTTTATTTCCGATTTCATACAACAGCTCTGCCAGTTCTTTCAATCTGTCCAAATCATAATTTTTTTGTGTGCTTTCGTCGCGTTCTCGCTTTTCCACCTTTTTGACTACCGCCTTCGCTTCTTCTGTAAGTCCGAATTCGAGCAATGATTTGACAAACATCTTGTAAAACGCTGGCGTGCCTCTTGGTCGCAGTTTTCTGGCTTCTCTGGCAAGTGTTTTCTTGGCTTTATCAATTTCCCCTAATATCTTTGCAGATTCAACATAAATTTCCAGATTCTTGTGGCGCTTGTAGGTTCTAAAGCCAATTGACGCAAGTTCTGTCAGCCTGCCAGGGGTGTGTTTTCTGGCAATTTCCATAGCCTCCTTTAGAAGGTCATAGCCCTTCTGTATGGCTTCGATAGAAAGCTCGATTGCCTTGTCATAATCACCCAATTTAACGCACGTCTCCAGAGGTGAACAGGGGTCCTTGTCCTTGTTTTTGAGCTGAAGCTCCAGCAGCTCCTCCAACAAAATCTTTGCCTTTTCAGGTTCGAATCTTTCGGCAATGTCGCTTGCGACCATGAGCCAATACTCTTTTTCTTCCTCTCTTTTTGTGCGTTGCACGAGTTGTTCAATTCTCTCGATTGTGTATTTTGCAATGTCGGTATTGTCCCATTCTATTAATTTTCCTCTTATATCCCAGTTATGTTTGATGCACAGCTCTATGTATTGCTTTGCAAGCTCTGTGAACCTCTCATCATGATTATGGAGCTTCGCATATTTTATTTCTTCTTCTAAAATCTCTGTGTTTTGAGGCTCCATTTTCAAAATCAAATCGGCGATTCTTTCATCTCCGGGTGTGTATAGTTCTTTTAGAAAATTGAGTTGTGTGGTCTCGTCTAATCTTTGAAGTATGTCGAGATTTGTTTTCTTTTTCATTTACCGTCACGTCTGGCTGAAACTATTTAGAAGTTGGAAATAAGCTTTATAAACCTGAAAAATGGTAATTGGATTCGCAAAGTGCGTTTCATTCCAAAAATTTTTCAAGTCTTTCTTTGATCATCTGTTTTGGCAACGCACCAATGATTCTGTCAACAAGTCTGCCGTCTTTGAATATGATAAGCGTTGGTATGGACATTATGCCAAATTTGGCAGCAGTTTCCCTGTTTTCATCAACATTTATTCTGCCGAATCCTGCCCTGTCTTTCATTTCTCCTGCGAGGGATTCAAAATGCGGCTCCATCATTTTGCATGGTGCGCACCAGTCCGCGTAGAAATCTACAATTGCGATCCTATTGGTTTCAACAAACTCCTTGAAACTTTTATCATTCAGGGACGCGACATTGGACATGTTATAACCTCCTTAAATTTAACTAAATCCACCCTCTTAATTTCATGGCGTCTGCAACGCGCTTGATGGCGAGTATATGCGTTCCTGTTCTCATTGTGACCTTGTATTTTTCCGTGGTTTTTACGCTTTCCCAGAACGCCCTTGTCATGATTCTGTCAAGCTTTGCATTAACCTCGTCTTCTTGCCAGTAGCAACCTTGTCTGTTCTGAGCCCATTCGAAATATGAGACTGTCACACCCCCTGCATTAGCCAGAATGTCGGGCACAACAAACGTATTCTTTTCATTGAGTATTTCATCAGCCTCCGGCGTTGTCGGTCCGTTTGCCCCTTCCACCACGACCTTTGCGTTTATTTTGTCGGCGTTCCTTGCTGTGATTTGGTTTTCCAGTGCGCATGGTGCCAGAACATCACATTTGAGCTCGAGAAGCTCTTCGTTGGTTATTGTTTTTGTTCCCGGGAAATCAACAACAGAGCCTGTCTTCTTTTTATGCTCATAAACTTTCACAGGGTTCAATCCTCTTGAGCTGTAAATGCCTCCATGGGAATCAGAGACCGCGATGACCTTTATACCCATTTCCGCGTATCTATACGCAAGAATATGACCCAGTTTGCCATAACCCTGTATGGCGGCGTTTGTTTTCTTTGGTCTCATTTTCAAATGCTTCAGAACCTCTCTCGTTATGAAAGCCATGCCGTTTCCTGTTGCCTCGCCTCTGCCTTTCGAACCGAACACTTCGGGGGGTTTCCCTGTAATCACGGACGGGACATTGTATCCCTTAAGCTTCGAAAATTCATCCATCATCCACGCCATTATCTGAGGGTTTGTGTACACGTCGGGCGCTGGTATGTCTTTTTCAGGTCCTATGAAATTTGCTATTGCACGTATATATCCCCTTGACAATTGTTCGAGTTCTCCCTTGCTCATTTTCTTTGGGTCGCATATCACCCCGCCTTTCGCCCCGCCATAAGGTATTCCGACCACCGCGCATTTCCATGTCATCCACGTAGCCAAAGCCTTTATTTCGTCCAAAGTCACGTGAGGGTGAAAGCGAATGCCACCCTTTGTCGGACCTCTTGCATCGTTGTGACGCACACGGTAACCTTTAAAAACTTTGATCTTCCCGTTGTCCATTCTTACAGGTATGGAAACTTCCATCATCTCTTTCGGCTCTTTTAAAATCTCGTAAATATCATCCCCAAGTTCTAAAATATCCAGAGCTGTTTTGAACTGCTTTTGGGCGTTTTTGAATGGATTATGGTTCATTCTCCCACCTCCGATTTTATTCTATTGTTCAATCAGATAGTTAAACTTTTCGCTGTTTGGCTGATATGCTTTTTCAGTCTGCAGTAGTTGCATGTGTCGAGTGTTGTAGGAAATCCGCATACTTGACATTCATTGAGTTTGACATGCGAATCGCCGAATATCTTCTTATTTTTCAGGAACCCGTTGTAGTATCTTAACTTGAACCCCGGGAATCTATTTTCCAACAAGTTCAGTATGTATTTAAATTCTACGGATGTGGCACCTTTGGCATAAGGACATTCCTCATATACGTAATCAATTCCTCTTGCTATTGCGTAGGCTGCGCTCTCCTTTTCTGTGATAAACGCGAGTGGTTTGACTTTTTTCACAAGCTTTTTATGGGTTTCAGGCAGCACGATGGACTGCCTTTGAAGATAGTCGATCTGCCATGTAGTATTATTTCCAAAAAGCGTCGCAATCTCGTCATCAAGATTGTGCCCTGTGACAACGACCGTGAAACCGTTCTCTTTTGCATATCTGTTCATCCAGTATCTTTTTATCATTCCACATACCGAGCATATGCTTCTTTTCCATGCCTTGGCTGCCATTGGAGTGCTCGTTCCGATGGCTTTTGGTATATCCACTTCGTGCACTGTCAGACCTCTTGATGCTGCGAACCTTTCAACTTTTTCTTTGGATATTCTGGAATACTTATCAATCCCGAGGTTTATGTAAAGCCCTTCGGTATGATAGCCAAGCGCGTTAAGAATATCCCATACACCAAGACTATCTTTGCCGCCGGAAACTGCCACAAGAATGTTATCGTTTTTTGTCATCAACTTGTATTTAATAATTGTTTTCTCAACCCTCTTTCTCATGAAATCTATTAAATGCTTCTCGCATAACATAAGTCTGTGCTCACGCATGTTTATTATAGCTTTTCTTTCACAGAAAGAGCATTTCAATCCCATAACCATCACGCGCGGGATGTTTGCTTGATGTATTTGTATGACGATTCTGCGGCTATTGCACCTTCAGATGCGGCTGTTATTATTTGGGCAAACATATTGGACCCTGTTGTAACATCGCCAGCTGCGAAGACGCCTTTAACATTTGTTGACATATCGTGATTGACAATTATATATCCTCTCTCATCCGTTCTCACACCGAGTTTTTTTGCAAGCTCACTTTCAGGTTTGGTCCCTACTTCTACAAAGATACCGTCGAGTTTAAGTTTGAGTTCCTTCCCTTTGCAGTCGAACAGCGCGTATTCGAGTTTGTCCTTGCCTGCGAATTCTTTTGGGACAGCGTTGAACACCATCTCGATTTTTTTGTTTTTCTCGGCTTTCATGACCCAGTAAGGGGTAGCCCGCATTTTCCCTTTTTCACGCCTGTATAATAGATAAACCTTTTTGGCATGTTCTGCCAAAAGCACAGCTGCGGACACGGCAGAATCTCCACCACCTATTACGCCCACGATTTTGTTCTTGAAAAACGGGGCATCGCATATTGCACAATAAGAAATCCCCCTTCCTGCCAGCCTGTCTTCGCCCTTTATACCCAGTTTTCTTTTCCTTGCCCCTGTTGCGAAAATTACACACTTGCCGAAATATTCCATATCGTTCTCTGCTTTGACTACAAATCCGTTGCGTTTTTTCTGAATATCAAGAACATTGATAAAGGGTATAAGCTCAACACCTATACGCTCGGCATGTTCTCTGAATTTCTCTGCCAGCTCTATCCCGTTTACTTTCAAGAAACCGGGATAATTCTCTATTTCGTATGACTCGGCAACTTGGCCACCTATTTCCTTCCCTATCACCAGATTTTTCATGTTGTATCTGCTCGCGTATATCCCTGCTGTAAGACCCGCAGGACCTGAGCCGAGTATAATAACATCATACGTCTTCATATGACCACATAAATATAAGATACCGAGCTTATTTATTAACTTTGGAAATTTAAAAACAGAATGAAGTTGTGAAAAATGCGTGAATTATATTCACACATCATGCTGACAAATAATTAATAAATGGAAAGTCAATTATTATACATGGATAGGGCTGATTTGAAAAAAATTATAGTGTTGCTTTCCAGTCTTTTCATTCTTGGTATATATTTTGTTCTTCTGCCTGCTCCTGTGACGAGTTATGAGAGCACAATCCCTACTATTAGAACAACGTTTCCTGTTAACAACGATTTGTCGGAAAAAGTTGGCAGAGAAACAATGGGTCTGGTGGTTGCCGGAGAGCCGATAAAAAAGGATGTGAACCTCACGTTTAACTACCCGTTTCCTCTGGGTTTCGGCGAGGCGAACATAACTGCCACGGTGACCGATTCTTCTGGAAATGTTGTTTTTGAAAAAACACTATGGCTGATACCGTTCCTCGAACGCTGGGGGATTGTGAAAAACAAAAAATATGTGTACAAGCCAGATTATTTCAATTTCAGCATCATTGTCAAGGGAGCGAACGTGACATATGCACCAAAGAAATTCGAGGCTGTGGTGGTTCAGAGGTTGAGGGAGCCTGATGTGAATGATGAAAGCGACTGCAACGGAAAATGGAAAATATGGGGCAGGGTGATAAAGGGAAAAGAAGAAGCGCAGGTGAAAGACCATTATTGTTCAGGCCCGTGGGATTTTAATGAGCTCGGAATAGGTTACACATGCTCTAACATGGCTGGTTGGGAAGGAAGTGGCGGAGGCGGTGGAGAGACATGTTTCGGAGACGGCGAGCCTTGCCAAACAAACGAGGATTGTTGCCAAGGTTGTTTTTGTATCAGGGGCACTTGCCATTGTCCTGAACCTGAAGCGAGCTTCCTTCCTGGAACAAAAATATCTCTCCATCACGGCACAAAAAATATAGAATTCATCCGCACAGGGGACAAGGTTCTGTCTTTCGATAACGGGAAAATAGTGGTGAAGAAGGTTTCCTCTGTTCGGTCTCCTATCAGGACAGACCATTACTACGTTCTGCGAACCAAGAATAGAGAGGTTGAAGTCACAGAGAATCACGAATTTTATACACCCGAAGGTTTCAGGAAAGTCAGCGAAATAAATGTGGGAGACGATGTTTATGTGCTGGAGGGAAATAAACTTGCAACCGAGAAAATAATATTTAAAAAAATCATACACCGCCCTGTGAATGTCTACGATTTCGAGGTAGAGGGAACGCATACATTCTTCGCCAACGGATTCGCGGTGCATAATGATGCCTCTGTCGGTATAATCAAAGGTGCTTGGGACAACAACGGGAAGGCATGGGAATCATCTGTTCAAGAAAACACCCTGCTGTATTTCGAGGTTGGCGATAGCAAACACGTCCCGAACGAACCCGCTCCCAACAAAGGGATTGATGGCATAGAATGGAAAACTGCGCACTCGTGGAAGCTGGAGACATATATTCATCCTGCCAGAAGTGTTGGCTCAGAAGATTTCAGGATTTACCCGGACGATGGTGCAAGAATTTTTGTTTACCATCTGAATCTGAACAACGGTGAATGGGAGCAAGTGTTCAATACGTCCTGCCTTTTGAGCGATAGATACGCACAAGGAAAGAGCACAGGCTGCGTGGTTAAAGGATTCAAAATTACCGATACAGGGGAAAAAAGCTGGTATAAATTTGATGTATACTTGTATAACGACCCGGGCGGAAGAACAGGAAGCGGCGAGGAAGATACGAATCCGCTCGGTATACGCATAGAGGACAAACAGGCTACTGATAATTCTCTGTTCGACCTTTTCAGTTCTAAAGATAAAAGGGTGTGCATAAGCAGCGAAGCCCCCGGGGCCGATGGCGCAGAAATCAAGACAGTGGGAAGCGTTTTTGGAAACCAGGGTCTCGTTGAGGTCAGGGACCTGACAATGCCCAGCACAGATTTTGAACTTAAAAACCCAAAGTGCGGAGATGATGTGATATGCGATTTAAGGGCTGCGTGCGGGAGCGATGAGTACGAGGGTTTGGAAACCACAAAATATGGCTGGATAATAAATCACAGGATTTATCCTGAAAGCTGGGAAAAAAGAGAAACGGCTGTGAAGAGAAGGGGGTATATAGAGGCGAATGGGAAAAAAATAAAATTCGACCCGTCCAGTTTGAAAAGAGCCAATCGTAGGCGTTTCATTCCTCCTGACGTGAAATATTCAGGTGGCATATACAAATGCAGGAAAAATTGGCCTGCATGGGAATATGAATGCAATGCAGGTGACAGATATTCGTACAAAAGAGGGTCGGACGAAATAAAATGTTGCTATGTTTCTGAGTTTGATATAAACCCCGATGATTCAATAACCCTGAACAATTACGAGTCGGGCTATGAATACATCATAAACTTCCTTCCCCCCAAGGGTTCCAAACTCTGCGCAATAGCGGAAACAAAGTCAGGTTCCCCCCAAGAGATATACAAAGCACATTACACAAATCAGTTATGCGACACAAAAACAGGTGAAAACTGCTGCTACTGCAGGAAAGGTTATGGGTGTAAACTTAACTGTCTGAACGAAAACGAGGAGCCAGGGTACTCGTTTGCCTTGCCGTTCGATACGTCAGGCCAGACATGGGAAATAAAAAATATTGGAATAGAAATTTTGCCTGAACCAGCAGGGGTTGTTGACCTCAATGCCGAAGGCAATGCAAAAGACGGGTGGAAAATTACAGCAAAAATCAGCGAATCTGCACAAAATCTGCTTTACAGAAACTTCACAATCCCTATAAATCTTTACGACGACTTTGGAATCATTGCGCCTGAAAAGCACGGAAGATATAACCTGAAAATTAAGGTTACCTATGCAGGTCAGCCATCGTATGCGAGATACGAAAATCTGACAACATTTTACTCTGTTGGTTGCACAAAGGAAAACGAGTCAAGACTTTTTTACAACGAGACTCTTTATCCCGGGACAAAAGGTATAGGTGCGTGTAAACCAGGCAAACAAATATGCCACGACCTCTCGAGGTATCCTGCATATGTCGATTTTGAGTGGGAATATGAAAATACTCATGACTATCCCGTTTACCCCACAAACGAAACCTGCAACGGGATAGACGACGACTGCAACGGGCTTGTAGACGATATTGGAGGGTTTGACTGGATAATAAACCAAATGGTCAGCACAGGGGTGTTCAGCCCATACAAGATAACAAAATGCGGTTGCTTCGAAACTCAACCATCCGTCGAAACCTGCAACGGGATAGACGACGACTGCGACGGAGTAATAGATAATAAAAAGAAAACAATATTCGTGAACACATGCGATGAATCTGTCATTAACTGCACAAACCAAGGAAATCCTTACACCTTTTGCAAACAACTTTACAATTCCAGCCTGTGCGAACTCCGTGAGGTTGAAATAAACATCCCCAAAAATTTAACAATCAACACATGCACAGAAAAAGTCAGAAAGTGCATGGAAAATGAACACATAAAAAGGGTATCGTTTTTTGCAAAAGCCATGAAAACAAAATACACATACGATGAGTGCAAACACCTATATGATGATGTTTCATGCATTTTAGAGAATGTTTACATAAATGTTCTTGGCGACACATGCGCGTGTTCAAACGGCGGACAGCCGTCCGTCGAAACCTGCAACGGAATAGACGATGACTGCGACGGAATAATAGACGATGTCAGCAATCCAGAGACATGTGGCTGTTCATATTTGACAGATATAGCAGAAATTGAGGAAAACAAGAAAAACGGAGACTATTCATGCAACGGGATAGATGACGACTGCGACGGAATAATAGACGAAGACGCTGCTAATTGCGCCTGTGCGAGAAGACCGCCTGCGGAAGTAAGAAACATAAAAAATAAAGTCAGAGAGATGTGCGACGGGATAGACAACGATTGCGACGGGCTGGTGGATGAAGACTTCCCAGAGATAGGAAAGCCCTGTGGTTACGGGCTTTGCTCTGGAGGTGTTTATGTTTGCAATGTGCATGGCGATGAGGCCGTCTGTAACACCACGGTAAATCCAGATGAAACATTCAGCGGCAACGCCATGAAACTGTCGCATGAAGAGGTATGCGACCTAAAAGATAATGATTGCGATTATTCCATAGACGAAGACTGTGAGTGCACACCAGAAGGAGCGGTTAAGGTTTGCGGCTATCAAAGCGGAATATATTACAGGGACAAACAGAATTTGGATAATGTGTGCAATGAAGTTATTGAAAAACTTAAGAAACTTATTACATGGGCAGAAGCCCCTGAAAATGTTAAATACAGGAGACTTATTACAGTGGAAAATACAGAAGATGTGTATTTGAAAAATTATCCTGTTATGATTTCTCTAAACACAGCCATGCTCAAAAACTATGGGAGGGTGAGGAGAGACGGCGGTGATATTAGAATTGTTCCGGAAGGGGAAGAAACATATTTGGATTGGGCAAACGCCACAAAATTCAACTGGCCCAAGACAGATATATGGTTCAGGGCAGATATACGACCTCACGAACTCAAGAAGTTTTATGTTTATTATGGTAACCCAACTGCAACATACAAACCAAAGCAGATTTCCGAAATATTAGGGATTCCGTATGAGAGAGGAGTGTTCCTTCTTTGCCACTTCGATAACAGCTCAGCGTGCGAAGGCAACATGGTTCCAGAGCATGAGAAGAGGGCATATTTCACTTATGGTAAATATGACCTCGGCGTTGTTGTTAATGATTTGGGTGTGCTTTCATATCCGACCTCGGAGAACTTCAACAAGAACAGAGGAACAATTGAGGTATGGGTCAAACCAGATGACTTTGAGGAAACACACTATATTTTCTATTCTGAAGACTTCTATGGCAATCCGCAGTTTAAAATTTACTTTAACGCGAGCGGTCTTTTCTTTGATGTCTACGATAGGCAAGGTGATATGCACAGGGTCAACGGAAGCGGTCTCACCTTGGGTAGATGGGGGCACATCGCAGCCTCTTGGGACACACTTCATGGAATGAATCTCTACATAAATGGAAGACTGGTTGATTCAAAGGAAATCACATGGAATATGAACGACATAGGACTTGATGTATATATTGGCTGTAACTCCACAGGCTCGGCAAGGTCTCCTGTAATGGACGAACTGGTTATCCGCAGCCAGATGTTAAGCGAGGAAAAGATAAGGACAGATATGAGATATTATGAACCTTCTGTTTTGCTTGGGCCAGAGGAAACTCTTAACCAGACAAAGACGACATCGAGTAATATTGATATATTCAGGAAGTGTAACGAGATGCTTGAAAATGTAACGACATCTGGTGATGAGAGAAAGGCGACTATATTGAGCTTGTGCGATTCAGTAAGGATATGCAACAAAACAGACTTCCCCATTAATCCGATAAGCGAATGCACATTCGGTGTTCAGGAATGTTTGAATGGTGTGTGGGGCTCATGCTCGGGTGTCCAGCCAAAGACAGAGATATGCAATCAGAAAGACGACGACTGTAATGGTGTGGTGGATGATATCTTGTTCCCTGAGACATGCGCGTGTTCAAACGGCGGACAGCCGTCCGTCGAAACCTGCAACGGAATAGACGACGACTGCGACGGGATTGTGGATAACGTAATGGGTGGCAATTCTGTTGAAAGCACACATTGTGGATGCTTTAATCAAACAGTTAACATTACGCAGAGGCATGCAGAGCCAGAAGAAGCATGTAACGGAATTGATGACAATTGCAACGGAATAATAGACGAAGGTTTGGACAACTGCGCATGTGAAGGAACAGTTTTCAGCCCATATAATAATACATGGGCACAGGCAATATCCGTCGAAACCTGCAACGGGATAGACGACGACTGCGATGGAGTGATAGATAATCCATGGCAAAAGAACGGTTCGCAAGCTACAAAGTTCAAATACCTTGGCGCTTCATGCAGTATGGTCAACAGCAGATGTGTGGGTGGCGTTTATGTTTGTAGCCTTGACGGAAAAAGCTTGGAATGCAACACAATGAGCGACAATGCGCTGGGTGGCGAAGACAAAAGACAACCAGAGGTCTGCAACGGGATAGACGACGATTGCGATGGAGTGATAGATAATTTATGGGGAACATATTCCAACAAATTCTGCGGCTGTTACAACGGTGAGCCGAAAAAAGAAGAGATATGCAACGGAATAGATGACGACTGCGACGGAATAATAGATGATGGCCTTTCAAACTGTGGATGCTCGTTTGATACAATTGTCAATGCAACGAATATAAACAGAATGGCCTCTTTGATAAACACAAAAAGGATGTCCGAAGAGGTATGTAACAACATAGATGACAATTGCGACGGTATAATAGATAATGTCAACAAAACGCAGTCATGTTTTTGTTCAGGCGGGTTTGAAGGCAATCCGCTTAATAGGATAGAGTTTTGCAACGGGATAGACGACGACTGCGACGGAATAATAGACGATGTCAGCAATCCAGAGACATGTGGCTGTTATCAGGGTGAACAGCCATCTGCAGAAGTGTGTGACGGGGTGGACAACGATTGCGATGGGCTGGTTGACGAGGATTGGCCAGAACTCGGGTCTGCATGTGGCTATGGCGCATGTAAAGGCGGTGTGTTCGTATGCTCGGATGACAAGCAAGGTGTTGTCTGTTCAACAGGGCCTGGCGGGCCCGAAGACAAATCCAGCGAGGAGATATGCGGGGATGGAATAGACAACGACTGTGACGGGGCGATAGACGAATCATGCGAATGCGATGTCGTAGGAAAAACCAAGGAATGTGGAACAGATGTTGGCGAATGTAAAAAGGGTGTGCAGACATGCACGGATGACGGCTGGGGACCGTGTGTAGGCTCGGTAGGGCCACAGCCAGAGGTCTGCGACGGAAAGGACAACGACTGCGATGGGGTGATAGATAATTCGCCCTATTGCGGATGCTACGGTGACAAGAACCCGGCCACCGAAATCTGCAACGGAATAGACGATGACTGCGACGGGATTGTTGATAACGTAAATGGTGGCTCCTCTGTGGAATCAACCAAGTGCGGTTGCTATGGCATGCAGTTCGGAAAGGGAGCAAAAACAGAAATATGCAACGGGATAGATGACGACTGCGACGGAACGATAGATAATGTTAAGGGCGGTTCATCTGTTGCAGCTACGCGATGCGCGTGCTATAATGGCGGACAGCCGTCCGTCGAAACCTGCAACGGAATAGACGATGACTGCGACGGAATAATAGACGAGGATTGGCCAACGCTAGGCAAGCCGTGTGGAGAGGGCATATGTGCAGGTGTATATGTTTGTTCGGAGGATGGGAAGACAGTAGTATGTAATGGGGCAGAGCCTGAGGTCGAAATATGCGACGGAAAGGACAACGACTGCGACGGGGCGATTGACGAAGGTTGCTTTGGAGCCGGAGTGAGCAGTTGCGAAAACGGTGTGCAGGACGGGGACGAAGAGGGGGTTGACTGCGGTGGCACATGCCCGAATCCGTGTGCTCCTGTCAAGCAAATGCCCATTAGTGGAGAATGGATAATGGTATTCATAGCGATAGTTGTAATAATCGTTATTCTGGGATTCGCTCTCATGTATTTCAAATAAAAACATCCGCTTATAGTCTCTTTACATGCTACAACAAATCACGGCATTTCAATATCAGAAAGTATTTTTAGATAGGTATCGAGCCTTTTAATCTGCGCTTCAAGCGAAACTACAGCCTTTAGAACATCTGCCTTTTCCTTGCCCTTAAGTCTGCTTAAAATCTTCTTGTAACGCTGCAGGTCGTTAAGAGAATCCCCAATGCTTTTCGATATTCTCATGAGAAATATATTTTTCAATGTAAAGAGAAGGTCTCCGTTGAGACGTATATAGAGCTTTCTATCTGTCGGCTTTTTTACTTTCTTTATAATACCCAGCAGTTCAAGAAAGTCAAGACTTATGGATATCATTGAGGTCGAGTAACCTGTTTTTCTTGCCAAATCTTTCAGGGAAAGCATCTTGTCATAGACAAAAAGTGCAGCTATGATATTTCCGTGAATGGGGGAGAATCCCATAGTTTTCGTGATTTCCGTAAATGTATTGAATATGCTCTTTTCCACCTCTTTTATCTTTTCTGATTCCGTCATGCCAAAACCTTTATTAGAATATCCCACCCAAATTTATATATATTTAAAACTTTTTAAAAATATTAATAGGTGGGAAAATGGTCAAAAGGAAAGTCAGACAAGCTTCGAGGCCAAAAAGTGCAAGCGAGACCAAACTTTTTGAATCCCTTCTCAAACAGGCTTCATCTGGGTATGCAAAAGAACTCCCAAACAGAACAATTTCTATCTGTCCTGAGTGTCTTGAGATCATACCTGCCGTAATATTCGAAGAAAAAGATAAGGTCATGCTCCTTAAAAAATGTCCAAAACATGGGGTCTTCAAAGAAGTTTATTGGGCATCTGTTGAGATGTATAATAATGCAAGAAGATTCGCCTACGACGGGAAGGGTGTGGAAAACCCGCACGTTAAGAAAGCGAACCCTGCATGCCCAAAAGATTGTGGTTTGTGTTCTCTTCATAAGAGCCACACAGCTCTTGCAAATCTTGTGGTCACCAACAGGTGTGACCTCAACTGCTGGTATTGTTTCTTCTTGGCAGGTAAGGCAGGGTATGTTTATGAACCGACACTCGAACAGCTGAGGCAGGCTGTTCGTCTTGTTACACAAGAACAGCCAGTAAAATGTAACGCGATACAAATAACAGGCGGTGAGCCAAGCCTCAGGGAAGATATAATTGATATAATAAATATGATAAGAGAGGAGGGTGTTGACCATATCCAATACAACACGAACGGTATAAAGCTGGCAAATGATCCTGATTTCGCTGCGAAACTCAGGGAAGCGGGGGTGAATACGCTTTACTTGAGTTTTGATGGTGTAACACCAAAGACAAACCCAAAGAACCATTACGAAATCCCCTATGTTCTTGAAAATTCGAGAAAATCAGGACTTGGAATCGTTCTTGTCCCGACTGTGATAAAGGGTGTAAACGACCACGAGATAGGCGACATCATAAGATTCGGATTCAAAAACATGGACGTTGTTCGCGGTGTGAACTACCAACCCGTTTCGCTTGTTGGTCGTATGCCGAGGTCACACAGAGAAAAACACAGGATAACCATACCTGAGGTTATACAGAGAATAGAAGAGCAGACAAACGGTGAAATAACAAAGGAAGATTTTTACCCTGTCCCTTCTGTGAAAGCAATAACAGATTTTGTCGAAGCATTAACTCATAAGGCACAATACTCTTTGTCTGCTCATTTCGCCTGTGGCATGGCGACATATGTTTTTAATGAAGACGGACGAATGGTACCCATCACAAAATTTGTTGACGTCGAGGGCATTTTCGAATATCTCGAAGAAAAGGCATGTGAGCTAAACAAAGGTAAAAGCAGACTCATCATAGGGCTAAAACTTCTGTGTAAATTGAATTCATTCATAGACAAAAAGAAAGCCCCAAAAGGCTTCTCGCTCTCAAAAATCCTTTACAACGCCCTTATGAAACACGATTACCGGGCGCTCGGGGCGTTCCATCACCATTCGCTTTTCATAGGTATGATGCACTTCCAGGATTTATACAACTATGATGTTAACCGGGTGAAGAGATGCGTGATACATTACACCACGCCAGAAGCGGTTATGCCGTTCTGTACGTTCAACGTCATTCCAGAATGGTACAGAGAAAAAGTTCAGAAAAAATACTCCATTCCTGTCAAAGACTGGGAGAAAAAACACGGAAAACTCGAAAATTTACTTTATAAGAGGAACATCGAAAAGCTTTCAAGCACAGAGATATACAGAAAAACATACGAAGGTTTTTTGAGACAATAACATACGTGATTAACGAAATTTTGCCGTAGGCGAAACTTCAGTTAATGCGAAGTTATGTGTTTTTTTCTGCAAGAAAAAATGCTGACTAAAAGGAGGCATGATATACGCAGGGTAAAGTTTAGTACTTATATGGTTCTGGAATAGTATATGGTGGAGATAGAGGTTGAAACATTGGTTTAATAGGATATTGTCTTACCAATTTCATCATTTTTCAAAATTAGCTAAATTTGCTTGTGCATTTTTCCAGCGTTGAGAATCTTCTAATTTTTCTTCTATGGTTTTCATAAACTCTATTAAACACACTCAAATATAAAAAACTTGCCTGAGTAAGATTGCGCATAACATATGCCGTTAAGCGAAGGCCGAGGATTGCGAAGGCAACCGCAGAAGTTACGAGCCAGCACAATATTTATAAAAATTAAGTTTCTTATTTCCTTATTATGGTATTAAGAGTTAGTTTAATTGGCGCAGGAAACATAAGATATCACTACTATAATCTACTCAAAATAAATGAAGAAGAATTTAAAAAAGAAATAGAGAAAATAGCAAAAACTTTAGCTAATAGTGGTTATGAAATTGTTTTGCTTCCTGATAGAGGAATATCTTTTGAAATTGCTAAAGAATTTAAAAAATTAAGTAAGGGAAAAGTTATTGGAACAGTTCCCTTATCTGATAAAGATTTTGGAATAAACCACTTGAAGCCTTATGTGGGAGCAGAAGTTAATGGAAGAAAAGTTTTTGATGAATTTATTGATACAAACAATTGGTATAAGCAGGACTTAACACATTGTATTTTTGGAGATGTTATTTTAATGTTAGGTAATAGCTTGGGTTCTTTAGGAGAGTTAGTTTATGGATTTTACTTGTACAAATTATTTATAGGAGATAAACCTGAAGTAAAAGCAAAAAGAAAGGCAATACATCCAGAAGCAAGAGCAGGGGAAAAGGTTCCTTTTTCTGTTGTAGTTTATGAACCTTTTATTAAAGAAAGATTGAACTTTGAGATTGAAGCATACATAAAAAAATTAAATGGAAACATATATTATGTTAAGAATTCTGAAGAATTAAAAGAAGTTCTAGAAAAGATAAAAGCGCTGGCTCGTGATTGAATATAACAGGAATTAAACGGTTCCGAAGTCTTCAGATTTCTATCCAAACCCTGCGTCGCTTAATCGTATATTGCTCGGCATTTTGAGGGAATATTTGAATTGCAACAATGCGTTTGTTGGTGTCATGCTAGGGTATGCGTTGCCTTTACCAAGACACTGTTGGAGATAGTAGAAGAAATGAAAGATATAGGAAATGCTGTAAAAGAAGTCAGAAAATTTGCAAAGAATATAGTATTGACAGAAGTTGTGCCCTCCTAAGTTAAATCGAGACTTAAAAATTATGATCTTCCCGATGATGAGGGAAGGGCAAGAGCAATAGTTAAGGTTATATCTGGTCTTTCAATACCAGTTGTAGCTACTGGAATCCCTCATTTTTCAAAAGTTCTATCTTTATCAAAAACTTTAAAATTATAAAACAATCGTTCCCTATAAACCTGCCCGTTCCGAAAATACAGGATTGGCAAACTATTAATTCTAAAAAGAAAGGGAGTGAAAAAAATGGCTCAGGGAATATCTCTGGATGAATACAAAAGGGCGTATAGAGAAATAAGAAAAGAAGAAAAAATAGGATTCTTGGTGCATTTGGTGGTGTATGTCTTGGTTAATGCCATGTTGATAGCTATTAACTTCATATATTCTCCAGAAGCAATTTGGTTCTTTTATCCCCTTATAGGATGGGGAATTGGAATATCAATGCATTACCTATTTGGTGTTCGTTGGCTAGAGAAATCGCTCAAGGAAAAAGAAGCCAAGGCTGAATATAGGGCAAGGGAGACAAAGAAATAATGGCATCCCTGCTTGCGAACTTTTTTCTAGGCTTAATTCCTCCCGCTTATAACTCCAAAATTCCATTAAGGGAACTTCAAATAGAGCTGTGTGTCATACCAACAATAAATTAATATATTTAAAACCACTAAAGAAGATTATCGTAACGCCCCGGTAGTCTAGTCCGGTCAAGGATACCGGCCTTTCGAGTGGGCTTCGCCCTGACTTGAAAGGTTCGATGGCGAGAGCCGATGAAGACAGCCGAAGACCCGGGTTCAAATCCCGGCCGGGGCATTTCTAATTCTGCAAAACCTAAAAAATCTACTGGGCAAATTTAATTATATGAACAAAGAGCACATAGATAAACGTGTCTTGAGATTCACATGCTATGAATGCAGACATTGCGGATTCTGCTGCCGTGTCTGGGACATAGACCTATCGAAAGGGGACATAAGAAAGATAGTTTCACTCGGTTATGACCTGAAATCCTTTCTTGATACCAAACCTGTGGTGAAAGCCAAGATGGTCGGCAAAGAAAAAAATTGTGTGTTCCTTGATAAAGACACCATGTGTATTCTGGAAAAAAGACACGGTCAAGTAGCAAAGCCATACACATGCAGGAAATATCCTGATTACGAAGTAGCAGACGCAACAGATGATGACAGGGATTACTATTTTTATGAATACGCAAAGAAGGTCATTTCAAGGGACCTGTTAATCAAAATCCTTGACAAAATTAAAAATTCAGGCAAAGACGAACTTTTTGATAGATTGTTAGAAGAGCTTGAAAGACTGAGAAACCACAAAGACCCATACATAGATATTTTCAATTACAGCGAAGCAAAAACCTCGATATTGGGTAAATATCTGACGAGAAAATTCGTTAGTAAACTTGCAAAGAAAAAATTCAAAGAGGATGACATAAAGATGCTCGCTTCAATTCCGTCAAAAAAGAAGGTAGAAACCGAAAAATTAGTAGAGCATATCCAGAAAAAAATCCCGACGAATCAGGCATTGAATACCAATTTCCCTTTGATGTTGCTCACTTTTCTTTATTTTCTGAAGTCAAAAGAGTGGAAGGACCCTGAGAAACTCGCTGATTTTTTTATTGAATGGAACAATAAAAGATTCTGACAGTGAATTAAATTTTTAAACTACAAAACAGAATGTTATTCAAGAGGGATAATATGCCTGTATTCGAAAGATATTGCGACAAATGCGGAGAGCCAAGCAATAGGCTCAAGAACGTGAATGGGAAAATGCTCTGCCCCAAGTGCAGGGGATTGAAAACAGAGGACGAGCAGAAGTTAAGAAGAAAAGAAAAGCTTCGCATGCTCTGGACCTTGAAATAATGCGGGGGTTCCCAAGCGGTCAAAGGGGCTAGAATACCGAAAAGGTATGGCGAAGTTTAGGTATGGCCAAGTTCAGGTTGCCACTTGGTTGTTGAGAAGCCTAGTGGCTTAGTGCCTTCGTGGGTTCGAACACCGCCTATCCTCCGCCCAGCAGATGGAGCTAACGCTTCCAGCGGTGAAGGAGAATCCCACCCCCCGCATAAATATCAGAAATAGCAATCAGAATTATCATAATACAAAAAGAAAGGTAAAATAAAAAAAGTAAAATTCAATTCAAGCTTACTTTTTGAGCGTTATGTCTATTGTCGAGACGTTAATCTCTGACCCGTCTTCTCCCTTGACTTTCTCTGTGCCTATCTCTATTTCCCTCTTGACGTCGCTAATGAATCTATTCCTGACAACTTCTGCGACATCAACCGCTCTGGAAATTGATTTCCCTCTTGCCTTTATGTGGACTTCTTTCACACCTTCCGAAAACTGTGTTATTACAGCCAATACATACGACATTGTTGGTTTTTTGCCGACGAAAATCACGTTATCGTCTGCCTTTACTTTTTCTTCAGTTTTTTCTGCCATTTTACGCACCTCCCTTTACACAGTTAAAGCTTGTCTTCTGCCACGAGAGCAGTGTCGTTGTATTATAAAATTTACTCGTGGATTTTTAAAGCTTATCATCGGTGATTTTTAAAATTATTTCAGGGATATACACCAATGATTCTTCTAATCTTTCAGGAACATGATATACACCTATTCGCCTTCCGTTAGGGTCGCGGAGCTCTACATTGCCCCCGTATATAGCCCTTGCGCGGTACCCTTTTTCCTCAAGACTTTCCCATAACTCCCGGTAACCCTCTATTATCTCGTCAGACACATAACCACCTTGCAAAACTAAAATTAAAAACAGCAACCAATCAATAGCTTAGCCATGCAAAGAAATGATTTAGATTTTGACTGCTGCAACTCATAATAATAATTATTAGCTGACAGATTTAAACCTTCTGTGCAAATATTTATGTATCAACAAAAAAGGTAAAGGTAACAGGCTCGTACAAAACTTTCTTGTCAACATACACGGGTATTTTAAAATCTTTTTGTGTTATGTTTATCTTGATAATTTTGTTTCCCGGGTGTATTTCATGTAAAACCGCATCCACATCTAAATCATTTTCACTCAAAGGATAGCCATCCAGATGCTTCCCTTTTTCACTCGGGAGACTAATTTTCGATAAGGAGTCGAAGATTTCATATGCTTTTTTGAGCATTTTCGAAAATTTAATCCCGTAAATTTTTTCAATATCAACCGATTTCTCGAACCTCATTGAGACCTTACCTTGTTCACCGGTCTTGGTATCGCAATAATACAAACTTTTCCCTGATTTAATCGAGACGCTCACTCCGTCATCCATAAGCTTGACTTCTATATCATCCTCGATGAATGTCGGGAGGTTCACGGATTTGCCGAAGAATATGTATTTTTCTTTTGTGTAGTTGTTAAGGTTCAAGACTATTGTTTTTTTGAGGGCGGAAACAACTTCGCTTTCTTTTGGTTTTTTTGTCCATGTTTTTTCCAGCCCGCCGTTTTTCCCTACGTCATATATCGCCTGGAAAACAGCATAGTCCAGCGAGGCTTTAAAATAAATATCTGCGGCTTCTACCGCGTTTTGTATGACATATATATCTTCTGTAAACCTTATGTCTTTGGTTTGGGTTTTTTTTGCAAAGAAAATCGTAACCATCGAGGCAATTGTTAGTGCAATCACTATGAAAATTATTGTAAGGAACACGACACCATATGCCTTCATTCTATCAGCCCCATTTTCCCCCTTCTACCGCCCGGTAATGGTATGTCTATATAAAAAGATGCTTCGTTTTCTGAAATTGACTGCGACCCCTGCTCGCAATTTTCAGGAAATTCAGGAAAATACGGGCATGGGTCTACCGATGTTTCATCATGCTTTGTCATTTGTTTGTTTATTTCGAAATGGAGGTGCGGACCTGTTGAGTATCCTGTATTGCCCGTCTTGCCTATTACATCACCTTTTCTCACCTCATCTCCCACATCCACTCTAACCTCGTTTAAATGGTCGTAATGAGTATAAAATGTCTCGCCGTTTACTCTATGTTTTATCACGACAAAATTGCCCAGCCCGCCATTACAGCAGCAATACTTATCTTTCGTCTCTTTGCATGATATATGGCATCCTCCGCTTGGGGACGCCTCGCAACCTCTTCCAACACTCGCAACCGTTCCGTCATACACAGCATGGACATTCGTCCCTATCTCGACTGCGAAGTCCACTCCGCCATGAAAATCTGGCTTTCTGTTGATAATTCGCCACCCGTAGCCGCTGCTTATCTTGTGTGTTTCAACAGGCCATCCGATTTTGAAATTGTCTGGCAGGCTGATCGTTGCTTTGCTTGTGCCCTTGCCGTATACCATGGATTTACCGCTCGATAAATCACGAACTATCAGACCTGATGCTCCTATGTGACGGAGCGTAGTAAATATCTGTTTCCTAATATCTTCAGGCATACCGTCAAATGAACCTATTATTTCCATGTAGTTCATTCCACCCCTTTCACACTTAACAAACGAAATTATTTTGGAGCCCTTGTCCTGAACATCGAGATATACATTCACGTCGCCTTTTATCTTTACTATTCCATATCTGCTCAAATAGAACAGAAACATAAGAGCCATTAAAAACACGACTATTACTACCACCAGCATAACGGTATCAAAGATTCCTTTACGAAACCTCGACATACAATCTCCCCATGTGAATTGTTTTTGCAATATGCATGACCACGCACGTTACGCTTGACAACGAATCTCCACACTCATTAATAGGAGCGAGTCCATGTGGTATAAACGAGTTCACGGGTGTTTCTTTTTCGAAATTAACGAAAACGTAAAATTTATTGAGTTCCAATTCCAATTTCGATTTTATATAATTTTTAAGTTCGCGAGGAGCGACGGAAGGGATGTGGCTCACATCCTTCTCAAACATACTCTTCGGGTAAATCTCTATCAAGACATCATCCCCTGCCCAGTTTTCCGCTATTTTCTGAACAACAAGGATGTAAGAGCCTTTAAGATTGTATTTCTTGTCCTCGATGTAGTCAACATCGTATGATATCGGTACCCATATGTCATGGCTGTTTCTCGATGGCTCGAATTTTTTATCGAAAAGCCACTCCCTTTTATTTTCAACATCAACCACAAAAGCGTGTATGGAAGGACTTTTTATATTGCATAACTCCTTCACCTGCTTGCCGGCAGCAACGTAAAGGAAGTAGGCAGATATGGTGTTGTCATCGGCTAGGTTTGTGAAGCAATGCCTCACTATATGAGTTGCTTCTATCGCTTTTAATTTATTCACATCACTGAGAACAGCCCCTTTGTAATTAAGGAGACCGCCCTCGAGAATTGTTATTAGCAGTATTATACCAAAGCCAAATATTACAAATCCCACAAATGTATTGAACGTGTCTTCGGCTTTCAGCATAATGCACACCTTTTATAGCAGTTGGGCTTGCTTTCGAAGCATTGTTTATACCGCATAACTTTTCTTACGTAATTTAATGTTTCATCGCCGTATATCCCCTGACAAAATTTCCCACCTTTTTCCGAATTTATCAGAGGCTCTATCTTCTCCCAGCATCCTTCTGAACAATCTTTGCCACAGTTCTCATTCACAAGACTTTTTATCTTTCCGCAGTTGTAGTTGGCGACCGCAAGCTTCTCCTTATCATCTCCGCATTTTTCAAACAATTTTAGTTTTTGGCTTATGTATTTCACGCCGCCTTCTATGTTTTGCTCTGGTATCGTGTAATCAACGCCCATATCTTTCGCTGTCGCAGGCGTCAGCATCATAAGCCCGCAGGATATGATTTCACCGGAGGCATCTTTTGCGCATTTCACATCGCCGTTTGCATCGCAATGCCTGAAACCGCTCTCTGCCATTATGATGGCTTTTACAAGATTCTCATCAACTTCATATCTTTGACTGTATGTCTGAATATATTTCTTTAGCTCCTCTTCTGTCGGCTCTGTGCAGAATTTCACACTCAAAAGCGATTCCACTGTTACGTCCTCGCCTTTTTTCTTGCTGAGTTTCAGGTATCTTGTTTTTTCTAATTTCAGCTCTTCACGACGGTCGAAGTTCAGAAAACCAACGAAAGGTATTTTTTCGCTTCTCACATTCCTGTCTGGCAGGGAAACTTCGACGTAATATGTTGATGGTCTGCCCACCTTTATGAATGGAAGCTTCCAAATCCATCCTATTCTTATTCTTGAAAACTTGTCTATGGTTATCGTGAATTCGTTACCGAGGTCCATTGAAATCTCACCGCTGTCAACACTGGAAAGCGCGCTTATATACTGTGCAATTAAATGGGCGGTGTATGAAACCTTTGCCTCATCGCTCGCTTTTATGCTCGGTGTTATTCGGTTTCCGGCGAAAAGAACCAAGATGGATACCCCTATCAACGCAACCCCGACAAACAAAATCATGTCAGCTGTAGAGCCTGTCCTTTTCATCTCAACATTCCCCTTTTGAGTCGACGTTAGAAACTTTATTAAGTTGAATATTCTTTGTCTCGCCGTTTTTTTGGATGTGGATGTCTAGGCAATATATTAGTGTTTTGCCTTCCTCGGGACCTTTTAATATTCTCTTCTTGTCGAAGTTAACATTTTTTAGGCTGGCGCAGTATGTATCTTTTGACAGGTATTTATCAGCAAAGTTTTGCCAGAACGCAAGCTTTGACCAAAAACCGTAGGATTTTTTGTATACGACTATATACGAATATTCCTCGCCGGATTTACATTTTATGTCCCCCTTCAAATCTGTAATTTTGTTGGTTATAATCACACTGTCTATGCATTCCTTCAGCGTTATGGGAACACTCACTTCGCCGCTGCTACGCCTCACTATATCAACAAAATTGTTCACATCGGCTACTGTCGCTCCCATACAGCCTATATAACTTATTTTTGCCACGCCCAAAAAGAAAAGCACAAGAACAAACATTATAACAAACAATATACCGAATATCCTTTGTATGAAATCCACCGGCTCCATATACAATATTTTGTTTTACAAATTAAAAAGCATAAATTAAAAAGCGAGCATCTAATAATTCCCACAGTCTGTCGATTTCAGTCCGAAAAAATATTTTTCGTAAAGGAACGGTTTCAAACACAAATCCATCTTCTCAGCCTAACGATTCTGCTAATAGGGGAGCGATGGAGAACGGGGTTATTTTTAGACACGCCCATTAAAAAGCCACAGACTTTGTTCTACCCGAACAAAAAACTCTTTACCCCCTCGAAAACCCTTCCATAAAAAACAAATAATATAAGAACAACAGCTATGGCAAGGATGAATCCAATCATATACCACACAAGCGGTGAAAATCCTTTCATTTTCATATAACACCACTCAACTTCACAGCTAACATTGCTATCAGGACCAGCACAAATAAAACTATGAGTATTCTGCCAAGATATTGAACATCCATCATAAATAAAAATTGTGGACCCTGCTATTTAAATACTATTTGGATTTTTTGCAACATTTCTGACCGCTGCCGCATTGCCCTGCTATTTCCTCCTCGCCTGACTCGCACGCCTTTTTACACACACCGCCCGCCTTTTCGCAGGAAGGCTCAACACCGAAATCTTTACAGTCTTCTCTGCCTGTAAGCTCTTGGCAGCTCATGGGCTTCCCATCAACCGTGACCATTGGCGTTGACCATGTGGGTGGGAGAACACCAATACTCCTGCATGATGATGACCCAATGTTTATGCAGTTGCTTCTTGCGTTCAGCATACTGCTGCCCTGCTGTATTCCTCTCCCGAAAATGAGAATGACAACTGTCGCTACTATGAGGATAACACTCGCAATAACAAGTAGCTCGAGCGATAACCTCATTCTAACACTTTATTTTTATTATACACAACTCCATGTCCTCGTGTTCGGTTCGCATACACAGTTTACAAGCTCGCTGCACGTTTCGCCATTTGGGCCCACTTTATCTGTGGTCCAGCCAGATGGATAATTTCCTGTGGATTTGCATGAGAATTCACCTGTTCGCATGCAATTGTTCTTCGCTGCCGTCAATGTCCCTAAATGTCCCATGCTTCCGCCGAACATGGTGAGGACAACTAAAGCCACCACAAGTATCACAATTGCTATGACCACAAGCTCAAGCGATAGCCTCATAATAAAATATACGCAGCTCTTGTATAAAAAGTTTACCCAATTTGGCTCTGCGAATTTAATTCTGGAAAAAGAGTTTGTTGATATGATTTTTACAATTTCGAGTATTTCAATCAGAACCGATAGGATGAGTCAAAGTTTTTCAAAAATTGCAGAGTTAAGTTGATAGAGCTTTCTATTTGCATGCAAATTGGTAGCCTATGACTATATCGCCTTGTTTGATGGGCTGGCAACAGGAAGATAATGAATCTTTATCTTTGCCCGTTAAATCCTTGCACGTATATGTTTTATCTCCTGTTTTAAAAACAACGTTCGTATCCCATCCGGGCGGTGCAGAGCCACCTGCCTCACACGAGTATTTTGCCATGTTCCAGCATTGGTTTCTTGCGCTGGACACCCCGCCAAACGAGCCCATGCCGCCGCTGAATATCGAAAGCACAACAGCTGCGACAACAAGAAGCACAACGGCAATCAATACAACCTCCATTGCAAGTCTCATATTAAATATTAGGGCTTTTTATATAAATTCTCATGTGTGCCTGTCTGGGGGCGGCTTCAGATTTTCGGTGTCAGTAGGCATACCCGATGTTCCCGATTCTTTATCTGAGTGGAAATTCTTCATATATTCGAACAGGCTGTTTGCAAAGCCCTGCGACTGACCGAACCAGTTTGTCATTAGACCCAAAACCAAAACAATGAATATCACAAGCAACAGAAGCACCACAATTACCTTCAGCCCCATTTCCATAGTTAATTATTATAGAATCATACTTATATTTTCGATTCGCCTCAAAATTTAAATTTTAAACACCAATTAACATTATGCCCAAAAAACTGATAGAAGCCGCTCTTTTCATGAGCCCGAAACCACTCAATATCGAAGAAATATCCAAAATAGTCGGGATTTCTTCGTTAGGTGAAATAGAAAAGGTAATTGAGGGGCTCGCAAAGGAATATGAAGAAAGCAACAGAGGAATGGAAATTGTAAAACTTCCTGAAGGATGGTTCATGCGAGTTAAACAAGAGCTTCTGCCAAAAGTTGCCCATCTCACACCTTACTCCGATCTTAAAGACGGGCACAAGCGAACTCTCGCTTTGATCGCTTACAAAGAGCCCATAAAGCAGAGCGACGTCATACACATACAGGGAAACAAGGCATACGGGTATATCAAGTTCCTCGAGAAAAAGGGATTGGTAAAGACCGAAAAGCACGGGAGAACAAGAATTCTTCATCTGACATCTGAGTTTGAAAGATATTTCGGCGAACAAAGGGAAAAGATAAAAGAGATGCTTTCAAAGGCAGTTGAAACTAAAAGACTTTAATCAATTTAAGAGACCTTGAACAACAATTATTTATGAAAACCGGGATTTTCTTCGCTTTTCTGCTGACATTCCTACTTTTGTTGCATTTGGTGAGTGCAGATTGCAACTACTACGGTGGGGACTGGCTCATCAATGAAACCGTCATCTGCAACGAAACACTTACACTCAACGGAAGCATTCTTATCGATACTTCGGGTCATCTTACACTCGAGAATGCCACAATCCTTATGAATGTAACCAGCAACGGTGGATTGAGAATAGAGGTCAACGGGACGCTCATGCTTGTCAACACAACCATCCGCTCCGTTACGGATAAAAGGTATCTTTTTTATGCAAACGAAGGCTCGAACCTGACTATATACGCATCAACTATAAAGGGTGTTGGTGTTTCGTCAGGTGAACCTAAAAAAAGAGGCTTGTATATAGGGACGGACAACGTCAAAATAACGAGTAACGAATTTTTGGAAAATTTCTATGCCTTGCTCATATACTCAAGCAACAACACAGTAGCAGGGAACAGGTTTTTATCCAACACAGGTATTGTGATAAGTGGTGACAACAATCTCTTTTACAACAATCTCATACAGGGACAGGTTAACGAGCTTTATATGTCAGGTGCCAACATCACGGTAGCGAACAACAATATCTCAGGCAACAGCGATAACGGTCTCCGTATAAAAACAGAATATTCATTGATTTTCAACAACACACTATCAGATAACGAGAACGGTGTGCTATTTGAAGGTAACCAGACAAATATTACCGGCAACACAATCCAGTCAAATAAAAAAGGTCTTGAAATATCAGGCGACCGCAACATAATTTATGGCAATTTGTTAAAAAACAACGACATTGGATTGATTATACAGGGTTCTGACAACAATATATCCGGAAACGATATAATAGACAACTCGCTTGACATATATCTTTTTTCAGCATATGACACTTCAATAAAGAACACAACCTACGCAACGCTGCAAAGGAACTATTCTGTTGTGTTCAAAACCCTGAATCTGATAGGATATCCTGTGTCAAACGCGAACATAAAACTCATAGATTCTTTTAACAGGAGCGTTTACTCTGGGCTGACCAATTCGAATGGAGAAACACCGCAACTGATGGTGACAGTCTTTTATGAAAACGGAACAAGTTATGACTACAATCCATTTTTTGTGAATACGAGCAAAGAAGGTTACAAAACAAACGAATCAGTGATTAATATAAAGTCCAGCGGTTATGTGGAAATATTTTTGAATAAAAGTGCGAGCGAAACCCATGTTAATCAAACAAACGCCACGCTGAATATCATTCTTTTGTCACCCGAAAATAAAACGTATCTAAAGGGTGATTTGACTGATGGCATTCTTTTGGTAAATGTCAGAGGCGATGCAAATTTGTCTCGATGTGTCTATTTTCTGGAAGCGACAAGCGGGAATATGTCAAAAACGGACAACGCAACATTCGATGCAGAAGTAAATGTGAGTTCGATGGAAGGTGTTTATAAACTGTCTGTGGTTTGTAAATCGCTTGCTGGTGCAACAAATTCTACCATTGTATGGTTTACTGTATATCCAGCATATGAATGTTTTTCGGATTACGATTGCGAAAGCAATGAAATATGCGAAAATCATGAATGTGTGCGTCTGGAATGCGAATGCGGTTATGCGGAAAATCATGAATGTGTCAGTTATGAATGTTGCGGGGATGAGGTTTGCAGCAGCGAAGAGTATTGCAATTTAAATACGCATAAATGCGAAATCGTTCCATGCAAATGCGGTGAAAGGAAAAACCATGAATGTATTCTCGAGCCAGGACATTGCTGCACCGATGCACAATGCGAGGAAAATGAGACCTGCGTAAATGGTATATGTGTAGAGCAAATTTTATCGCTTGAAATATCTGGAGAGATCGCAGTAGGGAAAATTGTTAAAATTAAGGTGTCTGACCAAGATGGCAATCCTGTAGAAAATGTGAAAATCGAAGTGTCGTATGTGGACGACCCTGAAAAGAAATATGAATATTATACAGATATCAATGGCGTAGCGGATGTCCCTGTTCTTTACGCGGGAAGAGTTCAGATAGTTGCCAGGAAAGCGAATTATGTGACAGGCTTTACCACGGAAGATGTCCCAGAACCGTTCAATTGGTTTTTCCTTGTGGAGGCAGCGGCTCTTATATTCTCGATAATTATGATTGTTTTCATCTTACTGAAATTGCTGCCTGTGATAAGGTCTCCTTTCAGGCTTGAAAAAACCGTAAGCGGGACAAGTGTGATGCTTAAGATAAAGAACAGGACCAACAAGAAGATATTTGATATGAAAGTTGTGGACTATGTGCCAAGAGGTTCTTTCATGAGATGCAACATAAAACCTGAGATAGAGCACGTAGGCTCGGATATTGACATGCTTAAATGGACGATTCTGGAGTTGAATCCAAAGGAAGAGATTGTTATTCAATACGAGGCATCCGGTTCGCTGAAAGGATTTTCTGTTGAAGTTGATGGCAGGGAGTATAAAATTGGGAAAGGCTTGTAGATAATTGCAAGTGGTTGAGTTGAATATTTTTAAATCTTCTGTGATTGTATTAATAGTGATAGTATGTGGCTCCATGTGAGGATGTTTATATTGCTCGGAGTGATGTTTGCGATAGTCTATGCAATAATCGTAGTTATAGCTTCGTTCATGGGTATAGGGAGTTTTCTGCTTTATGGTGTTATTGCCATATTGCTTACATTCGTTCAATACTGGATAAGTCCGAGAATTGTTGAATGGTCTATGCGTGTTCACTATGTTTCACCAGAGGAAGAGCCAGAGCTCCACAGAATGGTCGAAGAACTTGCAAACAAAGCCGGTATCAAAAAGCCAAGAGTCGCAATCTCGGATATAAGGATACCAAATGCTTTTGCATTCGGAAGAAGTATTGGGGATGGGAGAGTGTGTGTGACGAAAGGGTTGCTCGATCTTCTTGATAAAAACGAATTAAAAGCTGTTTTGGGGCACGAAATATCCCATATAAGGCACAGGGATATGATTTTCATGACTATGCTGGGCGTGATACCAATGATACTTTGGTATCTTTCGTGGAGTTCAATGTACGCCCGCGGAAGCAACAGAGACAACCTTGCTCTGGTAGGACTTTTCGCGTTCATATTCTATTTTATAACGAATCTTCTCGTGCTTTATGCCTCAAGAATTCGTGAATATTATGCAGACAGGGGAAGCATCGAGCTGGGAAATAGACCTCATACGCTGGCATCCGCCTTGTATAAACTTGTTTATGGGAGCGCATCCGTGAGCGACTACGACTTAAAACAGGTAGAGGGGTACAAAGCATTTTTTGTCAACGATCCTTCAAGAGCACACAAAGAACTAAAAGAGTTGAAAGATCTAGATGTAAACATGAGCGGAACGATAGAAAATGATGAACTTGAGATTCTGAAAAAGGGTAAAATAAAGTTAGGTTTCACCGATAGGTTGATGGAGATATTAAGTACGCATCCAAATATGTTGAAGAGGATAAAATATTTGTCATCTCTTTCCTAAAACTATATCCACTAATTCTTTCATGTTTTTTACCCTGTAATCAGAAGTGATATTTTTATTCCATTTCGCATCTAGTATGCATATCTTGCAACCAGAATTTTTTGCAAACTCAACGTCCGTTTCACTATCACCGACAACAAGTATTTCATCTGGATTAATATTCAGAGATTTTATAATACAAATCATTTCATCTGGTTCAGGTTTTCCCTTTTCGACATCCGAAACCGTGCAGATTTTATCGAAATATTCGTAAACACCTAAATGTTTTAGGAATTTTTGAGGTGGTCCAGAAACCGTGTTTGTCGCAAGTGCTATTTTCACGCCGTTATCTTTCAGAACTTCCAAAGCTTCTTTAACACCCGGATTAAGCTTTACATAATCAACACCTATGGAAGAATAATTTTCATGCATAAGTTCTTTCATCTTTTTCACGTTTTCTTCCGAATACTTGTCACCTTCCTTCAAAAGTGTTTCTGCCCATATTTCAAATGGTTTTCCAAAGAATCTCTCTATATCTTTCTCCCATTCGTAAGGACCTAAACCAATAGTTGAGAAGGTCTTATTAATAGCTACCATTATCCCATCGATTGAATTCACAAGTGTTCCATCAAGATCGAAAACAACACATCTGAACATACTTCCACCGAGAATTATAGTTTGTAAGTAGTTATATTAAAATGTTTTGGTGAATTATGTCACTTTTCCTTCAGCTCTGTGTACTTTTTTGCATTTCCTCTTGCAAGTTCAACCGGATACTTTTCTTTAGCGATTTTCAACTTTTCTTCAACTATCTCGGAAACATCAAGATCAAGTCTGTTCGCCAAGTTCAAAGCGCATATGAAAACATCTGCAAGTTCTTCCCTTATTTTGCTCATAATCTTCTCGTTTTTCTTTGTCTCTTCAAGAGGCTCTTTATCCTTCCACAAAAACACTTCAAGCAATTCACTCGCTTCTATGCTTAGGCAGGTAGCAAGTTCCTTCGGATGATGAAATTTTTCCCAATCGCGCTCCTTTACGAATTTCTTTATCAAATCCTTCAGAACCTGAACGTTGGTTTTTTCATCTTTCGAAACCATGTTTACTTTTGAAAACGAAGATTAAAAAATCATAACGAATTTCCCTCACACTCTTCTCTGTATTCACAATATTTACACATCCAGTTCTTGTTCGGGTTTAGTTTTGCCTCTGGTTCGGGTATTTTGTTCATAACGAGATGGTCATGGAGCGTTTCAAATCTTTTCATTATATCTTTCACCTGTTCTTTGTCATATTCAACTTCAAATTCTATGGTCTTCAAAGAAGATTTTTCAATGTAAACTATCATACCGTTTGGTATCTTCAATGCATGCATATACATCTGTAGTTGCTTAACGTGCGCATCCTGAGGTTCGTTTATCATTTTGAGACTTTTTGTGGATTTAACCTCGACTAAAATCTTTTTTCCATTTGCCTCGACTATCATTATGTCGTCGACTCTCCCGGAAATCGTGAAATTCGGGAGGACCAGCCTGAATGGAACTTCAGAATCCACAAGTCTAACCTGTTGTGTCTTCTCTGAGCGGAGAACATCAGCTATAAAGTCATGAAGCATCAGACCTACTTGAAAAATCTTTATTTTGTCCTTGTCTGGCTCTTTGGGTTTTTTGTAGGTGAACCACACCTTGCGAATACACGAACCTATTTCAGATGGATAGTACACGCCGACTTTCTTCTCTTTCAACTCCCTTCTCAGATGCTCATCTATGAGTTTTTCAAAATTTATCATGAATTATTATTGGACGTAAAAACTAAAAATTCAACTCACCAATTTCTTCGAGATCGTAGAGTTTATTCATTTTGATCATACCGTTTGATATAGTGTAAAGCACATTATCTATGTAAAGGCTCCTTTTAACGGAGTATTTGTCGCCGTAAAAATAGTGTCCACTTTTCAGGAATTCATCTTTATTTTTGAAGTGTGTAATTCTTCCGAGAAACTCAAACCCATTTTCAAGTGTTACCCTGTATGCATAAGCGCCTTTATATACAAATTCGCCGTATATATACGGTGGTAGATTTTCTTTATCTCCCTTTATCTCAGCGAGCAACACGGGGATGACAAGGAGATTTTTATTCTTGCTGAAGAGAAAAGCCTTGTGGTTGTGCAAAGCGTAGGAATCCGTCCCTCTATCGCCTATCACAACCTTGCCTATCTCTTTTGGATTGGAAACATCTGTCACATCGAATAAAGCGATCTTCAATCCCTGATACCAGGCGAAATCATCCTCTCCCGCGGGAACTGTTTCCTTGCCTATGCCTATTATATGGTTCTCATCGTAGGGATGAAGATAATCAGAATAGCCCGGTATCTTCAGTTTGCCCAAAATTTTTGGATTTTTCGGGTCAGATAAATCTATTACAAAGAACGGATCGGTTTTTCTGAATGTAACAAGGTATGCCCGCTCACCCATGAATCTTGCCGAATATATGCTCTCGCCAGGGGCTATGTTTTCGATGTCACCGATTTGTTTGAGATTTTCATCGTAAATGTAAATGTTGTTTGATGTATTTCCGCCAAATATCGTAACCCTTCCGAGGGTTGTCGCTATTCGGAAGTATCCGTTATATTCATCCATGGAGAACTGGTTGAGTATGTGTCCTGGGACTTCGAAACTGCCTATGAATTTTATCTCCCCGTTGCCAAGGGAAAACTTGTGCACGACAGTTTTTTCTTCACCCTTTTGAACGATTTCAGGTCCTGCTCTCAGAATCGTGAGAGGGAAGTACATTTCTGCTATGTATAGGTTTTCTTTCGATGCGTATATGCTTTGACCTGAACCAAGTATGACTCGTTTCTCCATTTTGGCTTCTGGGTCTTCCATGGAAAGAGAAGCAACTGTGATGAAAGTCTCGGGCTTTGTGTCTTCAAAATACTCGATGTCAGAGCATCCGCACAACGCTTTTGTGTCTTTACCTTCTGCGCTGTCATAAAATTCTGGAAGTATAACTTTTGCATTTTTAACAATATCTGGGTAGGAGTCTACAACAAAGTAAACATAAGGCCCTATCTTTCTAGACGAAACATAGCGACCTTCAATTTGAATTTCTCGCGTCATTTTTGGCTCACTTCTGTCAGTTATGTCATATAGCCTAACAGCAACAAAGCTTTTTCTCATGGGAAAGGGCAGCTTGGTGTTGTTGTTTTCTTTGTAGACATACCCAAACAGGAGGAGTGTATTTTTATGAACGAACATTTCGATTGGCTCAAAATCCTTGAATTCGATTACATTTAAAATACTCGATTCCTCTGGCGGGTATGCCTTTGCTATAGCAAGTTTATTTGTTTTCATGTATTCATTTTTTTCTGTGTTGTAATAAGATGATATAGCGTAGATGTATTCGCCATCTGTCTTCACAATATCCGCTTCGTCAACACCTTCAACCTGAACATTGGTGGCTGAGAATTCAGGTGATGGACGTGAACCTGCCTGTGCGGATTCGGTTGCCCCTAACTTTCTTATAATCATGGCATTTGGATAAGATTTCTGGTATTCATCTATCATCTCAACCAAAGCACTGCATGAACTAACCTTTGATATTTTTGAATGTGCAGATTCGTTATTTTGGACGGCATAAAAAGAAACCATCATCGAAACAAGCAGAGCCAGTATTAGAAATACCGGGGGTATTCCACCTCTAATCTTTTTTTGTGTCATGATTTGTTTTTAAAAATCGGTATTTAAATTATTCTCGATTTGTTTCGGTGAAAGGCGAAATATTTTCCTTTATTCAGGGGATGATTTCACACCCGTTGTATTTGACGTGGTCGAAATCCTCGAAATTTATGACACCTTTTTCTATGAGCTCTTTTATCTCTGGAATTTTTGATTGAATTGTTCTTATAAGATGTTTAACAGTTTTGCATACTTCGGAAAAACCTTTCTCCCCCCAAGGCTGGAGATAGTTCCCGTAGAGACATCTTCCACCGCATATATCGAAAAACTCACAGGATTTGCACGGTTCTTTCCATTCGTAGTCCATTTTGAGATTGCTTGGATGTGTATTCCATATGTCACCTAAATAAAAATCTTTCAGCCCGACCATTATGGGGCAAGCCACGATTCTCCCGTTTGTTAGTATTGTGAAATTTGTGTAGCCTGAACCGCAGCGAAGGAGTGCTTTGTTTATCCCGTGAAGGAAATCGTAAGCCAAATCAAGAAATGGGTAGAGTTTTAGAACCCTTCCCTCTTTCATCTTTTTTATCCAATAGTCGACGAGTTTTGTTATTCCTGGATTATATGAGGTTTTCACCCATTGAATAAAGTTCCTTTTAGGATAGTCGTGTTCCCAGAAATTCGCGTCTAACTGCCAATGAACAGATGTGAAAGGAAAATCTTTATTTTCAACAAGATATCTGACCTGCTTGTAAATATCCTGTTCTTCTATAGTCATTCGTGCGATTATTTCGCCACGAAATCCGTTTTTTCTTATCCTTTTAATATTCTCCATAACCATCCTGTAATTTCCCTTACCTCTGTATTTATCTGTGGTTTCCTTGTCGCCATCTATGGAAACCAGAATTGTGTGAAAACGATTGATGCATTTCTCTGGTAAAACGTTTAGAAGCAATCCGTTCGTCTGGATCATGTATCTCGCATTTATCATATCCATTATCTTTTTTATGAGATCCGGTCTTAACGTAGGCTCACCACCGTAAAATGTTATCGTTGGATCAGGGTCTTTCGATATGAATTTCTTCAGGTCATCAACGCTGTAAGAAAGTGAGGCAGGCACATTGTAATCTATGTCAAAGCCGAAGCTTTCTTTCATATCTTCGAGTGATTTTTCGTAGCAATAATAGCATTGCCCGTTGCATTCTGTTGTCAAGATGATGTGATAGAACATTCATATAAATG
>JAGGYQ010000032.1 GCA_021162425.1 Candidatus Aenigmatarchaeota archaeon
AAAAGAAAATGCTACAAAAGTTATAATACTGTCATTAATAGTTCTTGCAATTATAATCATACTTGCTGTAAAATTTGCTCTTTTCGTCAAATAATCGAATTCCGCTTTCTTAGTAGGTTAAGACTTTAAACGCGCCATATATACAGGATATGCCCAAAGAAAATTTGGCAAGGGTGATCCATGCGGGATTATCGGAATTTACAAATCGGTTCAACATTATCTTAGACAATGCTGCCTTCATTCCCCAATAATTCTCGTCAACATATCTCAAAATATCGGTGTAACTCATTTTCATTCTTCCCCTCACCCAATTTACTACGTCTTCTGCTTGAGCATACCTGCAAACAAAAGACGTATTCCCCTTTTTCAGATTTTTTAAGACAGAATCTGCGTTATGCCCTTTTATTATATTTACAGAATTTGCTATCATCTCCAAAGAATGTGCATCAGAGCCTGCACACATAGGTTTGCCAAACAATTTTGCCCTCTTAAGCGCTATGTAGTTGCTGAATTTATCAAGGTTTAATGAATTGAAAACCTCGACAACATCGACATATTTAATTCCGTTTTTTATCCCCTCGCCCTTGATGTCGTATGGATGCGGTGCTACAACTATACCACCTTGAGAATGAATAATATCAATAGTTTCCATAAGAGAGAGGCGGTTCTCAATACTTTCGTTTATCCCCAATGCTATCAGATGCCCATCTTTCGTATCTAGCTCAACACCCGGTATAAACAGCAAACCCTGTTTTTTTGCCTCTTGTTTTGCCTCTTTCCATGCCTTTGTTGTTCTGTGGTCAGTTATTGCTATACCATCTAGACCTTTTCTCTTCGCCGTTTTTATCACATCTTTCGGGCTTGACAACGATTCCCATGGTATTTTTGAACCTTTCGAATAATATGTATGGCAGTGAAGCTCTAATCTCATACAAACACCTTAACCGAATCTATTAGTTTGGGTTTAATCTATTTATTAATTTTATTTCTAATCTTATAATTGGAGATAAAAGGTGATAACATTCGATCTCCTACGCATGTGGGTATAATACCTGACGGGAACAGAAGACTTGCGAAAAAATTAATGGAAAAACCGTGGAAAGGTCACGAATGGGGCGTCGGTAAAATAAAAGACGTTCTCAAATGGGCTAAAGAGACAGGAATCAAAGTGATAACATTCTATCTGCTCTCGCTTGAAAATCTCAAGAAAAGACCCAAAAGGGAGAAAGATTACCTTTTCTCCATTGCAAGGAGAGAACTGAAAGACATCCTTGGAAACAAAAAACACATAATCCATAAAAACAGAGTAAAGATAAAATTCTTCGGCAGGCTGGATTTGGTGCCGAATGACCTTCAGGAGCTCATGAGAAAAGTCACGGAGATGACAAAGAACTATTCTAACTATTTTCTTAACCTTGCCATAGCATATGGTGGTCGTCAGGAGATAGTGGACGCGTCTAAAAGATTGGCAATAGATGTAAAGAAAGGCATAATAAATCCAGAGAAGGTTGACGAGAAAACATTCCGTGAATATCTATGGACTAACGGCTTCCCTGACCCTGACCTTATAATAAGGACGGGTGGTGAAAAACGAATCTCTAATTTCCTTATCTTTCAGTCAAGTTATTCCGAACTTGTCTTTTTCGATGTCATGTGGCCTGAATTTTGCAAGAGGCATTTTTTTCAGGCAATTGAAGAGTTCAAACGCAGGGAAAGGAGATTCGGTAGATAACTGATTTTAAGCTTTAATCTAAAAATTAAAATGTGAAAGCCATGACAGATGACTACATAAAAAAAGATGAAGGCATACACATAGCATTAATCCCTGACGGAAACAGAAGATATGCCGAAAAACTCGGAAAGCCGCCGTGGTATGGGCACATGGTAGGAGCCAAAAGAATAGAGGAATTCATTGACTGGTGTGAGAAATATGAAAATATAAAAATAGTCTCAATATTTGCATTATCTACTGAAAATCTTAAAAGAGATAAAAAGGAGCTGGAGCATTTGTGGAACATATACAAACATCAATTTCATAAGATGGCACACTCGGAAAAACTAAAAGAGAGGAAAGTGAGGGTTAATATCCTCGGGACAGAAGATGTGTGGCGTTCTGATGTCCATCAGGCAGCAAAAGATGTCATGAAACTCACAGCCCAGTATTCTAGAAAGGTTTTGAACATACTTTTGAGCTACGGGAGTCAGTTCGAGATAGTCGACGCTGTAAGAAAGATGATAGAGAAAGGCATAAACAAAACCAAAATCATAAAGAACATACTCGAAGAGTATTTACTTGTTTCTCATCCAGTTGATCTTATAATACGGACAGGAGACCAACAGAGGTTGAGCAACTTCCTTTTATATCAGTCTGCATATGCTGAAATATACTTTTCGAAAACTCTGTGGCCAGAATTCACGGAGAAAGAATTTAATAAAATAATGGAATGGTATTTTGAGCAGAAAAGAAAGTTTGGTCGATAATATGGAAGGGTCAAATCTCATCATACTTGGATTTACTATTATATTAATAGGCATAGCAATTATAATAATAGGTTCTCTGCTCTCATCAGGGAAAGGCGAGACGAGATTTGCTGTTGGCGGTTTCATAGGACCAATACCGTTCGGTTTTGGCAACGATAAAAACATGGTCTATTTTTCGATTATTCTGGCATTTGTCATGATTATAGTCATGATTTTGATGTTGAGATTTTCTTTTGTCCTGAGGTGAGAAGAATCTTTATATTTTTAAAAACAAAAAATACCCTATGATTTCGAGACAGACCGCCCGCAAGGTTCGCATATGGGATATAACCAATGGCGAATGGGTCAAAAGGGAGGGTTTTGAGCCGAACGTTGTCAAGACACCGAATAATGAAGAGGTCTCTCGCACCCGCATCCTCGGGACGATTGTATCCAAATTTGTTGGAGAAGATGGCAATTACGCCTCGCTGACAATAGACGACGGAACAGACACAATAAGGCTGAAATTTTTCAAAGTAACAGGACCCGCTGAAAAATTCGATGTTGGTGATATAGTAGATGTTATCGGGAAAGTCAGAGAATTCGATGGTGAGATATACATAACACCTGAAATAATAAGAAAAGTCGATATAAATTACGAGTTATTGAGAAGGCTTGAATTGATATACAAACTTCTTGGAATGAAAAAAGCAAAAGAGCTTATTGAAAAAAATAAGACCCAGAACATAAAAGCACTTAAGGAAGAGCTTATGAAAAAATATGGGCTTGAGAGTCATTGGATAGATATGTTCATTGAAGGTGGGCAAGATAGCGATAATGCCCGCTTGAAGGACGAGATAATGAAAGTTCTGAGTTCACAGCCCGACGGCATTTTATATTCCGATCTTGTCACTCGCATAGAAGCAAACGAAGCTGACCTAGAAAATGCTGTGAATGAGCTTTTGAAAGAGGGCATATGCTACGAACCGAGCCCGGGGAAAATAAAAAAGATTTAATGGTTGAGTCTTCGCTTTTGAAATCGAAGTTGAGACCTATACCATATTAATACTTTTTTCTCTTGTGACAATCCACATCCTCTGCAAAGCGCTCACATTCGTAAGAATCGCAAGAACAACAATTGTATAAGCGAGATAAAGTGGGTCAATGTGGGCGAGTAAAATTCCAATAAAAAGAATTATAAGCCTTTCCGCACGTTCGAGAAGACCGCCTCGCAGTTCATTTTCAACGAGCTCTTTCTCCTTCGCTGCAGATTTCGCGTATGTTGTCATGAACGAACCAAAGAAATATGCAAATATCCAGAAATATGTAGGCAAAAGGACTACGGGAAGAGTACAGAAAAGCAAACCGAAAGCTATTAAACCTTCGATATACCTGTCCATAATTGTATCGAGATATGCGCCTATCTTTGAAACTTTTCCCATTACACGGGCAACTGAACCGTCTATCAAATCAAAAAATGCCGAAATTATAAGAAATGCAGCCGCAAAAAGAAACTGCTCTTTTATAAGGAAATATATCGCAAACAATGTTGGTATTATTGCAAGCAAAGTCCATTGATTTGGCGAGAGGCCGAACTTCGAGAAGATTATACCAACTTTAACTGAAAATCCTCTGAATTTATCTCTGTTTTTGTATAACGACATTTTAGCACCTTAACGTTCTCTTCCCCCTTTTATGAATTCTTCCACCATCTGCTTCGCAACTGAATCTGGGAATTGTTGCGGCGGGTGCTTCATGAAGTATGCTGACGGTGATATCAAAGGGCCTCCTATGCCTCTGTCCAGCGCTAACTTGGCTGCTCTTATTGCATCTATCACGATGCCTGCGGAATTTGGCGAATCTTCAACCGATAATCTCAGATCAAGTATAATCGGAATATCTCCAAACTTCCTCCCCTCTATTCTTATAAAACATATTTTGTTATCTTTCTGCCAAGGAACATAATCTGAAGGGCCTACGTGAATATCCTCATCAGATAATCTCATAGGCAGTTGTGATTGAACAGCCTCGGTCTTTGATATTTTCTTTGATTTCAATCTCGCACGCTCAAGCATGTTTAGGAAGTCTGTGTTTCCACCCGTATTCAGCTGATAGGTTCTGTCTATTTTAACCCCTCTGTCTGCAAACATTTTTGTCAAAACTCGGTGTGTTATTGTCGCACCTACCTGACTTTTTATATCATCACCTATTATGGGCAGGTGTCTTTCTTCAAATCGCCTCGCCCATTCCGGGTTTGAAGCTATGAAGACAGGCATGCAGTTTATGAATGCTACCCCTGCTTTCAATGCAGCCTCGGCATAATATTTTGTTGCTTCTTCTGAGCCGACAGGCATATAGTTTATCAAAATGTCTGCGCCTGATTCTTCGAGGACTTTCGTCACGTCCACAGGTTTTTCATCAGAAACAACAAATGTCCTATCTTCAGGGTAATCTTTCATGTGTGAGGCCACACCGTCAAGAACAGGTCCTTTCTGAACGATTACGCCGAGATTCGGTATGTGATTGTGAAAGATAGTCGTGCAGTTGGGTTTCGCAAATATAGCTTCTGATAAATCTTTCCCAACCTTTCTCGCATCAATATCAAAAGCAGCAACAGGTTTTATGTCAGATATTTTGTAACCACCGAAAACATTATGCATTAAACCCGGGACAAGTTCGTCGTTTGAGTCAACATCTTTATAGTAGAACAAACCCTGAATTAGACTGGAAGCACAGTTGCCAACGCCGGCAATTGCGATCTTAATCTCCTTATCCATCCCATCACCTCAATATTTTAT
>JAGGYQ010000072.1 GCA_021162425.1 Candidatus Aenigmatarchaeota archaeon
TGAATTGAGTTTGGAAAGGTGATAATGTGAAGGTATATGCAAAGGAAATTAACTACACTCCGCCAGATGCTGATTATGCTGAACGTGTTATTGAAAATTTAGGAAAAAAAATACCTTTTTCTACCGAGGATATTTTATCGGCCGTAAACAGGAGTTTAAAAAAGATGATAAAGAATGTGAAGGGGTATCCGGAAGTTATCGAACTTGTATCGGAAGGCACTGAATTCTCCAAAGAATCAATAAATCGTCTTATCGAATATTGGGAAAAAATAAATCTTGAAGAGGCAAAAGAGTTTTTAAAGATACCGGATGAAGAGTTATGGGATCGGTGGAAAGATGTGCCTAATACAGATTACCGAGCAAAATTCATTCCGAGAAAGAAAAAATACCGAGAGAGATCTAATGAAGGAATTGTGTATAATGTGGCTGCGGGAAACGTGTTTGGTGTGAGTTTGATGCCCATTATATATTCTCTTTTGGCGGGGAAACCAAGTATCACAAAGGCGTCTTCGAGAGAACCATATTCAGCACAACTTTTCAAGGAGAATTTACCAGATGAATTGAAAAAATACGTGCAAATAGAAATATGGCCGGGAGGCGACCCGAATTATAGGGATGTGGAATCTGCATTTCTTCGTGGCGCGGAAAATATCGTTGTTGTGAGTAGCGATGAGGCGATAGAGGCATTGAAAAAACATATGAAAAAATGTGGTTCGAAAGCCAAACTTTACAAACATGGACATGCATTTGGTGTTTTATTGGCAGATGAATTTGCGAATGACTCTGAAATAGCCTATCGTGCGGTTAAAGATGCTGGAGAAATGTATGGTGGTTTTGCTTGTTTGAATACAAAGTTGATCTTGTTCGATGGTCCTGAAAATAAGGCAAAGAGATTCGCCAAAGCTATTGCAGATGCTTTCGAAAAGCTGGAGAAGGAGGTGCCCAAACACAAAGCTCAGTCATGGTATCATTTGCAAAAAAGAGTTGTGGATCCGTATATCACAAGAAAGTCCGCAGGTAATGATATTGAAATATATCCTGCTTCACGGCATGCGACAGTTATCTATGACAATTCAGATTTGCCCCCTCTCTGGAGCATTCACGGAAGAAGTGTGGTCATAAAGCCTGCTAGGGATTTTGAACATGTTTTAAAGGGATTGCTGAAAAGAGGTTCAGCCAAGAAGAGTAATCTAGGAACACTAACACTTGCCGTAGAACCGAAGAAACTCAAGGAAATCATTCCCGTATCTATAGAGTACTTTGATGATATAAAACCTGTGGGTAATTCAGAAACTCCCATTCTGGGAGTATCTTCGTGGAATGGTTACAGACCTGTCTGGGATCTAAGGGCAGGGATAGGTCTTGAAAATGGAAGATTTGTCACGGTGATTAGACCAGAAAAATATTCTTTTTATTTCCAATAAAGCCAACTTTCCTTCTTTGAAATTTGTTTGAATGGACAAAGATAAATAATTAACAGAACAATATATAAATCAGGTGGTCTCTTGAAATCCAAGCACTCCTACGTTGTCTTGATCGATCTCCCTGAGGTTTTGCCGTTTGAGATGAAGAGGAAGAAGGGAATCAAGGAGATTCTCGAAATGGGGGAAGAGGATATAAAGAAGGTTTTTGAATTTGTTGTTTTGTTGGAGAAGGAATTCGGAGAGGAGATTTCGTTTATAGGGGAGGATGTGATAGCGGAGAAGTTCTACCGAAGATTTTTGTTCCCGAATGGCGGTTTTATGGAAATAATGACCGAGCCTCCCGCAGCGATAGTAGCGCACTTCATCGAGATAAGAAGGGCGAGGAAGTTCGCTGAAGCTTTGAAAAGGGTTCTGAACAAGGTGGTGAAGGAGAAAACCATCCGTGATATTCTGAAGAAATCGGTGGAGGTCTCGAGTGAGAAGGAAGATGTGTTGACGTATAAGAAATGGACAGAGATGAAGAGCATAAGGGAAATGATAGGGGATTGAGATGATTTCGTCTTTTTTCAAAAAACTCTTGCTCTCGAGGAAGATTGAGATAGAGGATGGGGAGTTCAAGGTTTTTGATAAAAATTTCTTTCTCGGTTCCTTAAGAAGTTTTGTATTTCTGAGGGAGGAGATGAAAAGGAAGAACTCGCTCGACACCCTTTACAAGTTCGGGGAGGAGATTTCAAAAGAAATCTACGATTATGTGAAGAAATTCGGTGGCAGGAAGGAAGAGATATTTCGCTTCTGGCTTAATATGACGAACCTCGCGGGATTTGGTGCAATCGAGATTATAGAGGTGAAAGATAAAGAGCATGTGGCGATAATAAATTGCAACAATTCCCCGCTAGCAGAGTATTACTCGAAGTTGGGGAAGAAGGATAAGGTGGATGAGATACTTGCGGGCATGATAGGGGGTTTCTTTTCAAGATGGTTTGGAAAGCACGTAACTTGTGAAGAAATAGCTTGTGTTGCAAAGGGAAACAGATATTGCCAATTTAAAGTTAGAGGTTAACCTGTTTTTTACGATGATGATGGGCAGGTTGATTTTATTTCATCGGAGAATTGTGTAACAGACGGCGTCATTGTGTCGGTTGACGAGGATTCGTTCAAAAATTATAAGGAAGGGATGGAGCATAATTTTTGTTACACGGCAACCCCTGCATGAAGAAAGGTGGTGTCAAAGGTTACGATTTGTTTAGCGTTGGCAGGTGAGGTTGCGCTTGCTATTTCGTCTGCACCTGCCGCCGCTATAACAATTCCGCTCGCACAGGCTGGTCTGGCGTATGTGAGTAGTAAATTGAATAAAAGTCCATATTGGCCTGAGCACTAGTATATTTCACCATTTTTTTTAATAACTAACTGATAGATATTTCCTTTTTCATCGATAGCGTAAATAAACGTACTACCGAGTGGTACACTATCATCTGAGGGATCCGCTTTCTTCTTTATAATCTTCACGATTTTTATATCCTTTTCTAAACCATAAAACTTCTTCACCGCTTCTTCGAGCCTTTTGTATTCGTCTTGCGACGTGGCTGTTTTATATTCTTTCGCTTTTTCTGCCACGGTTGGCACTTCTACTTTTTTATTTTCATCTGACGGCGGTTTGTTGCAAGCCGCTAAATCTAACGCGAGAACAGCAAGACCAATCGCAGCTATTTTATCTGCTTTTTCACCTACTTTTTTAAAACTTTCATAGATTGATTCAATAAATGATGATTCATTCTCTTCGCCCATGGGGTATTTGTTACCCATTGTTTGTCGCCCTTGTTTTTTTTATTTTATTTATTTTTTATTTATAAACTTTTCGGTTGTTTACTACTTGTTGGTGAATTGTATTTGGTTTGTTGGTGTGAATAACGGTGTTATATTTTAAGATTGGAAGGGGTGGTTTAAAAAGATTTTTAAAAGACCGAACCCTTTTTAAATTATGGGCAGAGATGAAGTCATGGCGCTCCTGAAAAAAGAAAAAGAAATTGTTGACGAGTTGATTAAAAAATATCTTCCAGAAAAAATCGATAACAATTACATAGAATGGCTTGTTGGCAAAGCGTCATACAAACACACAAGTGAAATCCTTCAGAAAGTTTTATCCGAGCCTATATGGGAATTTCTCAATCGTGGTGGAAAGCGATGGAGACCCGCTTTATTTTTCCTCTTCACCGAAGCGTTGGGCGGGGACAAGGAAAAGGTCAAAGATTTCGCCATAATCCTTGAACTTCTCCACAACGGCTCGATAATAGTAGATGATATAGAAGACAATTCAGACATCCGAAGAGGCAAACCTGCCCTTCACAAAATACACGGCGTCGATGTCGCAATAAACGCTGGCAATTTCCTTTACTTTTTGCCACTAATAGCAGCAGTCAAAAAAAGTGATGACTTCAGCGAGAAAACACTTTTGCGTTTATTGAAAGCGTGCATAGAGGAGATGATAAAAATACACCTCGGTCAGGGCGCGGATATAGGGTGGCATAAAGGGTTGGTAGACGTCAGGGAAATCGACGAGAAACAGTATCTGCAGATGTGCGCCTACAAAACAGGTGTTTTATCGCGCTTGGCGGCGAGGTTGGCTGTAATTCTTACAGGCGGCTCAACCGAAATGGAAGAAAAATTAGGCAAACTGGGCGAATCAATAGGCGTTCTGTTTCAAATACAAGACGACATACTCAACATAAAGCCGTCAAAGCACTGGGGAAAAGATTTCGGAGATGATATAACAGAAGGAAAAATAACCCTTATGGTCATCCACACACTCAAAAATGCCAAAAAAGAGGATGCAGAAAGACTCATAGAAATACTTCGAATGCATACAAAAGAGCAAAAACTCATACAAGAGGCCGTGGAGATAATGAATAAATACCGCTCAATAGACTATGCAAAGCAATTCGCCAGAAACATGTTGAACGATGTATGGCAAAGTGTTGAACCCATGCTGCCAGATTCTGAAGCGAAAACAAAGCTAAAACAATTCATAGAATTTGTAATCGAAAGGGATATTTAAGGGCATATCTATTATTCACCAAAATAACCCAATGAAACAGAACAACATCTTTTACATCGACCGCCCCATCGTTTCTTATACCGCGTCAGAAGAAGCCTCCTCAGACAGTCGAGGATAAGCTTATACA
>JAGGYQ010000014.1 GCA_021162425.1 Candidatus Aenigmatarchaeota archaeon
GATTAAGATATTCGATATATTTTTAAATCCATCAAACAACAAATTACTCATCAACTCGGAAAGGTCGTGCAAACGACCGGACTGAGGAGGTGGTTAATGTGTTCAAGATAGTGGTTGCGGACCCCAAGACACGAAGAACATACCAGAAGGAAGTTTCGCAAAAAGAGTCAGGGCTTCTCGGAAGAAAAATAGGGGATAAGGTGAAAGGTGATTTTCTTGGTCTGCCTGGATATGAGTTACAGATTACAGGAGGCTCGGACAAACAGGGCTTCCCGATGAGACCGGAAATACCTGGAACTGCAAGAAAGCGTGTTTTGCTTACGGGTGGTCCGGGATTCCATCCAAGGCGCAGAGGCGAGAGAAGAAGAAAATCAGTCCGCGGAAACACGATTTCCAACGAAATAGTCCAAGTGAATATGAAAGTTATTAAATATGGCAAAGACACGCTAGCGAAGCTTTTCGGTAAAGAGGAAAAACCCAAGGAAAAAGCAGAGGCGAGGACAGAGAAAAGCGAAGCCAAGAAGCAGGTGGAAGTCAAACAAGAAAAGGCAGAAGCCAAGGAAGAGAAAAAGGAAAGTGAAGAAAAAGTAGCAGAGAAGAAAAAAGATGTATCAGACAAGGGAGGAAAAAACGAGAAAGCAAATGATGAAAAGAAAGATTTGAAGAAGAAAGAGTAAGCAACAAATTTATTTCTCTTTCTTTATTTTCAAGATATGAGGAAATATGTGATTTTTTCATCTGTCATCACGTTTTTGTTTTTATTTGCAAATGCATGTGCCATAGAAATTTCCGATTACACAACGATTTTTAAAATAAATCCGAACGGTAATGTAAACGAGGAAATAGGCATAACGCTGAAAGAACGTGTAAATGAGACCATGCTCAACTACATAGCGCTTGGTGAAATATCAGACTTCGTAATAAAAGCGGACGGCAATGCCATAGATTATATACTTGAAAAATCAGGTTCTCAATACAATGTTATGTTTCACGTTCCAAGTGATACAAAATATCTGAACATAAGCTTTGTCGCAAAGGACATCGTCTTCATGAAAGGAAATGTTTACGGGTTCTTCGCGAACCTGCGTCCGCCTGTCTCAGACCATATAAAGATATACGCATATTTACCAAAGGGTTTTGCGCTGTATGGAAATTTGATATACCCAGAAAGTTATAATATTTCGAGTGATGGAGAGCATATATACATTAAATGGGCATTCAACGAGCCAGAAGAAGATATATCACTTTCGTTCAAATTTTACAATACAAACGGAGATTTTTCATTTGTAATCATAATTGTTATATGTGCTGTGTTTGCCGTTATTGTTGCCTACACCGTCATATACTATCGCAAAAAGGTAAAGGAGGAATTTCTTAAGGGATTTACGGATGACGAAAGAAAGGTTTTGCTTGCCCTCTCCGAAAGAGGCACGTGCATGCAGAACAAACTTGAGAAAGAACTCGGCTTCTCACGAGCAAAGATGGCACGAATCGTGAAAAAACTTGAATCCAAAGGTCTTGTGACAAAGGAAAGAATTGGAAGAACTAACCGCTTATTTTGCAAAAAATAACTGTTTCAAATTGTTTCACAAAATGTTTTAGTATGTGAAACGATGAACTATAAACATCGAAAAATTATAAATGAGGATTTGGATAATAAATAAAAAAAGGAGGTTGAAAAAATGAACAAGTATCTGGTTTTATTTGTGACTTTACTTGCAATAGCTTCGGTAAGTATTTCAGCAATGGCTCAACCACTTGGCGCCCAAAGGACAGTCAGAGCAAGGATAAGGACAATGGGGGTTCTCGGTGAAGGTTTGGCTATTTCGCCATCAGATCCTATGGATTTTGAAGTGATAAAAGTTGCAATAGCCTCTGTGAATGTGGTGGTTTTCGGTGAGGAGAAAACAGTAAGAATAGGTGTATTGCATTTTGGCGACCAGAAATATAAGATAAAGGACGTAGAAATAGGCAATGCATCGGTTTCAGGAAACATATACGAAAACGAAACACAGGTAGGTTCTTTCTCTGCGGATTCGTATGTAAAAGGGACGAAAGAAATATGGGCAGGAAGCATGACGCTGGATGGAGAGAATTACAACATCTATGTCATACAAGCTCCGAGAAAGGCAAAACCTGTAGAAGTTGCGGAGAGAGCATTTGAATACTGCAAGAACAACCCTGAGAAGTGTAGAGCAGCTGTGAAGGCTGTTGGAAAGCAGATATGCGGTGAAACAGGAAATTGTGCAGATAAAATAAAGAATTTTTGCAGTCAACATCCAGATGACGCAAGGTGTAAAGCGTTGCATAGAGCGTACTGTGCAACTCATTTAAGCGATTCAACATGCAGAGAAGAGATGATAAAATACTGCAAAGAACATCCAGATAGGCCGGCATGCGAAAAACTTGCTGAAGTCTACAACAAAAACCTAAAGAAAAGACCTAATATGATAAACAAGGCTCCAGAATGGTTCAAAAGGCTAAGAAGCAGACTAAAAACTGCAACTCAATTAAAATCAGGCAAGCAGACAAACGCAACATCGGCAGGAGGAGAACGAGGTGATAAAAGATGAGAGCAGTAAGTATAATTCTGCTCCTAGCCATTATTTCAGCGGTTTTTATCAGCGGTTGTGTGCAGCAACAGGGAACAGGTGGACAAACAACAGGGCAGGAAATACAGGTTGAAGACCAAGCAATACAAACCCTTGAGAATGAACTCGACCAAGCTCTCGAAAACATAACTATGGAAGACCTTGAGAACGAGCTGCTTGCACAGAGCTAATTCTCCTTTTTATTTTTTCATTTTTCAATAAAAGTATGGAAATAGCAATATTGACACATGTTGAGTCTTTGATGAACCAAATAGCAAAAATGTATGCAGGTGATGGACTGTTGGGTTTCGCTGTTGGTGAGAAATTTGAAAGAGACGATAAAGCTCGTTTTTTCATACGTGATGTTTACAAAACCGATGTATATCTTGAAATCTTGGAGGGGGTGCCGCCATGGAACAAGTTGAAGGAGTTCTTGACTAAAAACCAAGAATATGGGGAGATTTTTCCGTGGCTGATGAAAAGGGGAGGATATGTCGGGATAGACGAGTGGATAGAGAATTTCAGAGATTTGACAAACAATAAGAACTCTATAATTTCAATCCCGTGGCTCTCTTCAACAGAATTTTATGACCCGAGGCGAGGGATTGTGCCAATAAAATTTGTGAACATTCTCCCCAAAGGATTCGGTCTCTTCTCCAATGAGTTCATGAGCCTTTACACAAAGACAAAGAAGCAAAATCTCAAAACAGCCTCCAGAATTAGTAACTATTTATAAGTAGTAAAC
>JAGGYQ010000060.1 GCA_021162425.1 Candidatus Aenigmatarchaeota archaeon
ATCTCATCGTTTCTGGGACAGGAACAAACACATTCGCCGGGAATTCGAATTTCGACAGCGGAACGTTGTATGTGGATGCGGCGAACAACAGGGTAGGTATCGGGACGACGGATCCGGGGGCGAAGCTCCACGTGAGTGGAGGGACAGGATCGGTCCAAGTGTTAATAGAAGCAGATACTGATAATTCGGGTGAAGGAGATCAACCAAGCATTAAGTTCACTCAGGACGGCGGGACGGTAAATGCAAGTATAGGATTTTTTGATACCACAAACGTTTTTGAAATAAGACAGGAATTTACAGATGACATATTGATAAAAAGTGGAGGTGATGTGATTATACAATTGGGATAAACTGTTCACTGGGAGCATGATATTCCAGTTGGTAAGAGTTTAAACTGGTAATATAAATTTCCAACAGGGTTTGGCAAAAGGGAGACAGCCGCTTCCGGGATTTCACACCTCTTCAGAGAACTTTAAGGAGCTTCTGGCTGATAAATTCCGAATCTTCAGGGCTGAAGCAGCCATTTCCACAAGGGAGCAAATTTTATCTTTTTTCCATCCCACTTTTCCTCTCCCTCGTAATCCCAGGTAATCGCCAGCAAATCTTTACAATTCAAAAGTTTACTGGCTTTAATCAAAGCTTTAATTTCCCTTTTCTCGATTTCATCCATTCCAGAAGCATATGTAACCTGTATAAGCTGTTTCACAATCAATCCTTCTTTTATGACGAAATCAACCTCTTTCTGTTGATAATCCTTCCAGTGAAATAAGGCGTCAAACTTCCCTAAACTCTCTTTTCTTTTCAATTCAAGATAGACTGCATTCTCCATCAATCTTCCATAATCCTCGTAGGATTTTGTTAATAAAGAATAGTTTATTAACCCCAAATCGTTAAAATAGATTTTTGGTATTGAAAGATGTGTTTCTCTTTCAGAATGGCTGAATTTTTTGAGAAAAAAACAGAAAAAGGCATCCCCCAATGCATATGAATAACTATAAAGTACCTTTTTACTTACTTTCACCCCCCTTGATTTTAATATATTAAAAATATTATTGATAGAGAATTCTTTTGAAAAGGACGGAAGCATGAAGCTTACAAGAGTTTTTATTGTGTATGGGTTTTTTATGTGATGTCTCTCAACTACATCCCTATACACAACCAAATCTATATAGTCTCGAAAAAATAGTCTCTTGTTTACTGATGTTAGAACCACATCTGGAAACCCACCACCTCTAAGATAGTTTCTAAGGACACTTTTTATTTCATCCTCTTTCTTTGTAGAAATTTTTGAATATTGGGTAATATTTTTAAGAACCAGTATTTCTTTAAAAGAAAAAGGTAAAACCAATGTTGATATGGTCCTTCCTCTTAACTGAGTAGCTATTTCCTTGCTAAGTAGCTTTGAACTCGAACCTGTTAGAAAAATAAAGTATTTCTTTTTTTCAAACAAGGAATAAACAAATCTTTGCCATCTTTCCAATGCATGGACTTCATCCAAGAAAACAAATCTTGGTTCCTTTCCGTAGAGTTCACGATGATAGGAAACCGCCTTTACTATTTCTTTTCTCTCAAACCTGTTCAAATCTTCATCCTCGAAATTAATAAAGATAAATTCTTCATCTTTTAAACCATTCGATATTATCAGATTGAATAGAGAATATGTCTTACCCGCTCTTCTTGGCCCAATAACACTTACTATAAAATTTTTCATTAACGGAAATTCTATCATCCTTTTTTTCACATCAAGTTCTTTTATCTCCTCTTTTTTGTTTAGCAAATACTTTTCCATGATTATTAATGGGTAAATATTATATAAAAAGTTTTCCCTTTAAGGAGACATATTTAATAAATATTTCCACAACGGAACAAACTTTATCTTCCTTTTATCAATAATCTCTTCATCTTCATAATCCCAGGTAACGACCAAAAGGTCCTTGCATTTCAAAACCTCCGAAGCCTTTAAAAGCGAGCGGAGTTCGCGTTTATCGATTTCGTCTCTGGAAGAAGCGTAAGTGACCTGGATGAGCTGTTTAATTCTTGAGCCTTCTTTAACAACGAAGTCAACCTCTCGTTGCTGGTAGTCTTTCCAGTAATAAAAATTGAGCAAGGGTTTTTCATTGGTTTTTCTCAGCAATCCCAGAAAGACAATATTTTCCATTTTTTTGCCCACGTCTTCTGAAAAACCAATAATTCTCGAAAGGCCCGTGTCGACCACATATACCTTCTTCGGCCACGACTTTCTTCCGTACACACTCAGTGAAAAATTATCGACAAAAAACACCGAAAGCGTATCGATTACATTCTCGATGTAACGATATATTGTTTTCTTCGAAAAAGACACCCTGTTTTTCAAATAATTCTCTATCGATTTTATGTTTACCTCCTTGGAGAAGTTCTGAAACATGAATTCAAAAAGCAGTCTTCCCATCTCTATACTGTTTATTTCGTGCCTTTCCACAAAATCTTTCAGGAATATCTCATCAAAATATGTTTGCAACAACTTTTCCTTTCGGAATTTATCTCCGGTTATTACAACCTCTGGGAAGCTGCCAAAATTTAAATATTCCCGCATAATCCTGAGCATTTTCCCCGTTTCTTCAAATGTAAGAAATTCGTCCGCCCTCATTTTTCTGCTGGTCAAAAATTCCCTGAAACTGAAAGGCAGCAAAAGAAATGAAATAGAGCGACCTCTGAGCTGCGTGGCTATCTCCCTGCTCAGGAGTTTTGAGGATGAACCTGTTACAACAAGTTCATAACCGTAATCCAGAAGTGTTCTTAACATGCTTTCCCAATTCCTTATTTCCTGAACTTCGTCCAAAAGCAAAATCTTCGGATTGTATCCCTTTACCTCGTTGTGAATTTTTATCACATCAAAAATTTCCTCTGCTTTTATTTTTTTGAGAAACAGCATCTCAAAATTCAAATAAAGGGCTTTCGGATATTTAATATTGAAAAGGTAGAGCATGTAAAAGGTTTTTCCTGCCCTTCTCGGACCTATGATACTTGTAATCTTTCGTTTAATATGTACAAATTTGAGCTCTCTTTCAATTCCTGTAAATGGTTTTTCCCTTTTTATATAGTCTATTATTCCTTCTCGGTTTATCATAGTTTTAATTTTGTACTCACAGGTTTATAAAGTTTCCTGAAGGAACTATTTTTATAGAAAATCGTTCCCATAAGATTTGAGTATTCGATTAACAGCTATCTAAGCTTCTCTTAATCTCCTTCTGCCTAATCAAAAACCTCCGTTACATTGTTCATACTATTAGCTATAGTGGTGAACAAAATTTTAATTTTTATTCGATAGATATGATCCATTTCCATAAAGGGACGAACTTCACGACCTTCTCATCCAGCCTCTCTTCATCTTCATAATCCCAGGTAACGACCAAAAGGTCCTTGCATTTCAAAACCTCCGAAGCCTTTAAAAGCGAGCGGAGTTCGCGTTTATCGATTTCATCCCTTCCAGAAGCATACGTTACCTGTATCAATTGCTTGATTTCATGACCTTCCTTAACGACGAAATCAACCTCTCGTTGCTGGTAGTCTTTGAAGTAGAAAATATCATGTTGCGGATGCCAGTAGCTTTTTCGTCTGAGCAGTTCGATAGCAACAACGTTTTCCATGAGCCTCCCGATGTTGGTGGAGAATTTGAAGCCGAGGGTGCTGAAAAATCCCTGATCGACGCAGTAAACCTTCTTCACGCTGAGAATCTGCTGTGCTACCGAATAGCCGAACTTGGGAATGAAAAACAGAAGCCTTGCCGTTTCGAAGTACTTGGAAAATCTTTCAACGGAGTCCAGCGATAGATTGACTGTGTTCTTAAGTCGATTGAAGGGTTGAAGGGTTGCGATGTTCGAGACGTAGATTTTCGCGAGCCTCTCTATTTTTTCTGTCTCTCTCACAGAATACCTTGCGACTATATCCTTCATTATGATATCATAAAAATAGCCCCTGAGGAGTTCAATTCTCTCCTTTTTTTCCTCGGCAAGGAATACCCCTGGAAATCCTCCCATCTCCATGAAGAGGTTGAGGTTCCTGAATATCCTTATCCTGTTCTTCGACCTTTCCAGCTCCGTCCCGAATTTCGTATCGCTCCACATCAGGAATTCCCTAAAACTCAGCGGAAACACCTCAAAATCTATGTGCCTTCCTGTGAGGATGCTGGCATATTCCTCGCTCATAAGCTTGGAGGAGGAGCCGGTGACTATGACGTTGATCTTCTTCACTTCGGCGTATAATCGGGCTACTCTCTCCCAATCCTTTACGTTCTGAACCTCGTCCATGATGAGAAGACTCGGCAGTTCCTCGCTGACGTTTCTCTGATATAGTTCCACAAGCTTCATGATATCCTTGGAATCAGCATCCTTCAATCTGGGATCCTCGAAGTTTATCAACAGACATTTCTCTTGGGGGAATTTTTTCGCTATCAGATAGCTGAGTCTGCTCTTCCCGCTCCTTCTGATCCCTTTTATGATGAGTATACCCCTAGTTGGTAGCCTCGGTATCACCTCTCTCGGTCTGAGGTTTTCCCTGAAGTTCCCCCAAAAATTCCAGTCAACCAGCGCCTCGAAGGCTAATGTCTGATTTAGCATATATTCCTTTTGTTTCAAATGTTTATAAATTTATCGGTAAATTTTTATAAAAACTTACCGATATAATGGTTAATTTTCACTATTTCCAACAAGCAGCCACTTCTCTCAAAAAATTTATTTAGAAATTTTTCACATGACGGAAGATGACTGCCCGTACAAAAACAGATGTCCGAGAGGAGGGGATGACCCCAACAATCCTGACAAGTGCCGGAACTTGTATCCTCTTTGCCCATTCTATCAGGGGTATAAAAAGGGGATGGGAAATGCGAAGAGAGAAGGCTGAAATCGGACATGAACTTTTGATGCTTAGCTTGGAAACTTCAAAAAAAGAATCTCGAAGCCGTAGACCAAGAAGAAGATTTATAACCACATTCCACATCTTATTATACATGGGTAAAAAATATCTCGGAAGAAAAGATGTAATCTACCTCCTCATCATATCCATCCTTATGGTCTTCTTCATCCTTTCGCACATCCAGAACTTCATGGAATCCAAATCAAAGGAAGAATCTGTTGAAAAGTTGAAAAATCTTTACAGAATGTTGACAGAAAGGGGTGTTGAGGTATTGAACGTTAAAGATGAGGGAAATCTTTACCGGGTTATACTCAGGTTGAAACTCGATACGGGCGATGTCCTGAAGGATGTCTATGTGACTAAGGATGGGAAATTCTTTTCCGAGAACATCATGAACATAACAAATTTTGAAAAAACTTTAATCAGACAGAAAAACTTCACAGAGTGTCTAAAGTCGAAAGGTGTTCTCATCTTCGGACAGAAAAATGAACCGAACACGATGCAACAGCTTCTTATTCTCGGTAACTATGCGAATAAAATATTCGTTGATTGTTCTGGAGCTAATTTACAAATATGCCAACATCTTGGAATAGAAACAATTCCAACAATACTCTACAACAACATGAACTATACCGGTGTGAAGTCGATAGCTTGGTTTGAAACTTTGACAGGATGTAGGTATTGAAGTTGGGCTTTATTTTTTCCAAAATAAACTATAAACATAAGAACACAGGTGGATTGTGGAAAGTTCTTCGAATGAAAATGCGAAACAGGTGACGTCGGCATCGGGACGACATCACCCGACTCCGCGCTTCATGTCGTTGGGGGGTTTGTGCGTAGAAGCGTCTGACTCAGGATGCTCGATGTCTTCAGGGAACATAAAAGTCGGCGGCGACATCTACGTCGGGCAACGATGTCAGGGATTCGAGTGGAACATCAAGAATAACGTTTTCAGGCGGAAATGTCATAATAACATTGGGGTGAATTACGCTTGAAGAAGAAGGCTTTTAAATATTAACTTCTATTACTATAATCCACAAATGTATTTAAATAGGAAGCTTTAATTGGATTATTATGGAAAGCAAGACAGCGAAACGCACAGGAAAGAAGACGGCAGCAAAAGATATAGGACTGGGTCTGCCCGAACCGAAGGAAAAATGCAATGACCCAAAATGCCCGTGGCATGGAAACCTGCCTGTAAGGGGCAGAATGTTCAGAGGTGTTGCCAAATCTTCAAAAACACACAAAACAGTCATAGTTGAATGGGACTACAACCGATACGTCCCAAAATATCAGAGATATGAACGAAGGAAAACCAGAGTCATAGCTTATAACCCTCCCTGCATCAAGGCAAAGGAAGGGGATGTTGTAATAATTGCTGAATGCCGACCCCTGTCAAAAACAAAAAGTTTTGTTGTGGTCCATGTTGAGGGTGCTGAAAAATGAAGGCTATATCATCTAAAATCGCTTACGGTATATCAACCAAATCGCTGCTCAAATGCGCGGATAACAGCGGTGCAAAAATATTAGAAGTTATAGGAGTGAAGGGTTACAAAGGTAAGCGCAGGACAAAACCAAAAGCTGGCGTGGGTAGCATGATTATATGCAGGGTGTATTCAGGTAATGAAAAAGTAAGACATCAAATATTCAAGGCAGTCGTAGTAAGACAGAAAAAAGAATACAGAAGGGCAAACGGCATACGCATACAATTCGAAGATAACGCCGCTGTCATAGTAGATGAAAAAGGCGAACCAAAAGGTTCTCAGATAAAAGGTCCTGTTGCAAAAGAAGCAGTTGAAAGGTTCCCGACAATCGGGAAGCTTGCAACAATAATAGTGTGATATAATGAGAAAGGCATGGTCACCTGCATGGGTCTCAAGTAAGCAACCAAGAAAGCAAAGAAAATACAGATATAATGCTCCACTACATATAAAACACAAATTTGTATCCGTCCATTTGTCAGAAGTTTTGAGAAAAAGATTTGGGAGAAGGTCACTTCCTGTCAGAAAAGGTGATGAAGTAAAAGTGACGAGAGGCGAAAGCAAAGGTTTCAAAGGCAAGGTCGAAAGAGTTGACCTGCAAAAAAGCAAAATATATATAGAAGGTTTAACAGTAAAAAAAGTTGACGGTTCAGAAGTATTGAAGCCCGTTGACCCTTCAAACCTCATGATCACAGAAGCCAAAATGGATGACAAACGGAGACAGATGATAATCGAAAGGTCAAAACCTGAAAAGAAGTGATTATTATGTCACATATGAAAAGATATTCGATACCGAAGTTTTGGAAAATGAGCAAAAAGGGTAAAAAATTTGCTATCACACCCCGACCGGGTCCACACAAAAAGACAGAATGTATCCCTCTGCTTGTTGTTATCAGGAACATTTTGAATTTAGGTGAAACAAGCAAAGAAGCAAAGGGCATAATAAAAAAAGGTGAAATACTTGTCGACAAAAAGCCAAGGAAAGACCCGAAATACCCAGTAGGTCTCATGGACGTTATCGAAATACCATCTGCTAAAAAAGCTTACAGGGTCGTCATCGAAAACCAAGGGCTAACGCTAAAGGAGATAAAACCCGAAGAAGCAAACAAAAAGTTATGCAGAATTCAAAATAAAACAACGGTAAAGAGCGGTGTCATACAGTTAAATCTACATGACGGCAGAAACATACTTACAGAAAACAATTCATACAAACCAAATGATTCTGTTCTTATAGAACTTCCAAGTCAAAAAATTTTAAAGCATTTCAAATTTGAAAAAGGTGCACCTGCCACAATAGTTTCTGGTAGAAATCTAGGCACTAAAGGTAAAATAAAGGAAATAAAAGACAGAAAGACAATGATGGAGACAAGCCTCGTTATTATAGAAACCACGAATGGCGATATAGAGACTATCAAGGATTACGTATTTGTAGGTGAGGTGTAAAACATGTCAGAAAATCCCATGAGAAAAATACGCATAGAAAAAGTCACGATAAACATTGGGTGCGGCGAGGCAGGCCCAAAACTCGAAATGGCAAAAAGGTTGGTGGAAAAGCTTTCTGGAATGAAACCTGTTGTAACAAAAACGCACAAAAGAACAACTTTCGGTATGGCAAAGAAAAGACCAATCGGTGTCAAGGTCACATTAAGAGGGGAAAAAGCCAGAGCGTTCTTGATTGATGCATTGAAGGCAAAGGAGAACAAGCTCTTTGCCAAGCAATTTGATAACCAAGGTAATTTTTCATTTGGTATCGAAGAATATATTGACATCCCTGGTGTCAAATATGACCCAGAAATAGGAATAATGGGTATGGATGTATGCGTTACGCTTGAAAGGCCCGGCTACAGGGTCAAAAAACGGAAAATGAGAAAAGCTAAGATCGGCAGGAAGCACAGGATAACAAAAGAGGAAGCACAGCAATGGGCAAAGAAGGAGTTGGGCATTGAGATTTTAACAGGTGAGGAGGAATAACAAATAAAAAATTATAATTTCACAAATTATTGACAAGGTGATACTTATGTCATTTGAAAACGCGAAAAAGCAAATCGCAAACAAGCCCGTGAAACTCGCGAGGTTCATTAAGTTCAATAAACCGAAGGATAGAGCATTCGGCAGAGCTGTTAACAAGTGTAGGAGATGCGGAAAGAGAAGAGGTGTAATAAATAAATACGGGCTTCTCTACTGCAGACAATGCTTTAGAGAAATCGCAGAAGAGCTTGGCTTCAAAAAATTCGAGTGAGGGTCAAACATGAAACACGATACACTAGCTGATATGTTTTCAAGAATAAAAAATGCTGAAAAGACAGGGAAAAAGGAATGTATAGTCCCCAGTTCGAAGGTTGTCAAGGAAATTTTAAAAATCATGCAGAAAAACAAGTATATCGGCTCGTTCGAATTCATAGACAATGGAAGAGGCGGTGAATTCAAAGTCGAGTTGCTAGGAAGAATCAACAATTGTGGTGTAATCAGGCCGAGATTTTATGTTACAAAAGATGAATTCATAGACTGGGAAAAGAGATTCTTGCCGTCGGTCAACTTCGGTATTTTATTTTTAACAACATCAAAAGGCATAATGGACCATAAAAAAGCTAAAGCTGAAAAAATAGGCGGCGCGCTTTTAGGTTATGTGTATTAGTGATAAAATGAATGTGAGCAAAGAGGTTCAGGACGCAATTAAGGAAGGAAAATTGGTAATAGGCATTGATAGCGTTGTCAAAAACCTCAAGCGCGGTGAGCTGAAATCTGTCATATATTCAAAGAACTGCAGACAAGACCTGCTCGAGAACCTTACGTATTACCAGAAAAATTTTAAAATCGATATGAAAAAATTCAACGGCAATTCAAAGCTACTCGGCGAAATCTGCGGTAAACCCTTTAACATCATGGTTCTGGGGATCAGAAAGTGATAAACTATGGGTATAAAACTGACAACACATGAAATACGGGCTGTCAGCATATTTGAGCGGCTTGCAGGTGTCCATGTCAAGGATTGTCTGACAGATGATGAAAATGTTTATTTCCTCATAGAATCCGGAAAGATGGGGGCAGCCATAGGCAAAAATGGGATGAAGATAAAAAACATCTCAAAGGTGCTCGGGAAAAGAGTAAAAGTTTTCGAGTACGCAGAAACGCCTGAAGAACTTATAAAAAATTTCATACCATCTGCCAAGAATGTACAAATAGAAGGTGACACTATGACTGTAAACGTTCCGAACAACGAAAGGTCGACCATCATCGGAAAAAACGGAAGAAATATAAAAATGATAAGGGAATTCCTTAAGAGACATTTCAAGATAAATAATTTAAGGCTCAAATGAGAATTAATTTGATTGGTGATTCAAAATGCCAGGGATGTTTGCCGCGAGGAACCTGAAGCAGAAAAGGAAAAAGTTCAGATGGAAGTCCACAACCTATAAGATAAAGACTTTAAAACTCTGGAAGAAAAGCCCTCTCAGAGGAGCTCCGATAGGCAGGGCACTTGTCTTAAAAAAGAAAGGGGTCGAACAGAAGCAACCCCACTCAGGTATAATAAAGGCTGTCCGCTGCCAAATCATTAAAAATGGTATACAAGTTACAGCATTTGTCCCAAAAACAGGCGCGATAAAACATATTGATGAGCATGATGAAGTATTGATTGAAGGTTTAGGAGCATCGCAAGGCGGGGCAGTCGGCTCGATGCATGGGATAAAATACAGGGTCATAGCCGTCAATGGCGTTTCACTATCAGAAATTTTAAAAGGAAAAAAGGAAAAAGCAAAGCACTAGGTGTGAGACGTGACAGAAGCAAAAATACTCCTTTTCAACAAATGGGATTTGTCCGGTGTTCAGGTGAATGACCCTGGCTTGAGAAGATATATAAATCTTAATGCTGTTGTAATACCTAAAACATCTGGACGCTATTCGACCAAATTCGCACATAAAAATAAAATAAACATTGTCGAACGGTTCATAAATAAGCTCGCTGTCCCTGGTCACAAAGGGAAAAAACATAAACTCACATCAGGGCATGCCGTGGGAAGGTATCAAAGTTTAGCAAAATCTGTTAAGGAAGCATTTGAAATAATTGAAAAGAAAACCGGGCAAAACCCTGTTCAAATACTTGTTAAAGCCATAGAGAATGGCGCGCTTCACGAAGAAGTCATGGGTTACAGGGTCGGTGGTATAATCGCAAGAAAGGCGGTCGTCACATCGCCGCAAAGGAGAGTGGATGTTGCCTTGAGATTAATCGCACAGAACATTTTCACAGTGGCATTTAAAAACCGAAAAGCTCTTCCACAGGTTATTGCAGAACAGTTGATCGAAATTGCAAATAATGACCCCAGAAATCCCGTGATACAGGAGAGACATAGAATAGAGAAAGAGGCAGAGGGTGCAAGATAACGAATATAACCTCTGCGTTCTCATAAAATTATGGTGTTGATATGGCAAAAAAAGAGTTAACGCAGACCGTCAAAGAATTGATGAGAAAACCAGAGTATATACGAAACATAGGCATAGTTGCGCATATAGACCATGGTAAAACCACACTTTCCGATAACCTGCTTGCTGGAGCAGGAATGATTTCCGAAGAACTCGCAGGCAAACAGCTTGCAATGGATTTTGTTGAGCAGGAGCAGGAGAGGGGTATAACAATTTATTCCGCCAATGTCTCAATGGTCCACGAATACGAAAACGAGGACTACTTAATTAATCTTATAGACACACCAGGCCATGTGGACTTCGGTGGCGATGTCACAAGGGCGATGCGCGCAGTAGATGGCGTTATAGTCGTTACAGACGCGGTTGAAGGTTGCATGCCACAGACCGAAACTGTTATAAGACAAGCATTAAAAGAAAGGGTAAAACCTATTCTGTTCATAAACAAGGTTGATCGCCTAATAAAGGAGCTTAAGCTAACGCCTGAACAAATGCAGGAGAGATTTAAGAAGATAATAAGCAATGTGAACAAACTCATTTTGAAATACGGTGAAAAAGAATACGCTGAAAAGTGGCTTGTCGGCGTGAACGACGGAAGCGTTGCGTTTGGCTCTGCTGTAAAAAATTGGGCAATAAGCATACCATACATGAAAAAGTCAGGTGTCACGTTCAAGGACATTATAGAGTTAAGCGAAAAAGGTCCTGAAGGCGAAAAAGAACTTGCGAAGCGTGCACCACTCCACGTCATAGTACTCGACATGGTTATAAAGCATCTACCAAATCCACTCGATGCACAAAAGTACAGGATACCAAAAATATGGCCCGGTGACACAGAGTCAGAAGTGGGTAAAGATATGCAAAATTGCAACCCTGATGGAAAGTTAGCAGCAGTTGTAACCAAACTGTATCCTGACCCACACGCCGGATATGTCGCAACCGTTCGTATATTTTCAGGTAAGTTGAGAACAGGGCAGGAAGTCTACCTCGTAAACCAAAAGAAAACACAAAAAATCCAACAGGTGTCAATATACAAAGGTCAGCAAAGAATTCAGATGGACGAGGTCTTAGCTGGAAATATAGTTGGCATCGTGGGTCTCAAAGATGCATTCTCTGGGGAAACCATATGCAACCCCAATTATGTGATACCTGGATTTGAATCCATAACACATATATTCGAGCCTGTTGTTGTCAAGGCAATAGAGCCAAAGCAACCACAACAACTCGCGAAACTCATAGAATTCCTGAGAAAGGTCGCAAAAGAGGATCCGACATTGAAAGTCAAAATAAACGAGGACACCGGAGAATATCTTGTTTCTGGTTTGGGTGAACTGCATATAGATGCAAAGATAGAGAGGCCACTAAAAGACGAGGGATTGGATGTTCAAGTATCACCTCCTATTGTAATATACAGGGAATCTGTCCAGAGTAAAACACCACAACCAATAGAAGGTAAATCTCCCAACAAGCACAACAGATTTTACATTGTTGTTGAACCATTAGAGAGGTCTGTTTACGAGGCAATGGTCAAGGGCGAGATACCATCAGAACTCGAAGTCAAGAAAAAAGATTTAGAGCTTCAAAACAAACTGATACAGCTTGGTTTTGATAGAGAGGAAGCAAAAAGAATCAAGATGATTCATAATCGAAACATATTCCTTGATATGACAAGTGGTGTTCATGCCATACTCGAAGTCATGGAAATGTTAAAAGAAGCATTCAAAGAATCCATGGATGAGGGACCACTTGCCAGAGAGCCATGCGATGCGGTTAAAGTCAAGCTTGTTGACGCAAAGCTTCATGAAGACGCAATACACAGAGGCCCTGCCCAAGTCATCCCAGCTGTTAGACAAGCAATAAGAGAAGCCATGGTTGCGGCTAAAGCGTTCATACTTGAGCCAAAACAGATTGTGAGAATTGATGTCCCAACAGACCAGTTGAGCGGAGCGATGAAAGAAATTCAAAACAGAAGGGGTCAAATTCTTGAAATGAGTGAAGAACTCGGAACGACAAATATTCAGGCAAAGTTGCCAGTCTCAGAAATGTTCGGATTTAATTCAGACCTCAAGTCAGCAACAGGCGGAAAGGGATTTTACTGGCTAATCGATGTGATTTACGAACCTCTCCCGAAAGACCTTGAACAGAAGGTAATAAACCAGATAAAGCAGAGAAAAGGTCTGCCAACTTAACCAGAAAACTTAAATATGTGTTTGGAGCAAAAGATTTTATGAATAAAAAAGAAGAGCTGATCAGAATTCTCCTTGTCCAGATTTCGTTTTTTGTCATATTGCTCAGCGTAATATTGAGCATTATCGGTCTGATTAAATTCATTGTTTGATTATTTAAGTTTCATCTTTCAAGAAAATATTTAAGGGGTTGTGGTGTAGCCAGATGCCTCGCACAGGCGAACATCCTGCAATGGTCTAGCATCCGGGCTTCGGGAGCCCGCGACCTGGGTTCAAATCCCAGCAACCCCATTCTTTTATATTTAAATGGATGAACTACAATATATTATGCTTGGTTGGATACTGCTTATTGCTGGTATAGCTGGTTTCGGATATGCAAGCTATCTTGATTTGAGGTACACAGAATTTCCAGACTATGTGCCTTACTCTTTGATAATCTTTTCCCTCATCACAAGAGGTGTTTACTCACTTTATACGAAGAATTTGAATTACTTCTTCAATTCCTTAACTGTTGGTGTGATGTTCCTGTCATTCGGACTTCTGCTTTATCATGCAAAGCAATGGGGAGATGGTGATGCATGGCTGATGGGGGCGTTGGGGTTTCTATTTCCAGATTCCGCTGGATTTTCTGTCAATAGCAGATTTTATTTCCCCTTCATGCTTCTCTTCAACTTCCTTTTTGTTTCTCTTGTGTATTTGGTAGCTTATTCGATTGTTCTGGGATTGAAACAGCGCTCAGTTTACAGGCTTTTTATTAATCGTCTAAAAAACAAAAAACGGAAAATTGTCACGCTTTCTATGGTTTTTCTCGCCTTTTCATGGGGCTCTGGAGCTTATCTGATGCTTTTTTTCCAGCTGTCTATTTTGGGTGTACTCCCTCTTTTGGTTCTGCCGTTACTTTTCGTAGCAATCCTAATATTTTCAGAGTATGCGAGAGTAATTGAGAAAAACCTTTTCAAGAAAAAGATAAGCGTCAAAGACCTAAAGGTTGGGGATGTTCTTGCAGATGACAAGTGGAAAGGTTTAACTGAAAACGATTTGAAGAGGATTAGAAAGATAAAAAAATATGTGTGGGTAAAGGAGGGTGTACGCTTCGCGCCTGTTTTTCTCATAACACTTCTTATAACCATGCTTTTTGGGGGCATCTTACCGATATTAATTTAAAATTTTTATTTCAAGAAATAACCAAATTTTCTGCCTTTTGGAACAATTAAAAATGATTTTTTGTCATTTTTTATGATTTTTAAAGGCTTTTTAGCCTTTTTTATAGTTTGATGTAACTGTTTCAACAAACTTTTATATATAATTTGAAACAAAATGTTTTTATGAACTCGAGCCACCCGAATGGCTCGAATTTAAAATAAAGGAGGTAGAAAAGCATGAATATAAAGAAGGTCGTTGCTGGTGGTCTGGCAACTTTGGGTGCTACACTGGCATTGATCGGTGCAGGGATGGCAGCAACGTCTTTGAACGAGGGATTGCAGCCGTACGTCAAAATAACAGATACGACATTGTCCTCTCCATGGATTGTCATCGGGCGCAACGCAGACGCAATGGACGTCGTGGGTGCAGCTGATTTGGCAGCCAGTTTGGTCTCGAACTACGCAGTAGTTGAAAAAACTGTTCCTTCTGGGGAGTCAACAACAACTGTAACAAACGGTTTCTTGATAACAAGCGACCTGAACAAAACATACCTTGGAAAGGGTTTGAACCAAGTAAAAACAGCCATAACAGACCTTGAATTGCCTGATCTTCTGGCAAAGCAGACGTTCACCGACAAAAACGGGACAACAATAACATACACGCAGAAAATCGTGCCGTCAAGCATAGCCACAACATTCGGAACACCGAGCGGTTCAACCGAACCAGCCATATACATGCCTATAACAACAAGCACAACGCCATACAACTTGACCATAACATTCCTTGGAGGTCTTGACCCAACAGCAGTGGACAACACGTATTCAATAACATTGTTCGGCAAAGAATACACTTTCGGAAACACACACACAAACACGACATTAGAGCTGTATTCATCAGCAGGTGCACAGATAGTCTCGCTTGTAGGCGCCAATGCAGAGCAAACTGTAACTGTCGGGGACAAAACATTTGACATAACATTGACAGGTTGGAACAGCGGAGGAACAGTCGCATACCTGACAATAAACGGACAGTCATACACATGGAACGAACATCTAACATACACGGTTAACGGAGTGAAATTCTACGTGCAGTCAGTTGACGTCATATACACAGGCGCTCAAGAAGCATCAGGTCAGGTTAAACTGTTCGTAGGGACTGACAAGCTGTATCTTCAGAATGGAGAGGCCATACAGAAAAATGATGTTTCGAAAAACACACTCGTGTACTTCAGCTCACCGTCATCGAACAAAATCAACTCGATAACATTCGTTGTCTATCCAGACGACGATGTATACCTTACAGACGGTACTGAATTCGTAGACCCAGTATTCGGAACATTTAAAGTAAAAATAAGCGACATGACACCTGCATCGACAAGCGATGCAAGAGACCTTATAAAATTCAGTGCAACAACAAGCAATGTAAGATTGACATTCACGAATAAAGACGGAACGACATACACGAACATACCAATCTACTACTGCAACTCGTCAACGACATGCTACAACAAGGTTGATTCAACATACGACTTCCACGTGGTGGAGTGCAATGTATCAGCATCAACAGGCAACATAACAAAGGGTGACTACTTCGTGCTTTCAAGTGGAGGCTACACATACGTTATGAAGTATTCATCCTACACACAGGGTACAGACGATACAAAAACATACGTTACATTAACAGACGTGTCAACAGGGACAAATTACAAAGTGTATCCAAACGTTGGTGAAAAGCTTACAATGGGTTCACTTGAATTCCCAGTTCTTTGGAATGACGACAAATCGATATGCATCAGCCTTAACGGAGACAATAATTACGATGGAGCTCAGGTGAACATAACAACGGCAGGCAACGCAAAGATACAGATTGACACAACAAATGCAAACACAACAGTCGTTTACGAAGATTCGCTGTATGACCTTGGTGGAAACGACGTAGGTCTTGCAAGCACAATAACAGTAAGCAGCACTTACAGCACAACAGCAGGTGTAAGGTTCTCACTGAACCCGAACCCGATGCAGGTCGGTTCGAACAACGAATGGAAATACGTAACGAATTACGGGACATACATATATGTGACAGGTGACAACAACGGAAAGAGCGATGTCTCAATCTACAACCCAGGAAAGAGACCAGCATTTGTAAACGTGGCTATTGGTAGTGACCCGACATTCACAACATCAACATCAACAGGCGGGACATACAACGAAGCAGTCCCAGTTACAAACCCAATAGCGAAGTTCCCAAGCGAGGTTTCGCAGGATTCAACGCTTGACAAGGACCTTATCCTTGTAGGTGGCCCCTGCGCAAACGACATAGTAAAGACATTGCTCAACGAAGCATGGAACACAAGCGATTCTTGTGACTACTGGCTGAACCAAGATGACGTCCTTAAGAACGGTGGAAACGGTCTTATAAAGGTCGTTGAGGACGTGTTCGGCTCGGGTCACAAAGCATTAATCGTCGCTGGAACAAACGCTGAAGATACAAGGGCTTTGATTGCAAACTATGTAATCAAGCCAAGCAAAATGTCAACATTAACAGGCGACGAATACAAGGGACCAGTAGCTTAAACCACCCTTTCTTTTTCTTTTATTTTGTAAATTCTTGCCTCATTCTGACCTTCACCAAATGTTCTGATTAACTCGAATTTATTGCCCTTGAAAAAATTCTGGACATAGTCTGGATTTTCAGGCTCTGGTGCATAGACAATAGCATAAGAAACGTTATGTTTATTCACTATATACCATACATCTTCCCAAGTCAGTTTGTTTTCAAACATTTTTTTCTCATTTATATAATATTCCTCTGTCTGCACATCACCAGTCACAGCAACTATGTCATTCTCAAGAAAATAATAGGCGTATGGAAAGGACTGTGTCATAACAACCGCATCATGAGGTATGTTTTCTTTAACAAACTCACACGCTTCAACCAAAGGTAACGCCGCATCCCTATCGCTTACTATCACATTCAGCCCGTGAAAAGTACTCGCCACACCCACAGCCAAAGCTATCAGCATCAGTATTTTTTTCGTTTTACCGCCAGCCATATGTTCTACCCCAAATGACGATATCAAGGCGTAAACAGGCATGAATGACAGAAGATAACGAGCCTCCTTGTGATGCATTGAGAAAAAAGCGGCAAAAGACAGAAACGTGAGCAACAACAAAAACGTTTTTTCTCTGATTTTCACACGGAAAAATGTCATTATCCCAAGAACAAAGAACAACAACTGAAAGCCAAAAGCGTCAAAAAACTGAAGGACTCCCCGCTGGTCTGGAATAGAACTTAAAAATATCTTCCCGTTTACCAGAAGCGCCCCAACAGGATTGTTATAATAGGCTACACCCAGCGCAAACCATGGCGACACAACCAACAAAACCCCTGTCGTGAAACATAGAATACAATGTAATTTATTGGGCTTCCCTTCTCTTGCAAAAAACAGGGAAAGCATGCACGAGAGAATCAATATAGATGCGAAATACCTTGTAATAAACGCCAGACCCGCAAATACACCTGAAAGAAAAATGTCACGATTTCGCCCGGACTTCGCCCAAGTCAAATAAAAAAATATGCAGACCGTCAGAAAAATCATGAACAGCGTTTCGCTCAGTACCTTTGTTGTGAAAAAAATGAACATTGCGTTGGTTGAAAGAAAAAACGACGACCATAATGCTATTCTCTTGCCGAACTTCTCTCTAAAAAGAAAGTAAATCGCTAATATGCATATCAGGGAAAGGGAACAAACAAATATGCGCGCCTCTGGTATCGAGGAATGAAACAGAGATATTAGGAAAGGGAACAAAGGTGGTCGGAAAGATTCCACAGGATAGGTGGTATCAAGGGAATATGTGCCTGAAGCTAGGTTTTTTCCCAGACCCAAGTAGACTGCTTCATCCCACCAGAGTCCTCTGATCGAAAACACCATCGCAATTTTACAAAGAAACGATGCTGCTATTATAATAACAATAATAAGCTTGAGTTTCTCCATATTTATAGAGGAATGTGAAAAATTATTAATTGTTAAGTCTCAAAGTGATGTTCATGAATCTGTTAATACTGATAAACTATACAGCATGGTACATATTCATATTCATAGCCGTAGCATGGCTTCTTGTTCTGTTCACAAACAGATATGAGTTTTCAAATAAGGAGCAAAAAAGACCTAAGCGCCTGCCCACTGTCTCTGTTCTCATACCAGCATACAATGAAGAGCACACAATAGAAAAGGCCATCAGCTCTGTCCTTAACCTTGAATACCCGAAAAGAAAAATAGAGGTCATCGTCATAAACGATGCATCAACTGACAAAACAGAAAATCTGGCAAGAAAGTTCAAAGGAGTAAAGATAATCAGTAACAGGATCAACAGAGGCAAAGCATATTCTCTCAACAAAGCCTTGAAAATCGCCAAAGGGGAAGTAATAGCATGTATAGATGCTGACTCCACAGTCAAAAAAGATGCATTAATGAGAATGATTAAATATCTTGAAGACCCGAAGGTTGCAGCTGTAACTCCTGCGTTAAAAGTTTCAAAGCCAAAAAATTTCATAGAGAAAATACAATCAGCTGAATATTTGCTCAATATATTTCTTAGAAAATGCTTGTCTATCATCGATTCTGTTCATGTCACACCCGGTGTGTTTTCCATTTACAGAAAATCAGTTCTTCGTGAGGTTGGTGGATTCGACGAAAAAAGTTTGACCGAAGATATGGAAATAGCATTGAGAATACACGATGCAGGCTATAAAATAGAAAATGAACTTGGAGCCCTTTCATACACGCTTTGCCCGTCAACCTTCAGGTCTCTTTTCAAACAAAGGTTGAGATGGTACAGAGGCGCTGTGCAAAACACGATAAAATACAAACACATGTTGTTCAATCCAAAATACGGCAACCTTGGCATTTTCCTTCTGCCCATGAACTTCATATCTGTGATAGCAGCAATGGCAGTTTTCTTTACTTTGATATGGAACACCGCAAACACACTTGCCAAACTTATCTGGCATCTTTCTCTCATAGACTGGAATATAACAGTATTCCTGAACAATTTTAACTTTGACCTCAACTACCTCACATTGAACATAATCTCAACATCATCTATGCTAATGCTTGTAAGCATTGGTATCGGATGCGGCATATTGTATAAAAGCTTTTCTATGATGAGAGAAAGTGTAAATGCAAATAAACCGGGCTACATCCTTTATCTGCTGTTTTACCCATTCATAATGATGTTTATTTGGACGGTAGCGTTGATATACGAGGTGCTTGGATTTGAAAGGAAGTGGTAAAATGAAAAAAAGGTTTGACCTTAAAATATTGATATCCGCCATTGTAATATCTTCGCTACTTTTTCTTTCAGGGCTCGGAATAGGCTATACTATAAATTTGGAAAAATTAAGCACAGTTGAATCAAAAATGCTTGAAATATCACAAAGTCTCCAGAAATTCCAGCTCGAATTCCTGTTTCTCGATGTTTTGGGTGAAAATGCAACCTGCCCCCTCCTTGCAAACAGACTCTCTGAAATAAACAAAGAATCATATCTCATAGGGACAAGGCTGGAATCATACGGCTCTGGTAATGACATAATGGATTACAACGAATATATCAACACCAAAAAAAAATATTCCAGGCTTCTGATAGGTTACTGGCTTCTTGCCAAAAAACTCAAATCTTCATGCAAACTCAACGCAAACACAATTGTATATTTCTTTTCGAAGGACTGCTCAAGATGTGATGATCAATCTTTCATACTCACGTATCTAAAAAATAAACTAGGTGACCGCGTTCTCATATTTGCGTTGGATGCAGATCTCGATGAACCATCTGTCCAAACCTTGAAAACGTATTACAACATCACAAAATATCCATCGCTCATAATAAATGAAAACCTCTATGAAGGCTTTCAGCCCAAAGAAAGAATTGAAGCCCTGCTTTTTACTGATTAATTCTATAGAAATACAAATGGACGAGGTGACACAAGTATTTTATACTTTCCCGTAAACCAAGCTTGCTCCTTCCAAATTTTCTGTCCACAAATATATAAGGCACTTCTACCGCTTTGTTGTAATTTCCTTTCACGAGTATCTCCAGCCCTATTTTAAGACTCATTGGCCTAAATTTAACATCGTTTATCACATCACGCCTGAAAAAGATAAAACCCGACATCGCGTCATTCACACCTGTCAAAGGTCTTGCCAGAATATTCCCTGCTTTCGACATAAGCTTCCTTTTCAGACTCCATCCTTTAATTGAACCGCATCCTACGTATCTGCTTCCTATGACGACTTCAGCTTCCCCATTTATTATAGGTTTCACCATATCTGGTATAGCTTCAGGAGGATGTGAGAGGTCTGCATCCATAATTCCTATTATCTCGCCTTTTGAAACACGAACACCGTCAAGAACAGCAGATGACAACCCCTTCCTGCCTTCTCTGTGAATTACCGTAATTCTGTATTTCTTTTTCAGTTCCTCAAGCACTTCCCCTGTTCCATCGGGGGAATTATCATCAACAAAAATAATCTCGAATTTATATCCTTTTAGTGTGTTAAAAAGCCTTGGCACAAGTATTCTGACGTTATGCTTTTCGTTATACGTAGGTATTATAAGCGAAATTATGGGATTCTTGTTCAAACGCCCAATTCTGCATTTCTCACGTGACCACACCCATTTCCTGCTCATTAAAAAATTCCAGAAAAAAACCACCATTACCGCGAGTATATTTGAAATTAGATAGAAAAAACCGAAAAACTCTGTGAAAAAGAAAAGCAACCCAACATTAACAAGCAGACCAGACAATGAAAAAATATTATAGAGCAAAAATCTTTGTGCAAATGAACCTCTTTGCCTGTCTGCAAAAGTCCACAACTCATGAAATATGAAATTTGATATTATTGATATTTCAACAGAAACTATACTCGAAATAACATAATAAATGTGAAAAATATCAGTAAGCATAAAAAGCAGAAACTCGTTGATAACAAGCCCTGCCAGACCAACAAGAGCGAATTTTATCATCCTCATTTTATAACCTCATCTAGTAAAACTGTGGCATAGCTTCCTTTTGGAAGCTTGAATTTAAGCACGCACTTCATTTTATCTTCGTTGAGCTCGTCTCTTTCAAAAATGTAGCTCAAATCTTTGGGAAAAACCAAAAAATCTCTCTCATCGCCTTCAGACGCAAGTTCTGGCATTCTCTTTACAAGAAAATCATTTGGTGAGATGAGTTCTTCTTTGAGTGTCTTTTCTATTGCATCGGCGAAGGTGTATTTTTTTAGGTCTGTCCCGAACCCCACCATGGGTATTTTTATGTTTGTCCTTGGTCTCACAGACTCCGCCAATAATCCTGCGATTTTGTTCCATAGATATGCCTGATACGCATGAACAAACATCTTTCTCAACTTCTTTGGAACCTTTCTCAACGCGCCTGCATAATCATTAGGGTGCGAAATCAGGTGATTAAGAATTGCCTTTTCTATCCGAAGTCCCTTTGGGCATGTCTTAAGGGCTTGCTTAAGGTCCTGCCCTTCTTTTAGCATAAACCTAAATCTTCTGGTCTTTCTCGGTTCCTCTTTTGTTGATTTTGTTAGATAGAGCCAGACCGCCTGTTTCAAATTTCCTTTGACTATCTCGCGACCGACAAGATGTGTCACCATCCTTTTTGAGCCAAATCTTTGTCCACCGAATAAATTCACAAAACCCTCTTTTTTCAATGCCTCAATATTCTTCTTAATTCTGTCCATGTGATTTCCGTCTATATCTCTTATAGTAACTGTAAATTTGTTGCCTTTAAGGTCGCCTATATTAATTCTTTCATCTTTAATTTGGAAATCTGTCATTTGTATATCCTTTATTTTTACTTTCTTGAGCTTTTCGATAGGAACGTTCCATACAGATATCTTCTGGTATGTTATCGCCTTTCTGTCTTTAACCCCCGCGTATCCAAATCTTTTTATGGAAATACCCAACGCCCTCGAAAGAGTTTTAAGAAACGAGAAGGTGTCCCAGTTCTTTTTTTTAAGTGTAAACCAGACATAAAATCCTTTTTCCTTTCTGTTCTCATGTCTCTGCTTTTCGAATATTTCCTCAACTATAAAATCTTCTGGAATTTGTTTTACCTTAACCATATTATAAGTAAATTCAAGTAAATTTTAAATTCAAGCTGCTACAGGAAGCCCAGAGCTTCTGATATTATTCCCAATTCTGGTCCACTTGTCTGACTTCCGACAAGACACCCAAATGAGTTGGCAAGTATTCCCGATTTCACCCACGGGTTGCCAAAATTCACAGTTCCTGCTGAAACAGGGACGTCTAAAACTTTTTCCAAAAGATTCTTTTCCTTTTTGTTTATATCTTTATGCACAAGACATCCCCTTGAATTGCAGACCCCAAGAGAGCCAACCAAATTCATACCTCCGATTGTTCCAACTCGTGTCTCAACACCTAAAAAATACTTTATATCTTTTCTGTATTTCTCGAGGTCTTTCGATATTATACAGCCGTTGTTGTTACAGAGTATCATGTTACCCATGGCTGTGTGTTTCGTATCTAGAACAAGCACATCCAGCTTCTTTTTAAGAGTTTCTATCTCTTTATCATGAACCCTGCTGGAAACCAAGAGTCCCCTAGAATTTCCTGCCATAAATATGCCGAGCAATCCTGTGCCTAACATACTCGCCTGAAAAACAGGAGTCTTTAAAACTTTTTTAATTATTTTTATCTTGCTTTCATTCACAAAATTGTTGACAATACAGAACTCGTCGGTCACAACAGAAAATAATCCTATATTTGGGTCTTTATGGAAATCAAGCCTTGCTATTTTCATGTTTATTTCTTTTCTCAACTTCTTTATTAATCTTCGTTTTTGTGGGCTGCTCCTTCTCGGGTTCCTCGGGCTTTTTGCCTGAAATCTTTTCCCTGATCGAGACTGATTTTTTCTCCATTTTCTTTTCCTCTGGTTCATCTATAAGTCTTACCTCGACTGCGATCGCATCGCCTTTAACCTTGACCTTTATTTTTCCGGGTGGTTTCTTGAAGCCATGTACAAAAATCATCTCATTGACACCTTTTGAAATTTTAACCTCTTTTGCCTTTGTGTGCCTCCCGACAAAATCTCTCACGGTTTTTATTGCCCTCTTCGCTCTTTTCGCTCTTGGCTCTTTTAACCATTCTTTCCTTAAATTTATGGTGTAAATCCTTTCTATATCCGTCATAAAAACACCTACACCCTTAACTTCGGTCCTCTTCTCCAATCCTTTGTGTGCACACGTATTCTTCTTGTCCTTGCCCTTTTCAGGCTAAACTTTCTTATATCAGCCCACCTCGGGGCTGTTCTTATCTTCATTTTTGCAACAAGTCTTGTCTTTTTGCCAGCACCTTTATTTCTACTCATTATATCACTCATTTTTTCATTATTTTAAAATCCTTTTTCTGGGACAAAAGCCCGAGAATTCCCTTTAGCTGGGAATCGCTTATCGTTTTATCAAGTCTTCCTGACTGATATATCTGGAGCAAGTATAATTCAACCTGCGCGGCAAGCTCTGGATTTACAATCTTTACACGCGCGAGCCTTTCATATGCCTCTTTGCTAAGCATTCTACTAAGTATTTGTCTCTTCATTGCCTCTATCTGTTCAAGCTGTTTCAACTGATTTGGGTCTATATATTCAGGCATTTTATCAACTCCCGGTAAGAGATTTCGCAGTATTTTTAACAAATATTTTGCCTTTTGCTGTTATCATACGACCTTTTCCCTTTTCTGTTTTAACGAATCCAGCGGTCTCGAGCTGCTGTAATATTTTTCTTATGATATTTCCAGACGCCGGGTATTTGTGCTCTGGTTTGTGCCCTCTTCTCTTTCGCGAACCGTAGACCCTCCTCAACCTTGAAACGCCAACAGCCTGCCCCAAAGCAAGCCTACGGAGTATGGCTGCAGAACGCACATACCACCAATCCTTTTGAGCAGGCGGTCTTTCCTTGCACATGCCTGTCTTAACAAATGCTGCCCATTCCGGCGGCTGAATTTCTTTGACCTTCTCCAACTCCTTTGCCAATGTGTTTATTAATTTGTTTGCTGGTATTTGCTTTATCATGTTGCACACCGATATGATAATCTATGAAGTAATATTTATATTAATTTGCTTTTTAATCTTTTCCGAGAATTATCAAATATGACAATGGTCTGGGAAAGAAAAGAAGGCGTGATAGCTGAGAGGTTTGAGAAAAATGAGATGTTTGGGGGTTTGAGAAAAGAATTTCTCACCAAAAAGGATGAATATGTCATAACAGAAAAGCATGGCGAAATACTAGAAGAGTTCGGACCAAGCAGATTTTCATTAAAAAGTCTTCCAGAGAGGGGGTTCACGCACATCGTCTTAGTGGATAAAGGTGAAAAAACAATAGATGAGACTGTCAAAAAAATTTATTTGGCGGGCAACAGAATAATGGATGCAAGGTTCATTATAAAATTCAAAGTAAAAGAAAGTGACATTTTTTTGAATGCCTTGCTTAAAGAGAGAGATGTCATATCTTTAGATGATATATGGTCTAAAACCCTTTCTGATGTCGTGTTCAAGAAGTTATTACCCAGAATAAACCAGCTGCAACTCGAAAAAATAATCGAAATGAATTCCCAGAAATCATTAAAAGACTGGATAGAAAAAGCAATCAGACACACGTTCGAAAAATGGGGATTGGCTGTGTCTTTTTTCTTCATCGAATTTATAATACCAGAACACTATGTCAAAACCATAGAAAAAGCCAAAACAGAAGCCAAAGATGACAAAACGGCAAAACCAGAAAAAAAACCTGAAGAATCAGAAAAAATTAAGAAACTCAAAGAAGAACTCGATGAGCTGAAAAAAGCCAAAGAAATAGCAGAAAAGAAATTTTACAAAAAAGAATTATCCAAAGAAGCATTTGAAAGAATGCTGGAAAACTTTGAGCAAAAAATTATAGAGATACAAACCAAAATCGAGAAAGAAAATAATTAGTCAACGGTTTCCAGGGCGAGCGCTATCAAAGCTATCACGAATCCTAAACCTATGGAAATTATGAAGTTGAATGACGAGATGTTTGGATCGAGAATTATTTCGCCTGCATTGTATATAACAATTGACACAGCAAGACCAAAAAGCGGAATTGATGCTATTCTTGATGTTTTCCTGTTTTTATAACTTATATTCCTGCCGAGCCATGCTATTGTTCCAGAAATCCAGAAGAAGTAGATAGATGCTATGAAAAAGGCTGCCGTCATCTCAAAAATGCCTATATTTACAAAATCCATAACAGAATTGTATGCCCTGTAAACACCCAATACCCCAACAGCAATCGAAACTATATAGGTGAAGAATGCAAATCTCCTTTTGGTAAAGGACTCTTTAAACTCCTCAAAAGCACCCAAAATATAATCCTCAAGCTTGAACCCCTTTATGAAAAGATACGCACCAACGAACCCCACTATAAACCGCCACCCTTGAATATCAAAAAGCGCGTAAAGAATAAGAGCAACAGACGGTAGACCGAATACCAGTCTTGCAAATCTGGGATTATCCAACGTTTCCTTCAGAAAATCCTTTATCTTGTAATATCCAGACTCGAGCACTTGGGATTGTCTAACTACTATTCGCTTGACTGACAATATTGGTATTTGCGACTGAATTATAGGGATTATATACTCGTCATCTGCCCCATCCGAGACAAAGACCACGAAATCACTTGGTCTTTTTTTAAGGATGTTGCCTAACTGTTTAGATATTTCCCTGTCAGCCTCTATACCCCTGTTCCTATGCCCTGCTATAATGGCGACTTCAACATCGTATTTGTCTTTGAGTTCATCCATTATCTTCAATGAACCAAACATCGCATTCGCATCAGACTCCTCTGGGTCTTTTAAAGCGAGACTCGTCGCCACCTCTAAAACTTTTTCCCTTCCGATGATAGGGGCTTTTACACCTATCTTCTGTCCGATATCATTATCCCTGTCCACGCTGAGTATGAGCAACCTTTCCCTTGGCATATCTTTTTATTAATTTTCTGTTTTTTATAATATTACATAAAATTAAGGCATTTGCCGAAAGGTGTTCTGATGCGTGCGAGAATCGCCATAATAGGCGGGACAGGTATATATGATTCCGAAATATTCGAAAACGCGGAAATATTTGATGTTAAGACACCTCACGGAAAACCATCTGATAGCATAAAAATAGCGGAATATAAAGGTATGAAAGTTGCGTTGCTCCCAAGACATGGGAGAAACCACACCATACCGCCACATAAAATAAATTTTCAGGCAAATTTGCACGCACTTAAAACCGTCGGCGTGGAAAGAATAATAGGGACAGCTGCAGTTGGCTCGTTGAAAAAAGACTATGAGCGAGGTGATGTTGTATTTCCCGACCAGCTGATAGATTGGGGGAAGAATGTCATAACATTTTACAATGGTCCTGATGTCAGACATATTGCTTTCGCTGATCCATTCTGCCCTGAATTGAGAGACATCTTGATAGGCGTCGCGAAGTCGTTGAATATTAAACATCACAGCAAAGGTGTGTACCTACGCATATCAGGTCCCAGATTCTCAACAAGGGCGGAATCAATGATGTTTCGACAATTCGGAGACATAATAGGCATGACGTGTGTCCCAGAAGCGGTATTGGCAAGAGAATTGGGCATATGCTATGCAGTTATAGCAACTGTTACAGATTACGATGTGTGGGCAGATGAACCCGTAGATGTGCAGACAGTTGTGAAAACCATGAAAGAAAATGCGAAGAAGGTTGAAACTATTTTGAAAGCAGCAATACCAAAAATACCTGAAAAACATTCCTGCGACTGCGCAGAGGCGCCTGAGAAAGCAAAATTCTGATTCTTGTCAGAATGACTAAAAAGAATTTAAATTTATATATTACCATGACATAAGATATGCTATCGGTGTATATATGCAGATAAAAAACAAAAATCCGGTGTTGAAGAATCTAATAGAAACGCTCTACAAAGGCAGTTTTAAACATAACTCTCCTTTGTGGCGTGCTGTAGCAGAAAAGCTCAACAAACCGAGAAGGAAGGCATACGAGGTAAATCTGCTCACACTCGAAAAACATGCGAATAAAAATGAAACAATCATCGTTCCGGGCTGTGTGCTAGGATTTGGTGAAATTACAAAAAAACTGAATGTCGCCGCAGTTAGATTTTCAAGGACAGCAAAAGAAAAAATCGAGAAAGCAGGGGGTTCATGCTTGTCTATCGAAGAGCTTTATGAAAAAAACCCAAAAGGGCATAGAATAAAGATAATGGGATGATACCATGGCAACTATCATAAATGCTGAGAATTGCATCGCAGGTAGATTGGCATCTTGCATAGCAAAAAGACTGCTCAATGGCGAGGAGATAATAGTCGTAAACACCCGAAAACTCGTAATATCTGGAAACCCACACGCTATCACCAAGTTCTTTGAGGAAAAAATGAAAAGAGGCGACCCGTATCATGGTCCGTTTTACCCAAAAAAACCAGAAGGCATTTTCAGAAGGATGGTCAGAGGTATGCTGCCTTTCCGTAAAGCAAAGGGCCGCGAGGCATATAAAAAACTTAAAGTCTACGCCTCTATTCCCGAAGAACTGGAAAGTGAAAAATTCGAGGTCGTGGCGGATGCAAAGAAAGTTTTAACACATAAATTTATCTATCTTGATGACATAACAAAGAAATGGTGTGGTAAATGACAGCTGCAAAACAAAAGGACAAAAAGAAGGACGCAGACAAACCAAAAGGACAAACAATTTTCACAGTAGGTAAAAGAAAAAGAGCTGTGGCAAGAACCGTCGTAAAACAGGGGTCAGGGCGTTTGCTCATCAACGGTTTCCCTCCAGAGAATTTGTATAATGAAATTATGATGCTTAGGCTCAAAGAGCCGTTTATGCTCGTAGGCGAAGAATGGAAAAAATACGACTTCATCGTCAGGGTGGCAGGCGGTGGCGTGAATGGTCAAATTGACGCTGTCAGACAATCAGTAGCAAGAGCCCTTGTAAAGCTTTTTGGCAATGAAGCCAAACAAAAAATTCTCGCCTACGACAGAAATATGTTTGTATACGACCCGAGAAGGACAGAACCGCATAAACCTCCAAGAAGTTCGCAAGGTCCAAGAAGATATAAACAAAGGAGCAAAAGATAAATATTTAAGTGAAGTGAGCAATGGTGAAAGTATGGAATATGCAAGAATTAAATTAGCTGGAACCGATCACAAAAAACTGGATGAAATATGTAGAGAAATAAAGGAAATCGCCGAGAAGTACGGAACATTCACACGCGGACCTATACCGCTTCCAACCAAGAAATTAAAAGTTGTCACACTCAAAACGCCATGCGGCGATGGAACAGGGCATGGAAATGCCACATGGGATCGTTGGGAAATGAGAATACATAAAAGGGTCATAGATATAGGAGCGAATGAACGTGCACTTCGTCAAATCGTCAGGATTCCAATACCTGAAGATGTAAAAATTGATATAGAATTAAAGTAAACTTCTCATGTTAATTCTTCGTTTGATAAATTCTGTTAATTACATATGAAGGTATCAACCACGCTGGGAACCAGTAAAAAACAGAAGAAACAACAAAAGCTACCACTACGTCCATGCCTATTTTGAGTGAATAAATATTCTGAACCCATTCAGGTCGCATGAATGTGAATTCGCATATATGACCAATTATAAGCGACAGTATCCCCATTTTCACCGCGCTGTATCTTTTAAAAAACAGCACGAGAGCACCTAGCAGACTGAAAATGATAAAGAACATTATTATCCCCATTATGTCGAGTTTCTCTGGAATTTCGAGGACAAATCTGAATGCAATTTCCAATGATAAATTAACAAGAATGGCAAAGATGAAAAACATGATATAAAACTTTACAAATGTAATAATTCTATTGCCCATAGATAAAAACTGACTTGATGCTTAAAATAAATGTAATCGGGTTTTACTTTTTATCTTCCATAAGGACTGCGTTCACTATTCCATTCTGTCCAGGTCTGCTCGTAACCTTTGCAAGACCAATCTCCGTTTTAATTATTGCGCCTTTTGTAACGATGTTTCGCCTGACAAAGTGCGGATTTGCTGGGTTTTTCTCGACTGAGAGTATTTTAACTTTTTTAACCTTTCGGGTCGTCGGGTCAGACACATTAGCTTCATTTACTGACAGAAGTTTAAGTTTTCGATTTCCCCCACGCGCCCGTTTTATTTTAAGAGAAATTTCGCCAACTTTCGGCTCAAGAAATTTACTACCCCTCTCATATTTTTTCTTCTTTTTGTGCTTTTGGAGTTTGCCGCCTGTTGGTTTTCTTTGCGATTTTAAATGCCATTTGACCATACAAAGCACCTAATTGAAATATAACTACAGTATGTATTTAAATACATAGATGCAATACTTTTTAATAATTAACCTTTAAATAATTTCATTAACCACAGGAGGAGGTTGTCAAAATGCAGCAGAGGCCATTGGATGTTCTTGGAAGCTCAGAAAACAAAAGAATTCTCATACAAATTAAAAAAGGTGACAAGATAGTAGGCGTGTTAAAGGCATTTGACTCGCATCTGAACATATGGCTGGATGATGCAGAGGTCAAGAGCCCTGACGGGCAAGTAGAAAAGCTTGGAACAGTCCTTGTTCGGGGGGATAATATAATCCTTATTTCACCAAGTCCTTAAAGTGATTATTATGGTTAAAGGAACGCCAAGTTTTGGTAAAAAACAGAAAAAGAGTCATGTACTCTGCAGAAGATGTGGCAGACATTCTTTTCACGTAAGAAAGGGTGTATGCGCAGCCTGCGGTTTTGGAAGAAGTAAAAAAATAAAGAAACACAGCTGGCAATGGAAATCAGTTGAAAGGGACAGAAGATTGAGATAGAGTTCTACGTATTAATAATGGGCCCGACGGGATTCGAACCCGCGACCCCCAGGTGTCACCGCAATCATCCCATAAGTCATAACATCCGGGGTTTAAGAGCCTGGTGCTCTTTGCAGAGGTTTCGGAAGAAACGGACTTCGTCCGTTTCGAACAACCCTACCAGCTGAGCTACGGGCCCATTAGACAATTGACTATATTATAAATGTATTGATTTAAATTTAAC
>JAGGYQ010000066.1 GCA_021162425.1 Candidatus Aenigmatarchaeota archaeon
ATATTTATTAACCTCGCCGATAACAAAATCTTATAGGTGATCTTATGCTCGATATACGTCTTTTCAGAGAGAATCCAGATGTTATCCGTGAGTCGGAAAAAAAGAGGTTTAAAGATCCAAAAAATGTGGACAAAGTTATAGAGTACGACAAAAAATGGAGAGATGCTCTGAAAAAGGCGGATGAACTCAAACATAAGAGAAATCTCGTATCCAGAGAAATAGCAGAGCTTAAGAAAAAAGGAAAATCAGCAGAAAAGAAGATAGCTGAAATGAAAAAAATAAACAAAGAAATAGAAGAAAATGACAGAAAGGTTAAGGAATATCTTGAAAAGAGGGAAAGATACAGATACACGATTGGTAACATACTTCACGAGACAGTCCCTGTGGGCGAAACAGACGAAAGTAACGAATTGATTCGGTTTTGGGGAAAGGCAAAAGTCTGGCGAAATGATGTTGGAAATTTCAAAAAAGAAACAAATGGAAAGATGAATTACGAGGTTATAAATTTCAAACCGAGAAGCCACGTTGATATAATTGCTGACTACAACCTTGCTGACATAGAAAGAGCTTCAAGTGTTTCAGGTGCAAGATTTTATTATTTGAAGAACGAACTCGTTATACTAAATTTAGCACTCATAAGATTTGCCATGGATTTTCTAACAAAACAAGGCTTTACTCCTATGTGGACGCCGTTTATTTTGAAAAAAGAACCCATATCAAAGGCGGCTGAACTCGCTGATTTCGAGGAGCAGTTATATAAAATAGAAGGTGAAGACATTTTCCTTATTGCGACAGCAGAACAGACGTTGGCAGCATACCATATGGGCGAGATATTTAACGAAAGGGATTTGCCAAAACTTTACGCCGGCTTTTCGACGAATTTCAGGCGTGAAGCAGGTTCGCATGGAAAGGACACGAAAGGAATATTTCGCGTTCATCAGTTTGATAAGGTCGAGCAGTTTGTTCTATGCAAACCAGAAAACAGCTGGAAGTGGCATGAGAGACTGATTTCGAATGCAGAAAAAATATTTCAGGCACTTGAAATACCATATCGAATTGTTTCAATCGCATCAAGAGAGATGAACGATAACGCCTCGCTCAAATACGACCTCGAGGCATGGATGCCGGCACAGGGAAAATTCCGTGAGGTGGTCTCGTGTTCTAACTGCACAGACTATCAGGCAAGAAAACTCAATATAAAGATTTTGAGACAGAACGGTTCAAAAGAGGTTGCCCACACCCTGAACTCAACGGCTATTGCGACCGAAAGAACGATTGTTGCGATGCTCGAGAACCTCCAAGAAAAAGACGGTCGCATAAAAATACCAAAGGCTTTGATTCCCTACACAGGGTTTAAAGAAATTGCAAAGAGGCGGTAAAATGTTGGATAATGTAGAAAGCATGAGGAAACTGGACAAATTTCATGTAATTGATGCTATAGAGTCCTTCCCAGAACAGTGCGAGGAAGCAATTGAAATGGCAAGGCAAAATTCCAAAAATATCAAACTCAAAAAGCCAAAATCGGTTGCTGTTTGTGGTATGGGAGGGTCGGGAATAGCAGGTGATATTCTCGCAGGATTATTTCCCGATAGAGACATAAGAGTCTTCAAAGACTACGTATTGCCCAATTACGTCGGCAAAGATTATTTGGTGTTCATAGTAAGCTATTCTGGCAACACAGAAGAAACCATTAGTATGTTCCAGCAGGCGTTGAAAAGAAGATGTAAGATAATAGCTATATCATCAGGCGGTGAAATTGAAAGAATGGCGGTCGAAAACAGAATTAGACACATTAAAATACCGGAGGGTTTGCCTCCAAGATTTGCCTTTGCTTACCTGTTTTTCCCGCTCATTGTTATCCTCGCTAAATTAAAGTTCATAAACAAGCAGAACCTCGACAGAATAGTCAAGCATTTGAAAGAGACAAGAGACGAAATAACAACATCGATACCAACAAAAAACAATCCTGCAAAAAGAATCGCATTGAAGCTGTTTGGCTCCGTGCCAATTATTCAGGGATTTGGCAAATACTCGGCTGTTGCGTATCGCGCAAAATCCCAGTTCAATGAAAATTCAAAACTGCCAGCCTTTCATGAAATTTATCCTGAAATGAACCACAACTCCATTCTCGGATGGGAACATGCCGAGTCTCTCACAAAAAGTTTCGGAGTCGTTGTCCTAAGAGACGAACACGAAAGCGAGAAGATAAGGAAAAGAATCGAATTTACGAAAAAAGTGCTTAAAAAATCTGCCAGATGCGTGGTTGAGATATGGTCTACATATCCACTCGATATATCAAGGGTGCTTTCAACTATGTATGTGCTTGACTTTGTCAGCGTTTATCTTGGATTGCTAAGAGGGGAAGACCCCGGGGAAAACTCACTTCTCACGCAGCTCAAAAATATTTTAAAGAAATAGGTGATATAAATACTATGAAACTCGTTTTTGTCACAGGGCTCGAGAGTATAGACAAAAAGTCCATAATAAACCTTGCTCTTCAGAGGTCAGGACTTTTGAGGAAATCCAGAGTTGTTGATTTCGATTCACTTTCCGATATGAGAGAGGAAATAAAAACAGCAGAGGAGTTCGAATCCTTGCAAATTCTCATTAAGGACTACTACAAGAAATCGCAGAAAATACTCATAGACGTGCTCAAAGAGCAGAAAGACCTCGTTATTGTTGATGGATGTTTGACATTCAGGACAATGAATCATGGATATATTCAGGCCATGCCAAAGGATTTTTTCGAGACATTCAAGCCCAGCGTGATGGTTATACTTGAGAAAATGCCTGGCGTTGGTCAAAGGCTGGTCCCAGAAGTTGTGGAGCAACAGCAGGTCAACAGATTTTACGCATTTGCATGTTCTTTGACATCGGGCGCTTTGCTAAAAATAATAAAATTCAGGGAGAAAAGGATATTAGATGCCGTCGAATCTCTGATAGGAGTCTTAAAATATTGAGGTGGTATTGTGTTCCAGCCGTATCAGGATGTTTTTCTGTGGGCATTGGTCATATCGTTCGTGCTTCAGGCATCCTATAGGTTTTTGGGCGACCAAAAGGCAATCAGACAGTTAAAAGAAGACATGAAATTTTACAAGGATAAAGCAAAAGAAGCGCAGAAGGCGGGCGATGTCAAAAAATCCCAAGAATACCTGAACGAGATGATGAAATTGAGCCAGAAGCAATTTTCTCTCAACATGAAACCGATGATGATATCGCTTGTGTTGGTCATGATAATTTTGGGTTTTGTATCGCAGACATACGCAGAGACAGTTGTTAGGTTGCCGTTCAATCTTCCGCTTCTGGGAAGTGAGCTGAACTGGTTCTGGTGGTATTTCTTTTCAACTATACCAGCGGTGTGGTTTTTCAGAAAGATGCTGGGTGTTCAGTGACCACTGTATATGAAAAGGTCAGGGACCCATGATTTTATCATTATGTAAACAACAAGCGTGTCTATGAAAAGAAACATGCCAACTATAAGTATCCCTATGATAATCGTCATATTGAGCTCTTTTACGTTGCACTCATAAGTTGAACCTATGGTGCAAACCAGCTTTGTCCGTATCATGGAGTCGAATGTGAAGAATATGAAAAAACACGATATGAATATTACAAGCATGCCAATAAGCAAAACAAGTTTCATTAATTTTTATTTTCTTTTTTCTCCCTTATATAAGGATACCTTTTTACGTGTCCGCACATAAGACAGGTTATGATGACAGATTGTTTATCCTTGCTCGTTCTTATTCTTGCTGTTTTCCCGGGTTTGAGAAGGGAAAAGCATTTTTTGCAGAACTTTCTTTTCAGTGGTTTGGGTATTCGAATGTTGTAGCGCATGGCTATCTTTTTGGCGAGCTGTATGTATCTTTTTGACCTCTCTGGATGTTTGTCGAATTCGTTTTCCGCGATGGTGAAAAGTATTTTTATACGTTCTTTCGCTATTCTGAGCCATTTCGCAGGTTTTTTCCTTCTCATGAAATAAAATTTGAGCGTAGTAATAAAAATAATGAAAAGAGATTTTATGCTGGGTTGTCTTCGCGCTACTTAGATTCTCCACCGCCAGCTGGTGCTGCTCCGCCTCCTTCTTCCTGCCCCAGCCAGAATATCACTATTGCCAGAATTACTATGAAGAAAAGCACTGTCCAGAAATCTGAGCTCATTGTCCATCCTGGTATGTTCATAAGCATTGCTCCACCAGCTCCAAAGAATATCACTATGCCTATAAAGACGAGCAGCAGGACCAATGCCCACTTGCTTGTTTTACCCTCGGTTAGCTTCTTTACGTCATAGCCTACCAGTGCAAGGAGTATCACTATGAAAAGCAAGCCTGTTGCCACCACAAGCCATGCACCTGAGAGATTGGCGAAAAAGCTGACTATCATTGTGTTCCAGCTTGTGTAAAGCATCACGAAGAACGCGAATATTAATGAAATCAAACCTCTTGCTGATTTTGGTAGCTGCTCTTTCAATGCCCAGCTGAGAAGTCCGTAGATTATCGCCAGTGCGAGCAAGAACGGGAAGAGGAACTGGAAGAATCCCAGCCTTGACATGTTCTGCAATAGTATGTAGAATGCTCCGTCTGCCATATTATTTAATTATTGGGGAACATTTATAAATTTGAGTTAGATATTCCCAACCGAAAGCTTTATAAACTATGGAAATCACTATTAAGTGATAAAAAATCGGTGCAATTATGGCAATAAAGGCGGATGAATTTAAAACAGCTTTCAACAAGCTTAAGGAATATCTTGGAGTCTTATACGAAGATATAGATCGGCTCGATGAGTATGGAGATCCCAGATTGAAAGAGGCTAACAAGAGTTATAAATCAGCGTTAATGGAACTTGAATCGCAAATGAAGAATTATATTTATAATGCCAAAACAGAAGAAGAATCGAAAAACATCATCGTCAACCTTTCTGCCAATATGTACGCGTTGGTTGACCCGGAAACAGACAGCAGTGATCTGGTTAATGTACTCTATCTTAAGAAATTTCCGCGAGAACATTTCAAGAACGTGAGCAACATACTTAAAGAATACTTTTTGAACGAGGCTTTGATAGCCAAGATAAAAGAAGATGTCGAACGGGAAAAAGAACAAAGAAAAGCTGCATAGCTTATTGTGACCCTGTTTTGTAAGCCTTCCACAGAATGAGCAAAATTATCACCAGACCTGCTGCCCATAAGAGATTGGGGTTTGCCAAGAACGAATACTCGGGTATATTTTCGGTCGCTATTAATCTGGCGAAGAATATCAGCACCAGACCCAAAATTATTATCACAAGGACAGGGTCACTTTTCCCGCCACCCGAGAACGGCTTCTTTATGAACCAGAAGAAAAACAACGCTATGAAGAACAACGCTGCATAAGGGAGCAACGAGTTTATTAGCGTGACGACCTCGTAATTCATCACAGAGAAGAACGCAAACACCACAGCTATTATCCCCTTTACGGCTTTGTTTCTGAATATGTGAGAAACTTCAAGCGCGCCGTAGACGATTGCAAGGACTAAGAAAAATGGAAGGAGGATTTCGATTGAAATGAAGTCTAACGGGAGCATATTCAACCTTTTATTTCCTGCGCCTTGACTCCTAATATTGTCCGAACCTTTCTTGCAACTTCGTTATAAAGTTTTATCAACTTTTTAACATCGCCTGTTATAGGAATGTTTGCTATTGAAGTCTCGTCCCATATTTTCAGGATTTCATTTCTTATAGTTTGTAACTGATTAAAAAGACCACCCGGTCCGCCATATATATTATCTATATCTTTTGAATTTCCTTTTTCAAAAGATTCGATAACGGATGATATCGTCATCAGCGCTTCTTCCAGTGTTTTGACCTCGGCGTCCAGTCTGCCTGTTGTTTTTTTTATGAAAATATTGCCAAGTTGTGTTTTCACAGAGGAGATGCTCTTAGCTTTTACTCCTCCCTGAGATTTTGGTTCATGTCCTCTTGTAATAATCATATATAGTATACCTATCAATAACAAGCCAAACAGCCAGAATCTGCTAAAATACACAAACCACCTGTAATAACCCTGCAAAACTATAAAGGCATAAATGGCAACGGAAACCATTATGCGAATACCCTTGTGAGAGTAAATAACCAATCTTGAAAGTATGTAGATGAAGAATATTATGAAAACTGTCGGGAAAAATACGATGTAAAAAAGTTGGTAAATTGGACCCTGCGAAGCGTATTCATTTATGATGGAATAGTCCAACTTGAATATCTCTGCGAACAAATCTATGAAATCCATAATTTATTATTCACCTTCAGATTTTAAATAAACTCATACTATATTACAGAAGTTCCATTCCATATTTTCCCATAAGCATTTCCATTTTTTCCTTTATTTCATTCATCTCTTCTTCTATTATTGACGGGTCCTTTGATATTTTACTGAAATTTTCCAATTCTCTCCATCTTTGTTGTAGTTGTACCAAAGAATCATATGTTGGCGATTTACTTAACACATCCTTAATGTTACTCAAATAAGGTATACCAGTTAAATAATGATCAACATTCTCCCAAAACTTAACGGCGTTTGACATTATAGGTATAGATGATATTCCAACTTTTTCAAGTGCTTTTGCCATACCTTTTGCTATAGGTGTTATCAAAGAAAATAATGCAGATCTATAACCCCAATATATGGTATTTTTCATCAAATTATGTGGATCAAATCTATCCACGACATATATTTCACCTTTTAATTTTCTTTTATGCCCATATAATTCATAGAATTTTACTTGCTCCGCTACCAGTGAAGATTTAATTCTGTTGAAAAGTGGGTCGTATTTTGGATCACCAAACAAATTACTCGTTATAGTTTCCACAGCCCTTGTTTTGTGTGTAGTTATACTAAACTCAGGGGCTTCCAATGATCTTTGCGATAATATCTCCATAGGATCGGATATTAGTCTATCTGAAGCACCTAAAAAGTGATAATTTCCATTTTCATCTTTCTCGAAATACAAAAATCTTTTATCTTGTGGACCTATCGCAAAACCAAGATAATCAGTGAGTGTAGATGTTACTGGGTTTTCATTTAATTTACCAAACATGTACGTTGTGGGCACATCTACTAATAAATATTTGGCTACACCAATTATTGATTCACCAATACCTTTTAAAGGATTATACCCTTTCATTATTTCCACCTCACACCAGGGTTTTTCATAAGATTTTTATATTCTTCAAATTTGGTGATTGCGTCTTTCTCTACCACACCAATTTTCTTCAGATAACCTACAACATCATTACCATATTTTTCATCATTACCATATTTTTTAATCATTTTATCAAGAGCATAAACATCAGCAAACACTTCTTCATCTATATTGATGGTGTTACCATACAGCGGTTTTAAAAATTCTTCAAGGTATTTATGACCCAATTCATGGAGTGAAGCAAATTCTCTCACATATGAGTCTCTGTTGAACGGGTGGTCTGTTATTGCTATTTCACCAGTTTCCGGGTCATACAAAGCAAGGACATCTTCTTTACCTGTCAACTGTTTAGCATATTTAGTTGAAACCATGGGCAAATGATAAGCCCCTATATCACCTATAAGCCATCCTATAACTTTTTTTGCCAGTTCCCACAGCCCTTTATAAAAATCGCTAAAGTTATCTTCTTCCATTACAGCAGCAGATGCAACCGTCATTTAGACACCCCAACTTTTTTACTTCTATTTAGTAATTAACATTTAGTATTTATAAAGCTTTCGGTGTGCATTTTTCGACATACATCGGC
>JAGGYQ010000008.1 GCA_021162425.1 Candidatus Aenigmatarchaeota archaeon
CACATCACCTCAATATTTTATAGCTATAAAATACTTACGAGGCTCTTTTTAAATATTTTATAGCTATAAAATAATCATGCCGATGAAGAAACTAATAAAAAACAACACGACAGAGTGCATATGGCCATATATACTTCGTATTTTGAAAGATGGGAATAAACATGCGTATGTAATACGCGAGGAAATAAGAAGAAGATTCGGCTTTAAAATAGGCAATATGACAGCATACGTCGTTCTTTATTCCCTTAAGAAAAAGGGGTACGTAGAGCAAAAGACAATCGGCAGAAAGAAGGTCTATTCAATCACAAAAAACGGCGAGAAGCTACTTGAGGATGCCATAAAATTCTACAGAAGGCAACTGCTCATACTCTCTTGAAAATGCTATGCCTCTGGTCGTACAGTTTCGTTGCTGAAATCGCTATAACCGCGAAAAGCAATACAAGGGCGATTATATGAAGATATGGCATGTTTGCTGTCATCATAGGTGCATATTGCCGAGACGCGAATGTCTTCACGCCTATGTAAGCAGCATTCATGGACATCAACGAGTTCCACATGTCAGCAGCAACCACGACAGCCCCTATGATTGAAACCGCAAGCAAAAGCCATATTTTTTTATCTTCAGGATGAAGTATGCCTCTCCCTTTTTTTGTGAGTTCGTAGTATTTCCATTTACGTCCTTCATCTTTTTGCTCGATTAACTCTGCGTCGACTAAATTATCCAGATGCTCCTTTATTGTTGACACAGACATACCGAATTGTTTTGAGAGTTCTGAAAGTGTCTTTCTTCTGCGGTCGAGACTTTTCAATATTTCAACCCTTGTTCTACTTGCGAGAATCTTGAACGTTTTTCTATCAAGCGTTATCTTATCATCGGACATATTATTAATTTGTATAGTCAGATTAAATATGTCTTGTAAATTTTTCGGTTACTACCGAAAAATTAATGTACGTAGCCCAATTATAAATATGATGCGTAAAAAAATCTTCATGTTTTCGTTGCTGTTAATCCTATTTCTTTCGATTTTTCTTATGTATTCGAAGTATATGGTCAGAACAAGGCTCGATGTTAATCTCATAAACCAGTCGTCTGGGTGTTATTCTGGACAGGAGATAGGGTCTAAAGCAGAATGGAACAATAGCGGCATACTCGTCGACACCGCGTTTGAGGTGGCTGACCCATGCTATGTGGTGTATTCGATTAAGGCATATCAGCAGGGCGACAGGATAGAAGTTAAGATAAAGGTGAATCCGAGACCAGAGAGCGTTTGCATTCAATGCTTCGGTTATATGAGGTTGAGATATAAGATTCTATCCCCGAAAATGGAAAACGAAATTCACATACATGTGGATGTTGAAGGTATAGCAGGTCATGACCTGAAGTTATCCCGACTTGTTCATTCATCTTCCGTCTGAATGGGAAGCAAGTAGTGGTATACGGCAGCGCCTAAAACCATGGCTATGTATATTATAATCCATATAGCTATGAATATTAGCACAAGTATAAGATAAACCATACTCTCTGCCAGAATCCTTGGCAATATCAGGAAAAATATTATAGAGGCGAATACAAGTGCTATCACAGCTATCAATAAGGCACCGCCTGATTTAAGGAAGTATTTCTTTTTTCCCATGTTGAATAAATGAATTTCTTTATTTTTATTGGTTTTTTAGTATAAGAAAACGAAACTGATTGGTTATTTCTTTTGCGCACTTTGAATTTTTGAGCAGAAATTTTCTGTATTTTTCTGGGTTGTGTATTTTAACGTGTCTGCTTAGCATTGACATTACTTCGTCAATTGTATATATTCGGTTTTCGATGAACACACCATGCTCTTTAAGAAATTGTCTTATCATTTTCAGTTCGTGTTGCGTCATGAAAAGCACGCATTTGAGTTTTTTTATGCCGAGAAATTCTGTGAGGCTTCCATACTTGATCGAGAAACCCAGAGACTTTGAAACTTTTTTGAGTGTTGAGAAATCTATTGTATATTCGAAGTGGTCACCTGCCAATATTTTTTTGGGTTCTCCCTCGCATCCGTGTTCGCATATGAATGCTGTTCCATGTCTTGCGAGGATTTTCCTTATTTTTTCTATTGCGATAACAGCGCCGTAGTTGAAGTTCACACCGTCTTTCAGTTTTAGTTTATACTTTTTGGCTATTCTTCTGAGCTCTCTGTGCCTTGCGTTTTTGCGCACGTTTATGATAGTTGGTAAGTCACCGAAAACTTCATTGCATATTATGAGGTTGAATTTTCCCTTGAACCCTGCTGTAAGAAAATCACCAATAATGAAGTTGAACCTGTTATCACCTGAAAATCTCTTCTTGAGGAATGATATGAAATCTTTTGATATGTCAATGAATGTGTAGGAGAAGCTTCCGTTGAGCTCCTGCGTAAAGTTCTCGGCGAGGTCCCCGAGACCTGGCCCTATCTCGAGGATTCTCGGATTCTTCGGGAGGTATTTCTTCAGTTGTCTTGCGATAATAGTTCCGTATGGCAATCCTGACGCTGTGAAGCTGTTTTTTGATCTCATAAGATGTGATATGGTGACCTCACTTTCCAGCCTTTTTTCAGGTTCGATTCGCTTTTTGTAGTATTCGTCTGTTCGGTTGATAAGGACACCCATAAGTGTATTAATAAGAATTGCAATATTAAATTATGTTTTTGTTTTCGAAAGAAAGAGTTAAATTCGCGGGAGGCAATTCAATACATCTTGAAAGAAGATGGAGACAAGGCAAAATATGTGTGGATGTGAACACTGAAAGGAACGAATCCAGCGTTAACCTTGACATACCCCTGTTGAAGTCTCTGGTGAACGAATTCAGGGGGGTCTGTATAGAAGTGAACGGTTACGGTGATTGCGAGAAAGTTTTGACAGATACTGCTTTTGCGCTTGGGTCAGCCTTCAGAAAATTGTATGAAAAACGCAAACTGCGTTCGTTTGGCATATCCATTGTATCGGATGGCTCCTCAGTCTGCTCGTTTGCTGTCAGCCCGAAAAATCCTGCAGAGCAATCAAGCATGTATGTATTTGGTGTGTCCACGAAAGATTTTGAAGAGGTGGTCAGGTTTATTGAATCGTTCTCGTATGGTATGGAATGCTGTGCGAGGTGCGTAGTTATCCTTGACAAAAGAACAAAGAATTATTCACGCCTTGTCTTCAGGGGGCTTTACACAGCCTTGATGGATATGCTGCAAACTATATCATAAATTTTGAGTGGAGTGCCCTAAAGTATTTGTAAATGTCTGGGGTTGTTTCACCTCTGTGTAATTTTTTTCGCCACGCTTCGAGGAACATGTTGCTCATGCCGCAGAATTCCGCTGCTGTCAGGAGATTTTTGCCCAGCTTTTCGGTAAGGTCAAGTATATCTTTTATTTTTTCTTTATATTTGATGTCCCTTAATATGTGATGCTCCAGTATTATTGTTTTTACTTGGGTCTCTGATATGGCTTTTTTCAGATTTTCTTTAGATTTCTCGAATGCTTTTGCTGACATTCGCCAACCCACGAATATCGTTGGATATCCGTCTAGTATCGCGAATTTCGGATTTTTCTCTATGAACCACCCCAATGCTTTGGGGTCAGCCAGACCCTGTGCATCGCTCCCGAAAAGAAACGAATCTTTACCTTTTTCAATATAAAGCATCACGACTTTGCCTACTTTACTTCCGACGTCACCATGCCATACCGCAGGTGAAACAGATAAACGAACCCCTTCAAATTCGAAATCCTTGCTATCTGCCCATTCTAACGATTTTACTATATCTTTAATGTTGTCTTCGAACATCTTTCCCCTTCGTTTTCCAGAGAGATTTACATTATTCATCCTATCTTTTGCAAGCACGATTTTATCAGAAAAGCACTTTTTGTACATTTCTGTATCATCCGGGAATGGATGATGGTCGTAATGGTAATGGCTCACGAATATAACGTTCGCATAATGTTCGGCTATCTCCATTATTTTCTTTCGGCATATGTCAAGTGCATTGTGTTCCTCTTTTGCAGGTGGCAGCCCGTATCTCTTTGGTCCTAATGCGACGCCAGGGTCTATGCATATGCCTAATTTACCTGCTTTCACAAAAGTTGACATACTTCTGACTCCAAATGAGTCGAAGGCTATAGGAAAGATGTTGATGGCTTTCATTATTAAATATTGTATGTATCACCTTTAAAGGTTACATATAGCGATATCGCCGATGCGTATCGATTTTAATATTCGTTTAATTTTGTTAGGCTTTTCCATCTTAACTCTCACTTTTTGTATGATTTTACAATATATATTCTTAATAATATATTTTGTAAAATATATGTCTAAAAAGATTAATTAAAATATATATTTTATAAAGTATATTTTATAAAAATTATTTTCCAAAACATACATAACATTTATATTTCTGTTGTATATATATTAAGCATGTCAAATAAAAAATCTGTGTTGGGAGATTTGTTTTTGAGGGATAAACCTGCGAAGATACTTCTCGCTCTCAAAACATCAAAGACACCTGTTTATGCGACGTTGCTGTCGAAAGCTGCAGACTGCACGTATTCACATACAGTCAAGATTCTGGATATCCTCGAGCAAATGGGTGTTGTGATTTTCGATAAGAAGGGACGGATAAAAACGGTTAAACTCACGGATGAAGGATGGGATATTGCGCATAATCTCGAGGCTGTCATGAAGAAGCTTAACCAGATAGAAGAAAAGTTCAGGAAGAAACAGAAAAAAGCTCAGAAAAAGAATGATTGAAATTTGACCGAATTTTGACCAAATCAGATGAGTGGTTATTTTTCAGCGTTTTTACATCAAATAGGCCACTTATCTCATGAAAATATAGCAAAAAACGCAAACTTATTCTATGTGTATCGATTTTCGAATATTTCGGACTATTTAGTTTACATTTCATCATTTTGTAAACTAAATTTATAAGTAATGTAAACTAAGTATATATATGCCAGAATTTGCTTCTCAGCCCATGAAGGATTTGCGCGGTTACCTCACAGAGGAACAGGTTAACAAGATATTGAAAGCGACTGAAAATCTTCGTGATCGTCTAATCCTCCAGCTCATGTATCGATGCGGTCGCAGGGTTTCCGAGGTATTGGCTCTGCGTAAAGAGGATATCATATGGGAGGAGAACAAGATTATATTCACGATTCTCAAGCGGAAACGTCCGGTAAAAGAGCTCAAGCCAGTTGATTCTGGGACTATGAAGCTTCTTCGGCTTTACGTTAACGGGGAAGTTGAGATGAAAGGTGTAAGGAAACGAATATCAGATGATGGAAGATTATTTCCTGTTACTAGGCAGTATGTGTTTAAAATGCTTCGCAAGGTAGCGAAAAATGTTGGAATTGAATATGTGGGAAGTACAAAAATCCATCCTCATCACCTTCGCCACTCGTTCGCCATACACCAAGTTCGGACAAATGTGAAAACAGCAGAAGATTTACGGAAACTTCAGATGTACATGGGCCATGCAAACATAAACACGACTGCATACTATCTTCAATTCTCACCAGATGAGCTTCGTGACCTCGTAACCTCATGGGAAAAGCGACATACGTCGACAATATCCGAAAATAAATCTGGTCAAAATTCAGAAAAGTCTAAGAAAAAATGAAATATATATTTTATTTTACATATTTTATTAAATATATTTTTTAATTTATCTTTTATAAAATATATACTAAAATATATACTTTTTAAAACATAAAATTTTACCAAAAAGTGAGAGTTTCTGAAATTTGACATGTGAGTAAGAGGAGTGTGTGGAGATGAGAAAAGATGTGAATAGCGGTGACGTATGTCGATTTTAGGTATCTAAAACATCATTGGAGACTATCGCAAACCTAGTTAAAAGTGTGAGTTTTCTCATCCAATTGATCAGCATTTGCCATCCAATCGAGGCAGCCATTATGTTTCCATATTGTATCCTTCCTTCTTCGACATCTCCTTTATACTGACAGGAGTCCCTCATCATCGTTGTATAACCTTCGGGTATCACCGCATATTTTTCCTTCGGCATCCGGTGAATACCGCATACGCACGTCCCTTACATCTCAAATCTATCCACGGCTTTCCAGACTTATGGACCATCACCCTCGAGTATCCGTTGTCAGTCGCTGTTATCACGAGGACAAACGGTTTCAGTTGGGAGGGTTTAGTTATTTCCCTTCTTATCGACTTGAAACAATACCTTTCAGCTAAAACTTCCGCTTTGTTCTTTCCTATATCTTCAGGGAGAAAGTTTGAATAGAGAATGTTTTTAGGCTCCACAACATCAGGGTCTGCAAGCGTGACATCCGCATGGAATAAAGAATTTCTCCTGCCATGAGCCATGAAAAGGACCAACCAGCTTCCTATTCCACCGCATCCCATGAGCAGGATCCTTCTCATAGTTTTCAACCCATGAAATGGGAAGGAATTTATCCTCCCACCATCCTGAGAGTTACTACAATCTCAGATGTTTCCCAATGTTTTCTGGTTTTGGTTGAAATACACCATCCACGAATACCCATTTACCGGACGCTATCTGTTCTTTCAGGTACACTACCGCCTCACTTTTCGACATTATTAGCTCTTCATGTCCCTTCTCGTTGAGTACCCATATGCTTACCATTTTCTCACCCCCTTACGTATTTATCAAAATAATCTCGTTTACCTCTTCCCTGTTGAGGGTGGTAACCTTTGTGCGAAGTTTATCATCATTCAGGAGAAGAAGAATTCTTGAAATAACCCTATCTGTGCATGTAACATATTTACCACCATCCTCAGTCACACAAATGTCTGAACCATCCGGCCACGTACGAACCTCTCCAGTACGCTTGTCCACAAAGTAGTTCCTTATTCTTCCTTTCACAACATAACCTTTATCACCATCATGAACGGTCTCGATAATCCTCCCTCTGTATTTCTCGAGAATTTCATCGAGAAGTTTGGTTGCCTGTTTTTCTGCTTCCTTCGCGCTCTTTCGTCCCAAATCCATTATCTTAAATACTTCCTCTTTCCCGAATAGTCTTGCAAGCACGTAGAAAACAGAAAGTAAATCCTTCTGTTCCATTAGCATCTCTAGGTTTTCGAGAAGGATACCAAGACTTCCGTATGACCGAACCCTCCAGGGTAAAGCCTTTGTGTTAAGCATAACTCTTTTCCCAGAAATAGGTGAGACAAAGTAGACTTTTCCTCTTTTGTATTCGACACCAAGTCTTATGATGAAGCTTGTGGGTGAAGTGTAGTCCTGATTAAATTTCACCGTGATTACAAATCCGTTCTTCAGGAATTTCCTGAGAATGAAGGGTATTTTCTGAAGTTCATCTCTGAGTTTTATGAACTCTTCTTTCTTTTTTGCTTCCAAACCTCTGATCACGAGATATTCGAGATTTTCCCTGAAAACCTTTCTTTCTTCCACCAAAATGTTCTTTCCTATCTTAAACCTGACCGTGATCCTTCCCATCCTCAGTTTCTGCTCTCCGGTAAGGTTATTCAAGACATCTTCTATAAAACGGTTTACTATCCATTCCGTTTCCTCTATGGGTCTCATATCAGTCTCGTGAAGGAAAGATGAAAAGTCTACGTATTCCCACACCTTCCTTCCGACAACACCCAGTAATCTTCCTTTGATCATGAATCCTTTCTCGGTGATTCTCGTGTATTCAAGGCGTTTGGATAACTCTTTCATGAATTCTTTGTTTTCCTCAACGGAGGGTGATTCCTCCGCTTTTATTCCCGAACCCTCTAACAATCTTTTAAGCTGTCGGAGAGTAAGAGCAGTCCTTATAAAAGGGTTAGTAAGCACTCCTCTGTGTGTTTTTATGTGTCTTTTTATCTTCCCTATTATCTCATCCGTTAACTTCCTCGTCCTTATGATAACCATCCCAATACGGTAAAATCCCTTCCTAAGATAATCGTAAGCCCATTCTCCACGTTCCATGACCATAACAGTGCGGTTATTCCAGAGTGCAATCCTTGTATTATCATTTTCCCACACTTCCACAAGTTTCAAGAGGTAAATATTCTGCGGAATACCGTACCAGTCATAAATCCTGCTGAGAAGCATAGGTTTTTCCATGGACTTCCATATCTCCTTCACCCTCCCTTCGTTTATTCCCCATATCCTCAGAAAATCTGCCAATTGTCTCCAAGATTTAAGCCTTATGCCATCCCCCAGCATACTCCACCTCTGGGTATCAGATTTATATAGGACAGTTACATATATAAATGTTTATTATTTTGTAGAAATTTTAAATATTATTGAAATA
>JAGGYQ010000061.1 GCA_021162425.1 Candidatus Aenigmatarchaeota archaeon
GTATATCTTTTTGATATTTTTTCTGTTTTTCAAACTCTGCATGTATCTTCTTTTCAGTGTGACAATGAATGCATTATCAAACACGTCCAAAAAAGTCTCAGCCTCACTAAGATGTCCACCCGGTGTAATTGGTAGACATACTTTCTTTCCAGAGCATATATTTTTAAGAAATTTTTTGAATTTTTTCAAATCACTACTTTTGAAGTATTTAAAGTTGATTGATAATTTCTCTATTTTACGCAACGCGTCTTCAAGGTATTTCACATTGTATACTGCTACACCTAATCTTTCTTTATCTATAACCATTGCAAGGTCTATTTGGTGATCATTGTAGTGTTCGTTGTATTTTTTTCTTCGGGGGATAACTATCATCTTTTTTTTGTAACGAAGCATTGTAGAAGTACTTCCAGAGCCTGCGTGAGTTATTATAATCCGTGCTTTTTTAATAGCTTTCAGGAATTCTCTTTCACTTTTTATAAACCTTATCCATTCATGTCCTGAACATGAAAATATTTTTTCTACTTTCTTCGCATTTTTTGGTATATAATTAGAATAAGCAATTTGTATGATAGTTTTTTCTTTTATTTTACCCTTTCCTATAAGGCTATCTACTTCTTTTATCAGTCTATCAAATGGTTTTAGGGTAGAGCCCACTGTTACAAATATCATATAATGATGGTTTATTGAAATAGTTTAAAAGATTTCTTTATTTAACCAATCCCTTTTCCTCCAATTCCTTCGCAGCCAGATCAACTTTATCTATTGCTTCTGTTTGCTGGCTCCATTCAACTAGTTTTTTCATACCTTCCTCGAACGAAACTTTTGGTTCAAATCCTATTTTCTTTATCTCCGTTATATCAGCAAAGCAGTGGCGTATATCACCGGACCTGTATTTGTTCTCTATCACAGGATTGATTTCTTTTCCATATAGTTTAGCGAGAACATGTGCAACTTCAAGTATACTTATCTGTTTCCCTGTCCCTACATTCAAAGCCTTGTAATTTGCAGAGGATTTTTCCATAGCCAAAACATTTGCCTGAACTATATCACCAACATATACGAAATCCCTAGTTTGCAATCCATCTTCGTATATGATCGGTGGTTTGTTGTTTTTTACTCTTGAAGAGAATATTGCACATACACCCGTATACGGGTTGGATAAACTCTGTCTAGGCCCATAAACATTGAAATAGCGCAAAGCCACCGTCGGTATCCCGTATGCCCTGCCAACAGACAGGCATAATTCCTCTTGGTCTCTCTTTGTCACGGCATAAACAGACGTCGGTTTTAAAGGTTTTTCCTCGTTTGTCGGTATAGGATCAACGATCTTTCCGCACCTAGGACACTTCATTTCCCATTCTCCCCTTTTCATCTGTTCGTCTGTCCTCAACTCTGGATAAACAATGCCACAATTTTCACATACATACGCCCCTTCACCATAAATACTCATTGAACTAGCAACTATGAGTTTTTTCACAGAATTTTCTTTGTTCACAAGGACATCAAGAAGTTTAGCCGTTCCCATTACATTAACATCAACATATTTCTCTATTTCATACATGGATTGACCAACACCAACGGCAGCGGCAAGATGGAAAACGACTTCGACATTTCTCAATATATCTTCAAGAGTTTTTTCGTCTCTCACATCTTTAAATATGTATTCCGCTTTTTGGTTCAGGTAGTCTGGTTTTTTACCCAAATGCACCTGCTCTTCTAAATTATCAAGAACCACAACATCATGACCTAATTCTATGAGCTTATCAACTGTATGGCTTCCTATGAAACCTGCACCACCTGTGACAAGAATTTTAGCCATTTATTCAACCTCCATTTTTAAATGATTCAATTTTTTCTCCCACTTCCATGCATGCCTTACGATATCTTTAATTTTATATTTCGTGTCCCATTTAAGTATTTTGTTTGCCTTGGTTGGGTCTGCAACAAGAACTGGTGGATCCCCATGTCTTCTTTCAGAAAAACTATAATTCGGTTTCACACCAGTTACCTCTTCTGCTATTTTAATGAGTTCGAGAACTGAGACACCCTTGCCTGCACCAAGATTAAATACGTCACTTTTTTCGTTTTCTATTAGATATTCAAGAGCTTTTATATGTGCATTCGAGAGATCACAAACATGTATGTAATCTCTTACACATGTTCCGTCTTTTGTTGGATAATCATTTCCATATACCTCAAATTCCTTTCTTTCGCCGAGAATTGTTTTTAGTATAAGAGGTATGACATGAGTTTCTGGAATATGCCATTCACCTGTTTTGCCATCTGGTCTTGCGCCTGCCGCGTTGAAATACCTCAATGAGATGTATTTGATGCCATATGCCTTCTCATAACTCTCAAGCATTTTTTCAAAAATTAACTTTGTCCAGCCATATGGACTTATCGGTTTCTTGTCTTCACTCTCTTTTATCGGAATTTTATTTGGAACCCCATACACAGCACAACTGGAAGAAAATATTATATACTTAACTTCATTTCCCACCATAGAATCTAGAAGGTTTAGACCGCCTGCAACATTATTTCTGAAATATTTTGACGGGTCTTTGACAGATTCACCGACATAAGCAAAAGCGGCAAAATGCATGACTGCGTCTATTTTATTTTTTTTGAATACCATTTCAACGGATTCTTGGTTTTTAAGGTCACCCTGGATAAATTTAACATTGTTAGGCAATACTTCACGATGGCCATAAACCAGATTATCAAAAACTATTATATCATATCCTTTGTCAATTAAATCGTAAACCACATGAGACCCGATATAACCAGCTCCTCCAGTAACAAGTATCGTAGTCATAATGTTGATTTGTAGTTTTAATTTAAAAATTAATATTCTCTCCAAGAATATCCGCATTTCGTGCATCTGAAAAAGAGGGTAGGTGGTTCATCTGACGAACGTGTCTGCTGCATCCACCAAACCGCCTCTTTGTTTCCACATTTCGGACAGACAACACGAATTTTTGGCAAAGTCTCTTTCTTCTCTTCTATAAGGACAACATCATCTTTCGGGTCTTTTTTAACGACCTCTTTTATCTGCATGGGCTTGTAATCTTTTATCTTGTGTCCACATTTGCGGCATACGAGGACTGTCTTATTTTTTTCCCTCTTCGCCACCAGCACGCAGCCACATTTAGGGCAAAATTCCATTATAACACCTGAAAATTACCTATATTGTTGGTTAATTAAATATAAAAAACTAACGGTTATTGCAATTAGAGCAACTATCCATATATTGGGCATAACGTATTCTGTTATCCCTATCTTTACCCATCCTAGATAAGGTAATACGAATATGACCTTCCCATGTATTTGATTTGGTTCGATGTGTTTTTCAAAAGGCAGCTGTCTTCCGTTGTTGGCATCTCCCATTGTCTGGAAAGAGCCGTCAGGGTTTATCTGGACAATCCTATGGACTATGGGCACATCCCTACCAGGAGCAGAAAAAACAATTATATCGCCTATATGGAGTATTTCCTTGTAACTATCAGGATTGCTCACCCCATGGATAATCAGAATATCACCCTTATAAAAAGTCGGCACCATGCTGTTAGACTCAACGGCGACAACAGGCATGTCAGTTGACAGCGCAATAGCCAGACCCTGATTTATAAGCATAGCCATTGCTACACCTAAAAATATGTAAAAAAACGTTCCTTTGGCACCCGTCAGGTTGATTTTTATTCGCATGGTCGCAATCCTTTAAGCCCGCTTGCTATTATATGGGCGAGTCTCACAGGCTCGGGGATAATGGAATGTGTAGATGTAAGCTTTATAACTTTTTCTGCTGCCTTCTCAGACAACCCTGAACATTGATAATATACGTTTCTCGTCCTTTTTATTGTTTTATTCTCAACCTTGACAGCATGCACAGGGCCCGCTCTTTTTATTAAAACCCATCTTTTTTCACTGTCATCGAGTCTTTCAAGACTTTTCCTGATTGCTTCCATTTTTGGCATGTCGCGAATCACCACAAGAACAGGTAAACCTGTCTCTTTCCTAATCTCATTGATATCCGCTATGTTAAAACCGCCAAATGTTATACCATCGAGCATTATAAGTCTTAATTGGTAGATATGTGTACTGTTTTTAATGGATTGTATAATTTTTTCTGTGACATCAAGTCCATCTACCCTTATTTTCACTGACATCAAGCCGTCCACTTGTGTCCCACCACGGCAGACTACACCAACAAGGAATGTCTCTTTGTCATCAAAATTAAACGGTGAGTCATCCCAACCGATAATTCTTATTTCAGGTTTTATCGTCCTCAACATAATAGATTATTTTTTAAACACTCTTTTAAGCTCATTCTGCAGTTCTTTTGCTTGGTCTATTATAAGCTGGGCACTATCGGTTAAAACCTTTTTGGGATTTTTCGCTATTAGAAGGAATTTTGGCTCTGACATAAACGGGTTTTCAATTGTGTAGGACGCCTGTTCAGCACCTTTTTTCCAAGCATTCTCTCTTAAAAGATTAACAAATGTGTGCGACTCGCCTCTGACCTCAAGAATCAGCTTCCTTTCAGTTTTTTCAAGCACACCCAGCTTCATAACATTTTATATACTGCAAAGTATTTAAATGATTTTCTTAATTTGTTTATTGTGATAATATGGGCATATTCAGGGCATATGACATACGTGGGATATATCCGAAAGAATTAAACGAAAATCTTGCATACAGAATCGGTCTCGCCTTTGGTAAAATCACACGCCATGGGACAATTGCCTTAGGCATGGATGCGAGGAAGAGCGGACCATCACTTAAAAAATCATTAATAAAAGGGTTGCTCGAATCAGGTTTGCATATCATAGATGTTGGCATGGTTCCTACCCCTGTTTTCTACTTCTTTGTTTCACACAAAAAGCTTGACGGTGGCATATGCATAACCGGTTCGCATAACCCCAAAGAATATAATGGTTTCAAAATTGTGGGTAAAAATGGTGTATGTCTTTCGTATGAGACAGGCATAAATAAAATAGAACGACTGGCGAAGGACATAAAATCTCCTAAATTGAAGGGAAAGCTTGAAAAACGCGACATCAAGGATGAATATATACAATATGTTGCCGATCATATTAAAGTTGGTAGACGTTTGAAGGTTGTAATAGATGCAGGGAACGGCATTGGAGGGATTATTGCCCCAGAGCTTTTCAGAAAGCTAGGCTGCGACGTTGTTGAAGTTTTCTGTGAGCCAGACGGTGATTTCCCAAACCACCACCCTGATCCGCTCGTTGCAAAGAATCTTGAGCATCTCCAGAAAAAAGTTAGAGAGGTTTCAGCAGATATCGGAATAGCATATGATGGTGATGCCGACCGTGTAGGTTTTGTTGATGAAAAGGGGAATATTATTCCTAACAACCATGCATTCGCCCTGCTTATAGAGAACGTTCTGAAAAACAAACCGGGAAGCAAGATACTTTACGAAGTATTGTCATCAAAACTTGTAGAGGATGTGATAAGGGCGTGGAAAGGTGTTCCTGTTCTCTCCAGAGTCGGTCATTCATACATACAGCAGACCATGTTCAAAGAGGGATGCGCTATTGGCGGTGAAACGTCTGGCCATTATTATTTCCAAGAAATGTATAACAACGATGATGGGATTTTCGCGTCTGCCAAAATGATTGAGCTTGTTTCTTTAGGCGATAAATGCGTATCGGAGTTCACTAGACATTTTCCAAAATATTTTACATCAAATGAGAAACGTGTTTTCTGCCCAGATGAAAAGAAATTCATGGTCATAGAGAAACTCAAAGAGAAATTTGAAAGAGAAGGGTATAAAATTATAACAATAGATGGCGTTAAGGTGATTTTCGATGACGGGTCATGGTTCATAATCCGGGCATCGAATACACAACCCGCATTGGTCGTTAGATGGGAATCACCAAGTAAAGAAGGGTTTAAAAAAATTGAAAAGTTTGCTATAAAAGAAATAAAAAACTGTGAGAGTCTACCCTGAGTTTGGATTTCAGCTTCTGATTTTCTCCAAAATCTCCTTTGCCTTCTTCATATTTATTTCTCCATCTTTGACCATAGCTTCTGCTACCTTGTCTATCATTTCTCCTTCGGCTCCAGCAAGAACAGCTATGTTCTTGGCATGCAAACGCATATGACCTTTTTGAATACCCTCTGTTGCCAGTGCGCGCAGAGCAGCGAAGTTCTGCGCTAAACCAACTGCAGCCATTATTTCAGCTAACTCCATACCAGTTTTCACGCCAAGTATTTTTAAAGCGATTTTAGCAACTGGGTTCGTCCTTATTGAGCCACCGACCACACCCACAGCCAATGGAATATCTATTTCGCCAACAAGATTTCCATTTTCATCTTTGTAATATTTTGTGATTGGCCTGTATCTACCACTTATTGCAGCAAATGAATGCGCACCAGCTTCTATCGCACGCCAATCCTGTCCTGTTGCTATAGCAACCGCATCTATTCCGTTCATCACACCTTTGTTATGTGTCGTTGCCCTGAATTGGTCGTTATCCGCAAACAAATATGCATCTATTATCCTGTCAACAACTTCCTCTCCTTTAAGCATACCTTTAACACTTTTTTCGAGCGCTTCTTTTGTCCAGATAGCTTTTGCTTTGGCTCTTCTGTAAACTGCAAGATTTGAAAGTATTTTCAGCAAAACACGACCACCTGTTATATTTTCGACTTCACCAGCTATCATCTCACACATCGAATTAACGGCATTTGCACCCATAGCATCCCTGACATCAACAAGTAAATGTATTATAAGCATTTTTCCTTTAGGTGTGTCTATAATTTTTGTTTCTATATCTTTCGCCCCTCCACCCAGATTTACAAGAATCGAATCTCGTGAATTTGCCTTCTTGAGAAGCTTATCTTTGTGCTCTGTTATCGCCTTTGCTGCATTGTTTGGATCTTCGAGACAGAGAACCTGTATTTGTCCTATCATCACAGGGTCTGTCGATTCCGTCTTGAACCCGCCTGAATCCCTACATAATTTTGCTGCGTAAGAGGCCGCAGCAACAACAGACGGTTCTTCTATACACATAGGTATTAAGTAGTCTTTTCCGTTTATCAGAAAATTTGTAGCTATACCGAATGGTAGGTGTGTCGCGCCTATGACATTCTCTATCATCCTGTCTGCTGTTTTTATGTCGAGAGAACCTGTGTTTCTTAAAATTTCGACTTCTTCGTCTGTGAGATCAGCGAATTTTTTCACTATTTCAAGTCTTTCTTCTGGTGTTTTTTTGTAAAATCCCTCTATTCTTGACGTTTTCTCGGCCATACTAACTTTTACGCATGAACTATATTTAAATATACATCTCGCATTACGTCAATTGTTTTAATATTTATCACCAAGTTATGTTTATGTTCGATGAAAAAAGGAAAGAAGAAATACTTAAGTTGTTGAAAAGCAGAAATGCAAAAAAGGTGTTGCTACAAATACCTGAAGGTCTAAAACAAGGTGTGCAAGATTTGATGGATTTTCTCGAATCAAACAATTTAGAAACATATCTCTCAATTGAGCAATGTTTCGGCGCATGTGATATACGCGATAGAGAAGCAGAAATGTTGGGGTGCGACACAATACTCCATATAGGTCATGCAGATTTTGGTGTCGAGACAAAAATACCTGTTGTGTATTATGTATATGATATTAATGCTGATTTCGTATCGTATGTGAAAAAACATATGGATGCGATAAAACGATTCAAAAAAATATGTCTTGTTACGACGGTCCAGTTTGTCAAAAACTTGAACGATGTGAAACACTTTTTGGAAAAAAATGATTTCAAGGTGTATGTCTCGAATTACATACTTGGTTGTGATGTGACCAATGCGAAAAAATTTGAAAGATTTGTTGACGCGTTTCTTTTCATAGGCTCCGGGCGATTTCACCCGCTGGGATTGCAAGAAACCATAGAAAAGCCTGTTTTGTTTCTGGATATAGAAAATGATGAAATTGAAAATCTGAAAGAAATGAGAAAGAAAAATGAAATAAAAAGGGGTTTGAGGATAGAAAAGGCAAGAGATATGAAAACCTTCTGCATATTGATTTCAAGCAAGCAGGGGCAGTTCAGAAAAAGGCAGGCGGAACAGATAAGAAAGTATTTGATATCAAAGGGCAAAGAAGTTTACATCTTCATAGCTGACAGAATAACACCAGATAAACTTATGGGGCTTCGTTGTGACATACTGGTCAACACAGCCTGTCCGAGAATAAGAGAAGATGCCAATCAATTCGGAAAAATAATATTAAATCCGGATGATGTTTATGAATTGTAAATTATTCCAATTTATTAAAAATAATTGTAAAATATTCAACTTATTATATAAAATATTGAACAAAAAATCATACGCTATTGGATATATAGGGAAGCGTGTGAA
>JAGGYQ010000011.1 GCA_021162425.1 Candidatus Aenigmatarchaeota archaeon
AGATAAATCACATTCTTCAATGTCAAACAGCAACGCATCCAAAACTTTTGAGTTGACACTTAAGTAGTCAATGTGCCACCTAAGCTTTTTCTCAACTTTAAAATGCCTCTCAATCCTTTTTATACTATTTTTTGCACTTCCAACATACATATAGTATCCTTTTTTGAATTTAATGTTACCTAAGCTTCCAATTTTGATTTCCTTATTTTCATCAAGCTTTAATATTAAAATATAGCTGACCATATCTTGATTATTCAGTTAAGAAGAGATTTATGAATGTTAGCAAGGGACTGTCAAGATTAACACCTCCAATAGTTATATGACATCATGAAACTTTCCAACCAGCTTTGAACAGATTTAAAGGAACTATTGAATGGAAATCTATTCCAAAACCTTTTTGTTCTCTCCTCAAACCTTGAGAAGAAACTTTCAACAGCGTTTCTTAGTCAAGTTTCATGCCTGTATTTTAAACCCAACCTTTGCAAACTTCTGGCTTATTTTCGCAGTATTTCAGGACTTCTTTGAGGAAAACATAAGCATGGAAAGACCTTCAGAAACCCAAATAGCCAAGCATTCATCGGTATCAACGTCTATGGCTGTCCAAACAAATATCTGATTATTCTCCAGCTTTAACTTAGTTTCATCTATCGATATTAGCCTTCTTTTCTTCTTTCTTGGAGGTTTTAGAACTTTCTTAAATCTATGGTAATATATTCTAACAGATTCATGGCTTATTTCTTCAAGTAGAGATAGATAATTGCTTGTTTTTCCCTCAAAGAAAAACCGAAGAAGTATAATATCGCTGCAAGTATTTTTAATTCCACATTTTTTCTTGTTCCTCCGAAAGACTTTGTAGCCTTAACGTAGTCTACTAACCGCCTTAGTAGGGGGTTGCATATGTTGTATTTCATCTATTTATTTTTTGTTGCTATTCTTGACAGCGTGTGAAGATAGAAATAAAATGAAGAATCTCGAAGCTCATCTTGTCTATAAATTTTCACTGATTTCTTGCCTCATCATCTAGTTCTATTAGAACCTTAATCAATGTGTAATATATGTCTTTAACACCATAATCAAAGTATTTTAAAATACATTCGTCAATCTTGTCTTGAATATCTCCTATCCTGTAAACTATATATAGAATATCCTCCATATGCTCAGAAATCAGGTATTGTTTATTTTCTCTCGACTTCCACCACTCTATCCTCCTGAAAATTTCTATTAAAATAGAGTAATCAATCTGTAATGTGCTCTTTCTACTGTAAAATAGCTCTTCAAGAGTAACCTTATTTACCTCATTCCTCTCCTCTTCAATAACAAAATAGTTCAACAATACGTGTAAAAAGGATGTAAAAAAATGGATTAAAAATAACGTTACTGCTCTTGAGATTCTGGCATCTCTTCATAAATTCTCCTTGGAGCACCTTTCGGACTTCAGCTTCGAAATTCTTCAATTTCATAATCCTAATCTCGTAGAGATATCTTGGGAAATGCGGAAATCCTAAAGCTTACATAAATGTTTTTACTTGATCTTATTAGTTTCATCTTTGTCACTGTGCCAATTATTTAAACAACTCGGTTACTTTTCCCTCTTTCCTTAGTTTGCGTAAGTGGCTTTCAACTATCAACAAGTTTGTTAGAAAACTCCATCTTTTCCCAAAAAGAGACTTTGAAAGTTCCTCTCTACTTCCTATTCCCTTCTCAATCTCTTCAAGTATTTTCTTTTCTCTTTGCTCAAGAATTTCTCTCTCTGTCTCAATCCTCTCAGGGGTTGTTGGACTCCCGTGTGAGGGCATAATAATATCAACTTTAAGTTTTTCCAATCTAGATAGGGATTCCAGATATGCCTCAACACCTCCAGCGCTTGGTGAATACCATGCCATAACATCCCCAAGCAAATCTCCAGAGAATAAGACTCTCTCACTTTTCAGATAAAGCGATATATGTCCAGGAGAATGTCCGGGAGTTAGAATAACTTTGAGCGTGTAATCTCCAAAGGATATTCTGTCGTTAATTGCTATTGCATCAACTCCGTAAATTGGGCAAAGTCCTGCAAAGTATTCTATAAGGTCGAATTGAGAATATTTCCCAAACACATTCTTGATGAAAGAGATGTCGAAGGGCTTAGATAGAAGACTTGGATTTTTTGCATATTCAACTTCAATTGCATGTATGAGAATACGTTTAGTGCTAAGAAACTTTGTAGCACCCATATGATCTGGATGTGCATGAGTTAATACGATTACCGATTCAAACATGTCAACCTTCTCATTTTTTAGAACCTTTTCTATCAGTTTTGCTCTCTCATGAAACCCGCAACCGGGATCGATTATTAACGATTTATTGTCTGAAACGAGTAAATATGTGTTCGATGAGGCGGGCCACCTTGCACTTTTGGATTTTAATGCGATCAGACCCTCTATCTCGGTGTAGGTTACATCCGCATGCATACTATCTTTGCCTAAGAGCTTTCGTAGCTTTTGCAACTTCTATAACTCTCTTTCCCAGATTAATGGCTGCTTTAACTGCTATGTCGTCCTTCTTAACACTTCTCCATCCTGAGTCGCTTTGGAGTGTTCCAATCACAAACGCTCCTTCCTCCACAGGATTGCCTGTGGGAGACACGCATATCATACCATGTCCAAGTCCAAAGGAATAGAGACTCATTCCTGCAATCTCTGCCCCTCCATTTCTTAGACCTGATGTTATAATGGGTGCAAAAACTTTATTTTTCAACCTCATCTCATCCATTCTTGCAACCCTGCTCCTATCCATAAAGTTCTTCAAAATTCCATTAACATTGCCCCAATAAGTTGGAGTTGCAATGATTATCGCATCACTTGATTCCAATTTCTCCAAAATTTTACCCACATCATCATCCTGTGGACATTCTTTACCTTTAACGCATTTGTCACATCCTCTACATGGTAAAATGTTAAAGTCAACAAGATTTATCAAAGTTGTATCAGCCCCACTTTTTTCAACCTCTTCTAATGTCTTTTGTAGCAGAAAGTATGTACCTCTTTTATTAGGGCTACCATTTATTCCCACAACCCTCATTCTATTACCCCCTAATTTTTTATTTTAAAACTATGAAACAAAAATCCTTGCATCAACAACCACACATCCATCTGGATTAGCAAATACCGGATTTAAATCAAGTTCTGAAATTTCTGGATGATCCTCTATTAAATCAGACACCCTAATCAGGAGTGATTTTAAACTATCAATATCTGCTTTCATTCCTCTATGTCCTGCAAGAATTCTGTAGCCCCTAATCTCCTCAATCATACTCTCAGCATCAACCTCGTGTATGGGAATTACTCTGTAAGACACATCTTTCAAAACCTCTACAAAAACTCCTCCAAGACCGAATGTTATTACGTGTCCACAATTTAACTCTTTAATGACACCTACGGCGAGTTCAATACCCCCATCAAGCATCTTTTGAACTGTAACACCTGTTATTTTGTCAGTAACCTTTTTTGCATTGGCTATTATCTCTTCGTAAGCTCTCTCCACCTCGCTCTCATTTCTTAAATTAAGCTTAACTCCACCAATATCACTTTTATGGACTACATCTGGAGACAAGATTTTCAAAACTACCGGAAACCCAATTTCTTTGGCCAATTCTACCGCTTCCCTCTTTGTAGCAGCCACGTAACATTTAGCAGTCTTTATTCCATATTCTTCTAAAAGTTCCTTCGATTCGTTCTCCATTAGAGTGGTAATTTTTTTCTTATCCTCTCTCTTACGCTTTAACTCTCTCGTTTGTTTTCTCATTTGTTGGTCTTTCAGTATCGAATAAACATATAACGCTTTCATGGCTCCAGCAGCTCTTTCAGGAGTTGGATATACTGGAATTCCATGATCTTGTAGGAATGCAACTGCATCGTCCTCTCTACCAACAAAGGATACACCAATTATGGGTTTATTGTATTCAGTGGATATTTTTGGCAATTTTTCAATAAATTTATAGGTTGCTCCTTTAATTTCGTCAACTGGCACATTAACATCACTGCTTGCAAATTTTTTTATCTCTTCAAAAAACTTTGAGCCAAATATACCATAACACAACAGCCCATCTACATTTTTAAGTAGTATTTTTGGTATCTTTTCATAGAATTTGCTTGGATCAAGGTCAAAGGTCAAGTCTACTGGATTCTTTGTAGATCCAACTTTAGAAACGTGTTCTCTAAGCTCATTTTGGACTTCAGGAGATAGAAGAGGGATTTCCAATCCAATTCTCTCACAGCAATCAGCCATACAAGCCCCAGAACCTCCAGAGTCGGTGAGAATTCCAATCTTTTTTCCTTTTAAAGTAGGCTGAACGGATAAAGCAAAAGCCCAGTCGAAAAGTTCATCTATAGTTTTAGCTCTTAATATTCCGCACTGCTTAAACATTCCGTCGTAAATTTCATCTTTGCCTGTGATAGCAGCAGTATGAGATTTACATGCTCTAGCCCCAGCCTCAGTCCCACCAGCATAGAGCGCTACTACTGGCTTAACCTTTGTTGCTTCACCCGCAACATTCATGAACTCCTTAAACC
>JAGGYQ010000044.1 GCA_021162425.1 Candidatus Aenigmatarchaeota archaeon
TTTCAAAACCAACCACGCCTTTTTAGTTTGATAAGGGCACAGAAAGCAACCCGTGTGAGGAAACAAGTCGTACTCCCTTATCCAAAAACATTTTTCTTTCAGATACCTCTTAACATCCCGCTCCGTCCACTTCCACTCTATTAAAGGATATTTGAACTTCGGTTTTTCCTTTGCTCTATTTCTCTCGTCATACCTAATCCCAACATAAACGATGTCGAACCGCTCGTTGACCTTTCTTAACAGCTTCTCTTTTGCCTCTCTCCTATACCAGCAGTTCGGCAAGCTCTTATTTAGAATGAACCTAACGCCCCTCACTTGACCCTTTAGCTTTCCTTTGGTTATCTTCCCGTAGAACCACTTATCCCACGTTCCTCTCGGAGTCTCTAAAATTATGTGGGGCAAACAGGTAAGCTTCACGAGTTTGTAAACTTGCTGTTTTATCGCAGGGAATTCAAATTCTGTAAAGACGGAAACTATGGTGAATTTGTAGCCCAGTTCCCACAATCTCAAAGCCATAGCTACGCTATCTTTGCCGCCGCTAACCGAAGCCATAACTTTCATCATAATAACCACACACTTTATCTTTAAAGGCGAGTTTGAAGTTTCAACGGGTGGTAGTTTACATCTCACACCTTAAACCTCAAATAACTTTTTTTGTTCCATATAAGGTTTTATTCTTGCTTCAGCAATCTTACAGTAGTCTGGATTAATTTCGATTCCTATGAAATTTCTACCGAGTTTTCTGGCAACTACCCCAGTTGTTCCACTTCCAATGAAAGGGTCTAAAACTATGCCAGGTTTCCATCCCGCACCACATGAACAAGATGTCCAACCGATATTAATTTTCTTTTCATACTCAGTCTTTATCACTCTTTCACGAATAAAACCACACTTCTCACAAACCCATCTCGGACAACCACAAAGAATCATACGTTCAACAAGTTTTTCAGGAAAAACTGCAAAATGGTCAACATCTTCGAAACCGAGTTGTCTTGCTGAAAATGGTTGTGTCGGAATTTCCCAAACATCACCAGGGTTTTTGCCGAGAGGGTTTGGTCTCAGATTTCTATCACGGTAAAGGTTTTGACCAGTACCAATATCCCACAACGAATTTCCTTTAGTTTTTAAGATTTCTCCTCCCCATCTGTTTATCACTTCGGTATAAGGTTCTCTTACAGCATCCAAATCGAACCAATATTTTTTGCTTTTAACGAAGAAAAACACAGGCTCATAAGATTTTGTGAACCTGTCTTTCACGCTTTCTGGCATATGGTTTGAGTTATGAGAAATAGTACCATCTGGTAAAAGGAATAAATGATTATCACTAACTTCTATATCATACACATCTTGTTTTGCATCGAGTTTTTCTATTTTAATTATTTTATTATCATCTTTGTTGTTGAAATGATTAGAAGACCTTTTTCTTATTTCAATTACATAACACAAAGTTTTTCCTTTTTGATATTTATACCATCTTAATTTAGATTTGAATCTATAACCTAAAATATTACAAACAACTCTCATATCTTCAATTAGTTCTCTGTTATATCCAATCGCAAATCTATATCTATCATTTTTCTTGTCATAATGACCATCTCCATCCAACCATCCATCAACAATGCCTTTCAAAAATTCTTTATTCGTATTAAACACGCTTCTTGAAAGATGTTTTCCTTTAGAGCCTTTACCAGAAACAAATTCTTCAATTAAACCTCTTATAAATTTCGAGTTAACAACCACACACATCACGCTACCATAAATATGTTTTCTGATAGTAGCACCATACGGTTCAAGAATATTCTTTAATCGTTCATAGAAATCTATCTCATCTTTTGAAAGTGAAAACCTTATTTCTCCATCTCTATCATAATTCCCTTCTGCTATAAATAAGCCTATAACCCATCCTAAATCATAGGTCAATTTTTCGTGTTTTTCTTCTATCTTTATAGTATCATGCCTTAAAATATCGCCTTTTTTCAATTCTTCAACGCATTTAAACGAACCATCTTTCAACATAAATCTATGCTCTTTTGTTGCTGTGATCCAAAAACCATTTCTCAATCTTATTCTATAGACTTCTTTTTTACCTTCGTAAGAAAAGTTAACAATCTTAACCCATTTTCCGTTTATTGAAGGTAAGTAAATTTCATTTTTTTCATTGAATAATCTATACAATTCTCTAATTGTCGTTCTAAGGTATTTTCCATTAGATTTAGCAAAAATCGGTGTGTTCCCAGATAAACACTTATGCCAGATTATGATGTTTCGCAGAATCCAGCCTTGCTCTTGAATCATTCTCAATGCGAGAATATAATTTTGTAAACACAAACATTTTTGTGGGAAATCGTATTTCGGTTTGAAATTTATAGCAGTTCCATCTTTTTTATTTCCTAAATTGGATACATAACTCCATCCACTTCTTTTTCCCATATTTCCAGAGTAGCAATCACCATGATTCCAAAACATACACCCACTTGGCTTCAAAACTCGTTTTAATTCTGCTGTGATTTCTAATAGATGCTCAATGAACATATCCAAAGTTGGCTCTAAGCCAAGTTGCCCATACCATGCACCGCATTTTTTGCAGAAGCCTTGCTTTGCTGTGAAATAACTACCTTTGTTGGTTAATTGTTTTTCAGAATTTTCTCCTTGACCACCTGATTGTGAAACTTCCTCAAACTCCCACTCATGCTCGCAATTAGGATCACCGCCCCAAATCGTGTTTGCTTGTTCGCCGTAGAATCTAAGTCCCCAATACGGCGGTGACGTAATTATACAATCCACAGAGTTATCTGGAAATTTCTTTAAAACTCTTAAAACATCTCCTTGAACGATTTTATTTATTGGTAGTTCACCTTTTTTTAACTCTGATTCGTAAATTATCATTTTCCATCACCTCACAATCTCAATCCTAAACCCTCTTTCGTAAATTGCGTACAACCTTTTCTGGTAGGTCTGAAACTCCTTTTCCGTCATGATTATAATGTGTTCTGGCTCTTCTTTCTGCGAGTGCATCAGCCTTCCAAA
>JAGGYQ010000017.1 GCA_021162425.1 Candidatus Aenigmatarchaeota archaeon
CCCAAAAACATATCCCATTTTATCTTTTACCAGCCAGTGAAAATCTATTCTCTTGTCAATTATTGCGAATGGGGTTTGATAATGGCTAAATGTCTTTTTTGTTTCCTTTTGTTTTTTCATAGGTTTATTTAGTTTAATTCTACATTAACATAATATATTCTATTCCATCTCCATTCTGGGTCTTCCTTTTCTTCTACCCAAACCTTATACCCATTATTGGCTAAAATCGCTACCAATCCATCTCTATCTAAACGAGAATTTATTTTGAATTTGATTGTTTCCTTTTCTTTTTTCATAGGTTTATTTAGTTTTTTTAGTTTCATATAACAGATGGGGCTGGCGACATATCCGCTATGCCAAGCATAAAAGCCAGCCCATTTTTAATTTAATACCAACTTGGTCTTTCAGCTTTATCAGCCTCCTTTTTCTCTTCTTCTTTTACCGCTTCTAAATAGGTAAATGTTTCAGTCAATACTCTGGCAAGCAATTCAACCGCCGACTCTTCTGCGTCTAATATCAAAACATATTCCATTGGGGTTATCCTGTCCGTAAATTTATGGACAACAGACCTAATTGCACCAATCGGTAGATGTAATAACTCGTGGACTATTACTCTTTCAATCTCCTCTTCCTCGACCGTTTTTGACATTTGGATTTCTGCTGTGTGATATCTATAATCCGCTGCAACCTTTGCCGCCTTGCTATTTTCCATTCTATCTCTCATTGTGACCGATATTTCCCAGTGGTTTAACTTTAAAAAGTTTTGCCAAAGCCCAATTAATTCCATTATAGCATCTTCTGTTAAGTTAGCCATCTCCCCCTCCTTTCGGATAAGAGCGTTTTATTATCACCCTTATCTCTGTCTTTGGCAACGTGGCGTAACGCCATATTACCCGCCTAATCTTAAACAACTCGCCGTCCAATTCCTCTTTTTTCAATACTTCATTGTAAATAATCTCGCTCTTAATGATTTTTTCCACTTCTACCCTCCTTAATAAATTTTTTAACCTGTTTCAGGCTCGTTAATACTGGTAGTTTCAACAGCCTTGCCATCTGCTTTTCCCTTACAGAACCATAACTTGAACTCCATTTTGGAAGCATAAATATCGCATCGCAGCACCATAGCCACCTAATACAAGAATCAAGAATCTTATTGTAGTCTACTTTATCTTCCCAGTAGAAAAACATTGTGTGCGGCAGAAACACATCAGCCCCTAATTTGAAAATCCTAATTGCATACCAGTTTGCTACCCCGGCATTCCTTGCCATTTCCTCTTTTGTGTTTGCTGAAAATGGACCACTGATAAATATTCTTTTCACTCTTCTCACCTCCTTTTTTGTTTTTTGAAAGAACTGGGGCAGGAACAGCCAACCTGCCCATTATGCACTTACGTGTATGTCGTGTTTCTCTGAAAAAAATTTAACCTTTGGGCTTCCCAGCTTTTGGGGCTGGTAACCTCTTATTTGGGCATACAATTTTGTTATCGCTAACTTTTACTGTTAGCTTCTATAGGTCTCCCTATAGTTCGGACCATATCTTCATAATAACTAATTTACGAGACATTTTTTTATTTTATCTCTTTGTTTACATGTTTATGTTCAAAGTCCCGTTCCATTATTATGTCAAGCGTATGGTCTCTGAGGGTTCTCCATATCTTATGACTTAGGAGTCTTCCCTGCTGATTGTCTCTATTCTTGGTATTTTCACTTTCAGCTTATCCTTTCGGATTACTGTTTCGTAACCAAGACTTAATAAGAGTTTCCAGCATATAGCTTGATTAAGAGGCAATGCCCTTCTTACCTCTGTCATATTTCAAATAGTGTCCAGTGATCAGAATAATCTTTTTGCTTTCCTTAACCGTTTTTGACCGCAAGTCAACATATTGCCTCAGTTGGGCGGTATTCGCCAATGTATGAACATGTCCCATTGCAAACAAGTCGCAATCAAAACTATTAGCAGTATCAACCGCAGCCTTAATCTTTGTCCATTCAAATCTTGCCGAACTAACTCCGTGCCAAGTATAAACAGTGTAGTTTTCTTTTCCAACCCTGAACAGATTCCAGCAAGCATAGCCGAGAAACCTAGTATTCAGCTCTCTTGCCATAAACGCACCAACGTTGATTCCGCTTTCCTTGTAGGCTCTTTCCTCATGGTTCCCGTTAAGAAATCCAATTATCAAATGCTTTTTAGCAAGCGGGCTCAGTATCTCAACTATCTTTTCAACTTGTTTTGCTGGGTTCATTCTCTGCTCATAAACTCCTGCTCCTATTGAGTATCTGGTTGCCAAATCAATTAAATCTCCCATAAGGAAAACATAAATATTCTTTTCGACGCAGTAGTCAATCATCCTGAATAGTCTCTCTTCGTCGCATTGCGGGCTTCCAAAGTGAACGTCTCCTAAGTATACAACCTCTGTGTAGTCTTTCCCTTTTCTTGGCAAAAGCTCAACCTGGTTTAGCTTAATGGGCCTTCCAATAATTTTATCTTTTCCTAAAAACTTTTCCATCTCGTCCTCCTCCTCTTCTTTTTTTAATGTTCTTTTTTGGCTGTTTTTTTTCATTTAATCCTTCTTTTTAAATTTTCTTTTTAATACAAAATTGTGGCATTCTTTAAGAATTAGAGTTCCTTTTGTAGCGGTACTCCCGGCATCCATAGCATTCGCAGCATATGCAACGGCATCCGTAGCAGCATTCGCAGCATATGCAACGGCATCCGTAGCAGCATTCGCAGCAACATTCGCAGCATATGCAGCAGCATTCGCAGCAGCATTCGCAGCATATACAGCAGCATTCGCAGCAGCATTCGCAGCATATGCAGTAGCATTCGCAACAGTATATGCAGTATATGCAACAGCATCCGTAGCAGCATTCGCAACATCTGTAATTGTCATATTTTTGGGGGTGCTCCTTTCGAGAACCTCTTTTGCCGTCTCTATAGCTTTTCTTGGTCTTTTATCGTTTGGATATTCCTTTTCAAAGATTGGCAATACCAACTCGGCGGCAAAAACAGCAAGGGCTATACTGTCTTTCCCTGTCCATTTGTGCCATTCAATCACCCTTATCTTTTCCCAACATTGTTTGTCTTTCTCAACAATTGACTTACCTCTAACCTGAACTTTCCCAACATATCCAGGAGTAATATAATTCATTGCATCAATAATGTTCTCTGAGGCATGAAAGCCGTTTTCACACATCTTTAACTCTCCTTTCGTTTTATACCAAACCCCTTTTTTATATTGAAATCCGTGTGGTTTTCTGTCGGCTGGAAATGATTTGTATAAAATCTTAGTTCTCATATTACTAATACTGCAAGGAATATTGCCCCCCAAAAGAATCCTCCTGCAAGGGCTATTTGTTCATCATCGCTCTTGTCTTTGGACCAGCACCAAATAAAGAATGCTATTGAGGCTAAAATTATCCATCTAAGTATTTCTCCAAACATATTATTTTACAATATTTATTGTAAGAGCCTTTGCTAAAACCCTATCTGTTCAACCAAAGTGAGATTGGTGGGAGAGAATGTGTGCCCTCTCTCCCAACTCAATCTCAATATTCCTTTCCTCTTTTAATGTTTTTTCAAGATTACTTTCACCTCTAATTATTGAAACTATTCGCTATCATTTTCTTCTTCCTGTCCTTCTTCTTCCTCATTTTCTTCCTCATTGGAAAGAATTTCTGTTTCGTCTTGATTTTTAATCATGATTATTTCTTCTTTTTTTTATTACTAACGACCTTTAATCCCTAATGGGCTATCCGAAAATCCCCATTTGGGCTAACTTTTCGATTTCATTATTTGGAAATCGTATGAGCACTTTATATAATCTCATTGGCTTTTCTGGTATTAAGAATGTCTTTTTTATTACAGGACAATTCTTTGCTATCCAGTTGGGATCAAAAGTCTGTTTTATTCCCCCACAACTAATAGTTAATGGTTCTCTTTTAATAATAGCATTTTTCACTCTCTTGTCATATATGCCAACAATTATTCCGTCTCTTGTTCTATATAGTGGTTTTTTGATTTTTACCTTCATAATTTGGAAATGGCGGGCAAACTGCTTCTCCGTCTGTTCGCTCGGACACCATTTTGTTAAATACTTCCCAGATCTTATTTATTTCTCCCCTTCTAAATAATTGTGTTGTACTCTTTTTACCAAACATCGATTTCTGAATTTTGTGCCACATTTCTTTCACAATAACTGGTGTCCAAAACTCTTCTACGGGCTTTTTGAACATTTGTTGGGCTGTTATTCCTTTCCTATTCAGCTCATCAGCCAGTTGCTCACAAAATAAATGAATAGAATTATTTTGTTTCAAGCTTCTTGGCTCCTTAACCTCTTTAACTTCGAAATCTCTTATTCCACGCTTAAACATTTCATCTAATATCTCTTGTTTTGCCTCTTCAACGGTGCCAGACCTTTTCACATAAAACTTGATTTCATAAGTTTTTTGGGGTTTCACTTTCATATTAAAAAGGTATAGCCTCTTCGTTTTCAGATTCTACAATAGGAATATCTCCTTCTTTCGAGGGAGGAACAA
>JAGGYQ010000051.1 GCA_021162425.1 Candidatus Aenigmatarchaeota archaeon
CACTTGGAGTTTGTGATGGATCAATTACAATGTAGTCTTTTTTCTTTTCATGCCCTCCTGTTACCTTAAATCTAACCTTTTGCTTGATCTTCCTAACCCACACATCAATCCAAGATTCAAACAACACACCCTTCGAATGATACTGAATTTTCTCCTCATAAAACTCTGGAGGTTGAGGTTTAGTCAGAAAACAGTAAACATGAAAGCTTGAGCCAGTCCAATAGACTGCCGTAGATTTTATCAAATCATTAAAGTATTTATCGTCCTCTCTTTGCTTTTCAATTAACTCTACCAAAAGTCTCGTCACTTCCAATGACTTTATTGCGGATAAATTCGTTCTATCGATATCTATAAACACCCTTTCAATTTGTTTCCCTTCTTTTTCTCCGTTAGTTGCATAGAAAAACTCAGAGTATTTCCTTGGAACGAAATAACGCCAAATTAAAACCTGTCTATCATTTAGCCTGTCTTTCACATCTGACAGGTGGTGTTTTGCTCTAATTCTTAAAAACTCATCGTCAACGTGTTTGAAATCCTCTACCCACAACTCTCCAAGTTTACCTGCTCTGTTGATAAAAAATGGTACTTTAGCTTTTGGCACCCAAGTCTTACTTGCTAATTCCTTGTTTCTCAAAAAATCAATTAAGTGGGGCGCTATTTTACTATAAAGATTCAAAACGTCTAATTCACCGTAAGGTTTTAGAATGTCCATGGTTTATATCAACTCAAATTAATAAGGTTTTGTTGCATCTGATTCTGTAAAATTATTTGATCAATCTAATCTGACTTTGTTTAATGATTTTCAAAAATCAACATCATGCCATCTTAAATTTCTCGCATCAATTAAACGCAAACCAGCATAGTAAAGCAATGCCAGAACAACTTTGTGTTTTATGTACGACTTCGAAAAGCTTTTGAATTTCTTTTTTGTTAAGAACAACAGGCAACTTTTGTTTTGATTTGCCAAGGTAATTTGTCATCAAATTTTTCATTCAGCACATTCTCATAGAAGAATTTCAAGGCAAAGTAAACGCTACGTATGGTTGATCTGCTCTTATTTGAGTAGAAAGTAAGAATTCTCTGAGTATTTTTTCAGATTTTAGAAATTTGATTACGATATCTATACTTTTTTCCTATTCTGTAAGAATATTTCCAAACTTTAGTTCTTCGATAAGCTGCCAACAAGTCCGTAGTTACTAAGTTTTTTATATTTTCTTGCATGATCTTAGTATGGAAAAGAAGAATTTAGATATTTCGCATGCTAGTCAGACCTATGAAGTTTTCCGAAAAGAATTGCGGGAAATTGGAGTTAGGCGAAACGGCGAGTAATAAAAGGTGGATAAAATGATTGAATTGAGAGAATTTCAAAAAAATACAAAAGATAACCTTATGGAAGGAAAATCTACTGTTGTTATAGCTCCAACGGGATTAGGGAAAACCATTGCAGCTATTTTACCTTTTGTCGAGACTCTATCAAATGGTGGTAATAATAAATTGAGAAGTAGAATCGTATATTCTCTTCCAATAAGAGCGCTTGCAAAAGGTGTCCAAGAAGAATTTGAGAATTTTAATATAAAAGCTATTATTCATCATGGTGACGAACCAGAAAGCAAATGGTTCACGGAAAGAGCAATAATTACAACTGTGGATCAATATTTTACAGCATTTGCAGGAGCACAACTCTCCTGGAGCTCCGCAACGAGTCATGCAGCAGCTGGAGCTGCTTTAGCAAATTATACTGTTTTTGATGAAATACATCTGCTAAATCCCAAAAACGGACTACAGCTATTGTTTGCTGTTCTAAAATTACGAAACAGATGGAATTTACCAACAACGGTTATGACCGCTACACTTCCCAATTCTGTGATAAATTTTCTCGAAACTAAATGTGGACTGGTAAAAATTGGGGCATCGGAAAAAGATATAAGAGATAGAGATAGCTGGAGAGAAGTTAGCCTAAAGTTGCATGATGTGGAATTGGATGTTGAAGGATTGGTGGGATTTGTCAAAGGGCATCTGGATAACTATGGAAAAGCTATTGTCTTTGTTAATACTGTAGAGAGAGCAATAAGTCTTTATAAAAAGCTAAAAGAAGATAGTAGTTTGAAGAACAAAATTTTGCTTGCTCATTCGAGATTTACGAAAAAGCACAGAAAGAGAATAGAGGAAGAAATTCATTTGAAGTTCGGGAGAGATTCGGATTTTGAAGGCATACTTGTTACCACTCAAGTAGCTGAAGCTGGACTTAACATATCAGCGCCACTGGTAATAACTGAACTTGCACCGATGGATTCGCTCATCCAGCGTGCAGGAAGGTGTGTAAGATTTAAAGAAAATTCAGGTAAAGTTAAGGGTGAGGTTATAGTTGTGAAACCCAAGGTTGAGAATGGTAGATGGTATGCTCCATATTTCGATTACATCCGCTTGAGAAAAGGTGGGAGTGGAACTAATAAGAATGACGCATTTATCAAAAATAAAGAACGGATTACACTTTCCGAATTAACGTGGGTAGTTCTTCTGGAGAAAGCAAAAACAAATATCTCATTAGATTGGAATACAGAAAAAGAACTTCTTAATCTCTCTTTAGACGATGTATATTCTGCGTTTATAAATGGCTCAGATATAATCTACTTCAAGGATCAGCTTAAAGATAAAGAACTAGGAGAGATCATCGAACAATATAAAGACGAATTAAAAGGTGGGTAAAAATGCCACTAACTATAAGCGAAGCTATTGGCATATTTGAACGGACATTCCGTGTAAGAGACCCGAATGAGATTGAGCGAGTCCTTAGAGAAAATCTAAATGTACAAGTTGCGGTTATAGAGTCGAAGGAGTCCGCGGAAAATAAGATTAATGAAGGTTATTACCCTCTTACTGTTAGAGTTCCCTACTGGATTTTTGTATCAAAAGTAAAAGAAAAGAAGTTAAACGTGTATTCTCTGGAACAGGAGAACATTATCTCGGAGGAGAGCAAAAAATGGAAATTAGAGGAAATTCACTCTCATAGTGAAATTCTACCCAGCAGAACATATTTTATTTTGAAAAATGAAGCAGGATATTATCCAGATTTGGGTCTGACTTTTGAAGGAGATGGAGAAGTTACGAGTTTTGAAAAAATAGGAGAAGGCGAAAAAGCTGAGAAATTTGGGGTGGGTAGAGAACAAACATGGGAAGAGCATGCAGTAGGTGCTTTAGATAGAGCTAATAGGATGTTAGAAATTTATAAATTGTTTCTAACAGATTGGGCTAAGAATGTATTTTCTGCTCAAAAACTAAAAGAAGAACAAATAAAGGAAACGGTGGATGCAATAATATTAGCCATTAAGATAGCTGTATTTTTCCATGACATTGGAAAACTCAGAAAAAAATGGCAAGAAGCCGTGGGTTGGAATAAAGGACGACCCTACATAGCTCGGAGCGCTAATAAACATAAAGTTCCATTCCATGCGCCATATGCTTATCCGTTCTTAAAAACACTCTTGAGAAATATTTTTGGAGAGTTCAGATTTCTTGACATAATTGCTTTAGCAGTAGCAAAACATCATTCACTGGAAGTTACAGGTGCTGTCAAAGAGAATGACTTTCAACTGGCAGATGATAAGGTCGTAGAGTTTCTTTCAGATTTGTTGTTAAAGACTTTCCCAGAGTTGAATGAAATTGAAGCAAAAAGGATTATTCAAAATACAATTGATGCGACTAACAAAGGCTCACTGATAGATGAGCCGCCAAGTCTCTCAGATGATTTTTATTTTTTATATGTCATGACAAATAGGGTTGTAAAATTTGCTGATTGGGAGGATGCAGGAGATGAGGTAATTGAACTTCCTGAGAGGTGAGATGATGATTCCTAAAATTCATCTGAAGGAGAACACATACAAAGTTTACAAAACAGGTTTGCCATTTTACGATGCTGCTAGACTAATAGGAGTTGCACATTTATTTTTTGGAACAGCTTCTGCAGAGATAGAAGATAAAGGAGCCTACTGGGAGGTGAAGGGGATTGATGTTAGACGAGATGAAGAACAAATCGAGTGGGTTGTAGAGAGGATAAGACCTACACAAAGAGAAAAGGGATTGTTTCAAAGAAGTGGAAGATTTGCTTGGAAAGAATTGCACGAATACTTTGCTGAAATAAATAAAAGAGGTAGAAAAGTCGAATTGAAAGCTGAATATGATGCCGCCTTACAAATCGGTACAAGGGGGTACGATCCACTAAAAGATTACAGAATTTTAGCTCCCCGCTCTACAGGAGTAAGAGAAAAGAAATTCTTTGCTCCTTTTCAAGAAGTAGCAGCAGCTACATTAGGAAGAGGATTCGCAGCAAGTGTAATATCACGAACAAAAAGGCAAAGAGAAGAAATATATATTCTACCGATATTTTCATCTCATGTGGTACTTAGCGGATTTTTGGACTATGAAAGGTTTTACCAACATTCTGCCGGCGGATTTGTTGCTTCAGTATTAGCAGCAATATCAATTTTGCTGGATTTAACTTCAAAGAAGATACCTGTTACTGATTTTGCCTATACAAAAGAAGTCAAAGGTCCTCAAGGTTTACCGATATCCTCTGAGAGTGGATACTTAGGATTTGAAAGATTATGCAGTTTATGGTGGAAAGCTGTTGAAGAAAATGATGAAGAAAGATTGAGAGTCCTTAGACAAATAAAGTTATTCCTCGAAAATACTGCTCGTCAGGATACGGATACTCAAAATCAAGAGTTAGCCCGTCAATTGGCTAACTTCGCAGTAAATTTAGATGTGGATTCCTTATGTATGATTGAAAGACTCAAATCAAGAATATTGGCTTCACAGCAAAATATCTATCCTGCTCTAAATTTATTTAAAAGTCCAAAAGATATTAAGGAGGTGAAGGAAATGATGGGCTTAGAACTGCCTGATGTTCCGCAAGAAGTGAGCCAAGCGCTTGCTAAAGCTCTGGAATTAGACGAAAAAGGGTGGATGAATCAGTTTACCCGCTTGGAGAATGCTACCGATTTTTCCCAGCTTATCGGTTATGTGGAACACATAATCTCTCGTGGTTATTATCGAGAGTTACAGAAAGAAGGGCAACCAAACATAAGAAATGCTATGAATCGCGCGAGGGAGTTGGCATCCATCTTAAAAGAATTAGGTGAAAGCCTTGCAGACGAGAAGAAATTTAGGGCATGGAAATCTATATTTTTGATGGATGTTTTAAGCAGAATGAGATTTGGAGGAGGTGAGTAAAATGAGTGGAACGAATCAAAATATGTGGAGAAGCTTGGCGATGTCTTTTAGAATAGAGTTGGCTTTTCACGCAGCAAACAATGAAGGAGCAGGTGGAACAAATGTGATGGAACCGAGAAGAATAACAGTCGGTGATAAGGAATACGATGGGATAAGTGGTGAAATTATAAGGAGGCATATCTTAGAAAACTTCGTAAAATTATGCCAGCAAAATGGTGTTCCTTTGCATGATAGATGTAAGGGATTGGTGCCTGATAGAGGCAAGGAGCCATTAAGAATTTGGATACAAAGTAATGCTTCTATTCAACCTATCCAAAGGGGGAATCAACAGCAGATAATTCTAAAACCGGAAAACTATCCACAAGCTACCAAAGAACTTATCGAAAAATGTGCCTTGTGTGATGTGGGTGGATATTTAATTGCCTATGAGGCAAGAATTGACAAAATAGAAAGGAACGGAAATTCTTATCCGCTAAATGGTGTATTAAAGCGAGATTCATGTTTTGAAGTTGGTTGGCTTATATCGGAGCATCCAGCAATAGTAGATTACACCCAGCACAGTGCGTATGATCCGGACCCTGAAAGACATAACCTCTTTGTCCAAAACA
>JAGGYQ010000015.1 GCA_021162425.1 Candidatus Aenigmatarchaeota archaeon
ACTTTTATACTATAAAAATAGGTGTTATCCGCTCTCAAAGCTTAAAATGAACCTTAACCGTTTTTTCGGGCGTCTGTTTTTCCTTTCCAAAATTAATACATTTATAATAGTATATTTGTATAATTTTACCTCTCCAATATGAAGTATCTCTCTTCTTCATCTTTTCTTCCAGGAAATTCCTCCAACTTCATCCTCATTTTCTGCCCTATGCCCATAACATCGATTTTGTTTGCAAGGTTTACTGCATTTTTGAACTTAGAGTATTTTTCCGCGTATATCACAAACAGGGTTTCACCTTTCTTGACTTTGTCACCAAGCTTCTTTTTGAAATAAACACCTGCGCCTTTGTCTTTTGGGGCTCCGGCCTCTCTCGCTATTATGTCGACTGCCTTGTTGCTTATCCAGAGAACATGACCAGAGCGGTTGGATTTCACCTCTGCAATCTTTCTTCCAACTAAAATATCATCATTTCTTATATCAGGATTTCCTCCCTGCGCTTCTATGATTTCCTTGAGTTTTTTGTATGCCTTGCCTGATTTCAATATATCCAAAGCTGCCTTTTTACCATTTTTGGCACCTGCAAACTCAAGGAGCACACCTGCAAGCGTGGTTGCCTTGTCTACGAGGTCGCTTGGTCCCCTTCCGCTTTTTAATGTCTGAAGTGCTTCTCTTGCCTCAAGGGCAGGACCAACTGCAAAACCTATTGGCTGCTCGGCAAATGTTGACACACACTCAACTCTCATGCCGAGTTTCCTCCCAAGTTGTATGAACTTGTTTGCAAGAATTTCAAATTCTTCTGCCGTCCTTACCTTCGTTTCTCTGCCTGTCGGCATATCTATCACAACGTACTTCGCATTTACCGCCTTTTTCTTGGACATAACAGACGGGAGAAGAAACGGGTCTATCGAAAGTGGGTATTCGATTTTTATGAATATATCATCTGCGGGAGCGAGGTCAACCGACCCTCCCCACACAAGGCAGGCGTTCGTTTTTTCCACAACCCTTTCCACCTCTTCGAGGTCAAGATTAACAGGTGCGAGGCATTCAAACCTATCTGCTGTCCCTGCTGGAGAGGTTATAGCCCGCGAAGATGTCTTTGGTATGGTCAGGCCCGCGGCAGCCACTATGGGAACAGCCAAAATAGATGTTTTGTCCCCGGGACAACCACCTATTGAATGCTTATCATATACCGGTTTTTTCTTTAACTTCAAAATTTTGCCTGTTTCAGCCATAGAAATTGACAGGGCAGCAATCTCCTCCATGCTCATTCCATATGTATACAAAGATGTAACAAATGCTGTAAGTTCTATATCAGAGAGATTGTGATTAATTGTGTCCTCGATTATAGAGCGTATCTCATTCCTTTGCAACGTCTGACCATTTAATTTTTTTCTTATGAATTCGAGTGATTTGGGGGAGTTTGCTATGGTGACAGATATTTTATCACCCGGGATAACATCAAGATGTTTTGTTATTTCCATGTAAAGACCGATTTCGCCTTTTCTTATAATTTTTTCAGCAAGATTTGTTATAGCAATTGCCTTTTTTCCCCTGAATCTCAATTCAACACGTTCAAGTGCCCTGATACCGAGGTCTTCGGCATCATCTCTGTTAAGGATAACTATGGGCTTTTCTGCTTCTATTTTCAAAAACCTAGCTTTCAAGAGCATAATAAAATTTTATCATTGCTGATTTATATGGCTTGATTTATCAGAATGTAAGTTAGCAAAATAACAAGAATTACTATAACGGAGATAAAACCCCAGAGTTTGAGTTTATGTCTATCTTCTTCATCCATGTTATATTAAAAATTCGCAATATGTTTTTTAAAGCTTTTGTGAACAATTTTTCATTTCCATTTGTTGAGTGCCTCTCGCAGTTCCTCGTGTCGTTTGGCGTATTCTTTAAGTGAGACCCCTTCCATAACCGCTTCCAGAGCTTGTCTCATCGCTTTTGCACCTGCTAACGAACCTTTCGGATGCCCGTGAACTCCACCACCTGCCTGAATTATGACATTACATCCCATCCGCTTGACGAGTCTCGGTATGCTGCCTGGATGCAAACCGCCAGAAGCCACGGCAAAGACAGGCTTTATGTGGTGCCATTTCTGTTCAAGGACATGACCTTTTTCCAAAATAAGCGACTCTTCAATCTCATCTTCTATCTCTGTTATTTCTTCTCGCGAGCCTTCCATTTTGCCAACGTCTGCAGTTCCTATGTGAATCTGGTCAACGCCGATGAGCCTTGCGAGTTTCGCTACCACTAACATTGAGATTCCGTGTTTCAGGTTTTTTGTGAATGCGGCGTGACCCGCACGATGCGCATGAATTACAAAACGCATATTTTCGTTGAATTCGCGAACTGTCTGCAGTGCAGACCAACCGACTGAGACTATATCGACCATCACGTATTCACCGCCATAGCCCTTGACTATCTCTGCCCTTCTTATCATTTCATTTGCTTCGGCAGTTATGTTCGGCATGTAGAATTTGCGCTCGCCCGTTTCCCTCTCTGCTTTGTCTCTCATCTTCAATGTTTCTGCCACCCTTTTCTCGAATCTGTTGAATTTCATGTTTGTCAGGTTTTCATCATCTTTGACAAGGTCAAGCCCACCTGTCCAAGAGTCATAAGCGGATTTAGCATGTTCTTTTTCGTCGAGACCGAGCTTCGGCTTCACAATCGTCCCCAAAAGCGGGCGTTTCCTGACACCTGTTATCTTGCGGACACCGGAAATACCATGAACAGGTCCTTTAAAAGATTTGATATACATTGCCGGGAAATGGATATCGAGCAGGCGGAGATTTCGAATAACTTTCATCCCAAAAACATTCCCTCCTACAGAACTCATAATTTGCGGGATGTTTCCAAGCTCGAACAGCTCAAGTGGATAGGCGATTCTCATTATTCTCTCTTTTTTGTTGATGTAGTAGACACTCGGTTTCAGGTCTCGCAAAATACGTTCTTTCATTGTTGTCAGAGAAGTCCATGTCCCTATCGAACTCTCGCCTGCTATGTGGTTGCACGCCTTCTCGAAAGAAATTCTGTTTGGCTCCACGTAATATTCTGCTATAACATCATCCTTTCCCGGAACGTATTCGAGGTCTATGAAGTTCATCGGTTCACCTTATTATTAATTCATCTATGTGACTTAAAATATTCACGGATTTGAGTGACGAGTAACAAACGAAACTCGGCAGTGCTCAAAACCTTTGGGAAACATTGCCTTTATGCAGCGATTTATAAAGATACATTCTCAGAAATGGTTCTACGAATTCATAAAAGAACTGGATTAGAAATTATTATTTTATTCTCTTCGTGAGACTCAGGTGTGTTGGGTTAAAAAAAGTTTATACACAATAAATCACATTCTATTTTGACTCATGGCAACATTTAATTAATAGATTACAAATATTATTTAGGGTGGTGACCATCGCTGTTTGTAATTATACGTATGATGAAGACTCAAAAAGAATTAAGATAAACTGTCTAGGATGCGTTTACGGGGCGTCTATCGAAGACTACGACACATGCATGGCAATGGTCATAGACAAACTTCTCACCGTGAAAGGGGCAAGGTCTGTCGTTCTTTCAAAGGAAAGGGAATACGAGTATTCTGGTGAGCAAATAGAGATGCTGAGAGAGATAGCCAGAATTATTGAAGATATTGTCAGAGAAAGACTCATATCATATGAAAAGTTAAAACCCGAAATATGCGGTCGGTGTTATCCTGATTTCCCACAGAGGATGCAATACATCGCAATAAACCTGCTCAGGCGTGATCCAATTGGGGCGTATGTCGAGCTTGTGAGAGAGGGCAGAGATTTGCTCGTCAAAATCAACAAAAAAGACAGATGCTCTGCATGCTATAAACACTACAAAGAGAACATAATTGATGTTTTAAAGGCAAAGCTTGAGGCAACAAAGATCATCCAATTCGCAAAACCGCATCTTTCGGGCTATCATATAGGTTCAAGAGACCTTTACAGGCAGATTTTTACGCCAAGCGTCAGGCCGAACTTCATGCTCACAAGATATATGATGATGCCTCCAGAAGGGGGGAAATGTATTGACAGGTATAAAATACCGGGGAACATACAGGTTGAAATATACAGAATTCCACACACATCACATTATTTCTATCATGTCATACCACCTGAATTCAACCTCCCAGAAGAAAAATATGCTGTCCTCGATGCTGCCAGAAGATACATGGCAACAAATCGTCCGAAAACAGCGGAATTTGTGCGCTCAGAAAAAATCAGAGAAATGTTCTATAATATAGGGAAAGATATGATACGCGAGGTCGCTGATAAAATGGGTGTTTATCTTTCTTCAAAAGACCTCGATGAGCTGGCAAACATATTAACGAGATACACAGCCGGATTAGGTGTGCTTGAAATCCTTCTGGCTGATGATAAAATACAAGATATATACATAAACTCTCCCATAGAGAGCCAACCCGTCTTGGTTTTCCATCAGGATTATGAAGAATGCAAGACCAACCTTATTCCCACAAGAGAAGATGCTGAATCATGGGCAACCCGCCTGAGAATCCAGTCAGGGAGACCGCTTGACGAGGCGAATCCTGTTCTTGATACAGATATACAGGTTCCCGGTGGCAAGGCAAGATTTGCTGTAATAACAAGAAATCTCTCGCCTCATGGGTTTGGCTTCGCCATAAGGAGACACAGAGATAAGCCTTGGACACTTCCTCTGTTCATAAAAACAAAGATGCTCAACCCGTTGGCTGCAGGACTGCTTTCGTTTCTCGTAGACGGAGCAGTCTCGATTCTTGTGGCAGGTGGCAGAGGCGCCGGCAAAACATCTCTGTTAAGCTCACTAATGCTTGAGCTTTTGCCGAAAATCAGAATTGTAACAATTGAAGACACACTCGAATTACCTGTTGACCAATTAAGAAATTTAGGCTACAACATAGAATCGCTGAAGGCACGCTCTGTAATAACAAGAGTTGAATCTGAAATGCCAGCAGACGAGGCGTTGCGAACTGCCTTACGTCTTGGTGATTCCGCTCTTGTGGTTGGTGAGGTGCGAAGCGTTGAGGCAAAAGCATTATATGAAGCGATGAGGATAGGAGCGTTGTCGAACGTGGTGGCGGGAACGATACACGGCGAATCTGCATACGGGGTTTACGACAGGGTTGTGAATGACCTCGGCGTTCCGCCCACAAGCTTCAAGGCAACCGATATCATACCGATAGCGAAACTTCTGCGTTCAGCTGATGGTTTACACAGATATAGAAGAGTTACAGAGATAACGGAAGTTCGCAAGCACTGGGAGACCAACCCTGTAAAAGAGGGTGGATTTGTAAACCTCATGGAATATTCAGGAAAAGAAGACACACTGAAACCAACTGACACACTTGTCAACGGCGAGTCAGAAGTTATAAACAGAATCGCTTCATATGTCAAGGAATGGTCAGGCAACTGGGAAGCTGTGTGGGAGAATATACAATTGCGGGCAAGAATAAAAGAATACATGGTAAAAATTTCAGAAAAGCTCAACAGACCTGAAATACTTGAATCAGACTGGGTTGTAAAATCAAACTCTGAATTCCATTTAATTATAGAAAAATTAAGAAACGAAATTGGTGCGGCTGAAGCAAAGAGAGTTTACGAGGAATGGGAAAAATGGTTTAAAAGTGAACTCAAAACATCCAAATACTAATATCAAAATCCAATATTAATAT
>JAGGYQ010000052.1 GCA_021162425.1 Candidatus Aenigmatarchaeota archaeon
ACCATTTGCAATCTTCGGGTAGCACCTGCAATTTTCTGTAACTTTTTATTAAATTTTGTTTAAATAAAGAATTCCACCGGCTTTAGCCGGTGGTCTGCTTCTTGAGCGCAGAATCCCAATAATAAAGTAACAAATATCTTGGAGGTGAAAGAGCATGAGGACAAATTTCGTCAGCTACAGCTCTGCCGTAGGCAGAGCGAGATTCCACATTGCCCTCATACCCAAATACCGTCATAAAATATTTGGGTACGAGAGGATAAAAACATTCTGCGCCAGAATGTTCGAAGAAATTTTATCCGAACAAGGAGCAAAAATAATCGAAATCGGTTTCGACCTCGACCATGTCCACCTCGTTATCGAGCTGGGAATCAACCTTTCCATAGGCCGGGCGATGCAGCTTCTCAAGGGCATATCATCCAGGGAGCTGCTCCAGGCTTTCCCCTGGTTGAGGCAAAGGTTCTTCTGGGGAGGACATCTCTGGTCACCTGCCTACTATTTCGATTCAGTTGGGGATGTCGACTTTAACGCAATGACCAATTACGTTCGAGAACAAGGCGTTAAACCCAAGGACCAGCTCACACTCGATTACTTCATGCCACCCACTTCAGTGGGTGGTAGTTGACACATAAAATCAAAGAAAATTTTCATTGTTCGTCAATCACTAACCTTTTCCAACTTGCTCAGGAAAATTTGCTTCACTTGTTCGGTTTTTTGGAATTTTTGGATTTTCTTCGCTAAATCTGGATCGAGTTTCCCCTCCTTTATTAATTTTGAAAGAAGGTACGTATCCAGTGTCGATATATCTTCCCATTTTCCGGATTTCTTAAGAATATCTTCGAGCTGTCTGCGTTCTTCCGAATTCATTGGAGGAAACTTTATGCTGTCACGGATTTTCAACCTAGCTTTTACATCCGAACCCACAATCACTTCGAGATTTTCTTTCTTCGCATACTCGAACAACGCTTCTTTTATTTTTTCAATCTCTTCATCAATCTCTTTTCTTTTCTGAACGAGTTCTGCATATCTATTCACAAGCTTAACCCCGGGTTCTTTCAAATATTCGTTTTCTGTCATTTCTCTGGTCTTGTAAATATGTGCAAACAAAGGACAATATTTCGCATAGACACACCAATTGCACAGAGCCGATTCTTTCGGGGGAAATGCGTTCATCTTCTCAGCGAGTTCTATTTCTTGTATTATCCTATCCACCTCTTCCTTCAGTTTTGAAAGTTCCTCTTCACTCCTCGTCAGCCTTATTTCATGGTCGAACGCCATGTAATGCCAGACGAGATAAACTTTCTTAGCATCTGGAAACATCTGTTTTACTGCTATTGAATAAAGAGCAAGTTGTCTATCCTGTTCAAATTGCTCTTTCGGTGGAAGATACATTGATGTCTTGTAATCGTGAACTTCGTAGATACCATCACCTACTTTCATTAACCTGTCTATATAACCATGTAATACGCGTGTCCCTTCTGGATTCAAATTTATGAGAACTCTCTTTTCCAATCCTATAACAATATCTTCATCAAAGGAATAATGTCTCTTGTAATACATTGAAAAAATGTACTTTTCTTCCATTCTACGGTAGTTTTCCGCTGTGTACTCCTTTCTCACAATATTATTATATGTTATCATGCCAGTTTTTCTCCCATTGGATGTTGTAGTAGTTTAGGATCTCTTCAAGTATCGGGATCTTGGCAAATTTTACATCCTGGTAAAGCTTTCTCATGGCTTCGTGTACTCTGGAACCCAGAAAAGCCTCTATGCTTTCAAATTCTTCTATTTGGAGTTTATCCACGTATTCGAATTTGTACATTAAAGGACATGTCTCGAAGGTTTTTATTCTCGAATGAGAGTAAAGTTTCATATTATCACTGTTGTATGGTCCACATTCTCTGTTATCTCTCAGTTATTAAATGTGTTGAATTTATATCATAATGTGATATATTATATATTTATTTAACTATTGCGAACTATGAAATATGAAGGCGTATCTGTATTTTTCTGAAATCAAGAAACTTAAAGTTAAAGACCTCGTAGAAAAATTGAACTCGATTAAACCCAAGAAATTGAGTGATTTGAGTATAAAGGATTTGATTTTCTTGGAAAATGGGAAACCTATATGTCCTGGTCATGGTGTGTATATCTTCTATGATCTTTCAAAGAAGGATGGAAGAATTGCTTATGTGGGTAGATGTGAAAGTAGAAGTTTTATCGAGAGAATTCCTTCGCATTTTGATATCAGAGAGGATGCATGGATGAACCAATTAATTACTAAATACAGAGAGAAGAAAGTGAATGATACAATTCCGTTACATAAAATTGCAAAAGAGGTTTTAGATAAATACGGGGTAGTGCTCATATTGTTTGACTCAGAAACACCTAGAGAATGTATAAGAAAACTTGAAGGATTGCTCCGTAGAGAATGCAAACCATATTTGAATCCGTGTAAGCCCAAGGATAGTAATCAAGATAGAACGGTTGATGAACTAGTATGTGCCCCACTTAATTAAGTGGCCATTAGAGATCTCGTCACATTCTCGCTATCTTTCCAGCATCTGTCAATCGGAATCCATTTTCCGTTTCGGTAATCAAACCCATATCTTTCAAAGTTTTTATGTTTCTGTAAAGCATTGCTCTGCTCATTCCTAAATCATCCGCGAGTTTCATTAGACTTCTATAGTTTTCGATATTCTCGAGTATCTTCAACTGAGTTTTACTAACATCGAAGGATAATACGGGAAGGTCTATGAGTCTCCTAGTTTCCCCTATCATATACACAATTCGCTTGATTCTCATGCTTCGTCTATACGCACCAAAAAGAAGGCCGAGGGCCTGTGTCTTCCTGGCAGGTGTTATGTTTATGTATATTTCATCTCCCCCCGGGATAGAGTCTATCAATTCGACCACGGAGTGAGCGACAGAAACTATGTCGTAAACCTCGACCTTGCGCTCCGAAATCTCCAGAACTTTGCCAAAGGACTCCCTTATCTTCTTCACGGTCTCCTTCTGTTGTTCGTCAGGTTGTTTATCCACGAGGAGGAAAACCTTTTCTATAGAAAGTCTCGTTATAGCGAGAACTATGGAATCCATCGAGTACACGGTAGTGAGAAGGACGTTTGCCATAATTAAAATTATCGGAAGTTTCTTTTTAAAACTTTTTTAAAAAATTTTTTAAAATTTTGAGAATATTTCAATAATA
>JAGGYQ010000049.1 GCA_021162425.1 Candidatus Aenigmatarchaeota archaeon
CTATTCCAATCTTTTTTTTTCACACGTACGAGCAAACCCTCAGTGGAGACTGCCGCATTGTTTACAAGAATATCAACCCTCCTCTTTTTCTTCACAATATCACTTATAGTTTCCTGAGTTTTCTTAAAATCCGAAATATCGAAGCAGGAGAGTTCACCATCTCCGCCTCCATTTCTGATGACCCTGAGCGTCTCAGTTGCAGCTTCCTCATTCCAGACATAGTTAATATAGACGTAAGCCCCACTCTCTGCCAGTTTTATCGCTATCGCCCGACCGATCCCCCTCGATCCCCCGGTTACCAGCGCTATCTTATCCTCCAGTTTCATTTAAGACCTATCGCCCGTTAAAAAATTCCATGGTTTTCCCAAGGGAACTGGTGTCTTCAACATTCAACACCTGTATATTATTATCTATTCTTCTTACAAGGCCGGAGAGTATTCGCTTCGGACCTATTTCAACAATAGTGTCAACCCCCATTTTTGCCATTTTCTCTATCGTCTCCTGCCATCTGACAGGAGAATTAATCTGTTTTATCAAAAGCTCTCTGGTATTATTCTTTGAATAAAACAACTCGGGACTGTAGTTAGGAATAACGGGAATTTCACAATCTTTCATTTCGACCTGATCCAGGTTTGCTTCAAACATATCAGCCACTTTATCCAACAGACTGCAATGACAGGGAACGCTGACTGAAAGTTTGGTCACTCTCTTTGCTCCCTCTTCCTTTGCCCTTGTCATCGCTTTTTCAACGGCAGTCGAGTGACCGGAGATTACAATCTGCTCCGGAGTATTAAAAATCGCCGCAGAAACCACACAACTATTCTGACTGATATCATGGCATATCCTCTCCACCTGTCCTTTACTCAGGCCGATAATCGCAGTCATGCAACCAGCGCCTGTCGATATTGCCTCCTCATGACACTTTCCCCTCGCATATACAAGCGCCAGGACATCAGCAAGACCAATAGCTTCTGCAGCATACAGGGCACTATATTCCCCGAGACTAAGTCCTGCCATCGCGATCGGCTTAACTCCAATCTCTTCTTCGAATACTTTATATGCTGCAATATCTACAGTTAAAATAGTGGTTTGAGTATTTACTGTCAGATTGAGGGCTTCCTGAGGACCATCAAAACAGAGTGAGGCAATATCAAAAGCGAGAACTTCCCGGGCTTCGGCAAAAACATCCTTTACCGGCTGGAAATGCTTGTGTAAATCGCGACCCATCCCGACATATTGTGCACCCTGTCCGGAGAAGACAAGACCTACTTTATACATGATTTCCTCTCAAGTTCTGCTGATGTCTCTCAAGAAATCTTTTCGATGGGGATAACTTCCCGACCTTTATAAGTACCACAATGAGGACATGCACGATGTGGCAACTTCGGCTCGCTGCATTGGGGACATAGAGAGGTTGTTGTTTGTGTAAGAAAATCATGAGATCTTCTCTTGTTTCTCCTTGTTCTTGAATGTCTCTTGACTGGATTTGGCATGAAATATCCCCTTTTCAAATCAGTTTATGATTAGTTGTAAAATTATTGTTTCTGTTTTAAAACCTTGAAATTCTCCAAAACGGCAAATCTGAAATCAACCGCTCTCATCTGACATTTACAATTTTCTTCATTAAGATTAACTCCACAATGCGGACAAATTCCCTTGCATGAATCACTGCAAATCGGTTTGAGCGGGAGCTGAAGCAATATTTGCTCAAAAACAATCTGGCCCAATTCAATTACATCATTTTCGTAATAACCGGATGAGAGATCTTCGCTGGTCAATTCCAATTCTTCCTCAAATATTTCCTTAATAGGAATAAGAATATATTTAAACTCGGTTTTTACTGGAAAGGTGAAACCTTCCAGACATCTGCAGCACTCCAGATCAACTGCCGTTTCTATCTTAACCTCGAGTGACACAGTTTCGCCGACTTTTTTTGCTGAAAGGCAAATATCAACCCTATGAAGGGAAAAATCAATTCTTTCCTTCTCCGGCAATACTTTGTCGAACCAGCTCCCATCTTTGGAAAACTCAAGCTTGAGTCCCTCTTCCGGTATATTTCCTACCTTGATCTTCAAAATCTGTTTCTCCCTTTTTAGAGAAGTTGTTTTTATACCAAGAAAGGAATTTAATAGCTAATTAAAAAACACTGTTGTTGTCAAGAAAAATTTCCTCATAAACTCCTCTCATTATCAGTAATTTCCGGTTAGGTTTTTGTGTATAAGTGCCAGTCATTCTGTTCTTTGAAATTTTGTAAGCTTTCTGCATTGGAATCAGTGCTGAAAGCTGAATTACGCAGCTCATTCTGTATTTGTGTTCGCAACTGTCGTACTCTTTTGATGGAAACCTTTTCTTTGTGCTGCTCGTGACAATAGATCGCAAGCAGCAGATAGGTTATCAATCCTGCAAGGATTTGAACCATAAGACCATGCTTGCTCCTGGCAATCAGGTGATATACCTTCAGGTGCCGCTTCCACCAGGCGAAGAAGTTTTCTATATCCCACCTGAGCTTATAGGCTGCCGCTATCTGTTCAGCAGAAAGGTCGTGCCGGTTTGTGGCAATCCAGTACTTCACATTGTCAACTTCATACCCGACAAGCCGAAGAGGTGTCTCTGTCTGGTTGGCTTCTGGGGTACCGAGCAGAACAGTGGCATCATAAAAAACAATGCTGTCGGATGCAACAGGATGGGACTCGATAACGGTCTTTATGGTTTTTGCCTTGATACGGCACATAAAGAGATTTTCTTCTTCCTGCCACAGATCGAACCTTTCGTGACATTGATAGCCGCGATCCATAATACCCGTTTCTCCGGGGGAAAGAATCTGGTTCACAAAGGGCCGTTCAGCACCGTTACCATTGGTAAAAAAGACCTTTCTGGGGATACCCCGGTTCAGGTCGAAACCGATATGAGCTTTGGCCTTCTTTGCCCCCTTCCGGCAATCGGCCCACTGCATGGAGAGAGGGTTGCATCGATAAACGATCCATCAATGGCGACAAGATTGCCAAGCTTGGGGTGGTAATTCGGCAGAACATGCGCTGCCTGCTTTTGCACCTCTTCAAAGATGAACATGAACTGTTCAAGACCTCTTGAATTGGTGGCCTCTGAAAAGCTGCTCTTTTTGATACCCCCTTTTGGCGCTATCTCACTGCGGGCAAATTCATCTTCTTCAAGCACTTGCAGCAGATGTTGTGCAGATGTATGCTCTTGGAGATGAAAGAATACCAGGGCCCTGAGATGTTCGTCGAAACTCATTTGCAACGGTCTATTTCCTCTTGATTCAAGTGGCGTCATAATGGTCATTGCATTGCGAACCGGTTTATAGAGTGTTTTGACTTTTCTTTAACAGTTGTTAAGGGATCGGTTTTTATAACCCCATGTAAACATTTAATTGTTCTTTGAAAATTCCTAATTTTCCCCAAAACGTGGTGCCACAGAACGTGCTGATTATTGTTGA
>JAGGYQ010000045.1 GCA_021162425.1 Candidatus Aenigmatarchaeota archaeon
TCCTCGAACACCGTTATGGTATGAAATTGAGGAAAAATACGGGATATTCGACCACAACTGGGCGCACTACGATACGAAACATCTCGTCTGGAATCATCCGAACATACGGGCGAAGGAGATGGAGAAACTGTTGGAATGGGGATTTAAAACGGTATATCCACCTTTCAATTTTCTCAGATCTACTGTAAAGTTCAGAAGGAAATACACGAAATATGACAACTTTTTCGGCATAGCGAGAATCGCGCGCTATATAATTCATGCGAATGCCATAAACAACTACAAGAGGTTTATAAGCATATAAGTTTTTATTCGATTAAGAATTTATGAAAATAGTATTCACCACACCTGTTGGAAATACTCCTGATTATTTTTCTATATCTGTCACATCAAAATTCCCAAGATTTTCACTCCCCACACCAGCATTTGGTCTTCGGTTTATCAAACAGAATATACCTGAAATAGAGATATTGGAATATCCTACATGGGAAGAATACATACACATTGTTAAAAACGGGGTTGATATACTTGGAATATCGTTTTATATGAGGGATATCCCAAAGGTTCTGAAAATGATTGAGTTTGCGAGGAAGAATGGGGTTAAGGAGATATGGGGAGGGAATTATGGTGTGTTAACTTATGGGATAGAAGAGTATTTTGATAAGATTTTTATTGGTTATGCAGAGCGTGAAATAGCGAAGGAGCTTGGGTATGAAATAAAACGGGTGAAGCATCCGCCTTTGATTACGAATTTTGGAATTTACAAGACACCTTTCAAAATTTCTCATGCCTTTCTTTTTTCGAACAGAGGATGTCCATTCAAGTGTTCATTCTGTCAGACACCGATAGCAACAAAAGGTATTATCGAAAGAATACCCCTTGAAAGTGTGGAAGAAGTCATAAGAAAATACAAGAAAATGGGTATGAAATCGGTTTTCCTTATGGATGACAATTTCTTTGCTGACAGAAAGCATTCAGAAAAAGTGATAGATTTGTTGGGTGAATACAAGCTCAATTGGGGGGTATGCACGAGAATTGAAAATCTATATAACAGGATTGAGGAGTTTATGGAAAAGGGGATGTTCATGTCGTTGATAGGTTTGGAGAGTTTCAGGCAAGAAAATCTTGACAGTGTGCGCAAGGGATACCACTCTTCCATTCTTTTAGATACATTGAATCAACTCATAGAAAATAACATCTATATTCATGGAACGTACATTCTCGGGTTTGAAAACGACACAAAAAAATCCATAAAAGAGGATATAAAAAAGCTCTCGAAAATGCGTATAGGTTCACTTCAGATAACAATTCTCACGCCACTTCCGAGAACGAAACTATGGGAAGAGATCGAGAGTAAGTATGGGATTTTTGAGAAGGATCTCTCAAAATTCGACACATATCATCTCGTCTGGAATCATCCGAACATACGGGCGAAGGAGATGGAGAAACTGTTGGAATGGGCTAGAAGAACATGTTTCCCGCCATGGAAAATTATGAGCGATATTCATCTTGTAGCAAAAAATGGAATGTTAAAAAGATTTATTTTCCAATAATTTTGTTCAATGTTTTGTCAATTTATCCGCTACGAAACATGTAATTAAAAATAAAATAGAGAACAGAATAAGTATTAACATGTTTTTAACACTATCTTCACAACTTGCACACAACTTAGGCATAAGCCCAGTAATAAACGCCATAATTGAAAAAAATATCATCGCTTTTCGTTTTGTTATAACCGCCTTCAAGTGAATGAAAAGATACGTCATAAAAACTGTTGTTGCCGTGATATAGAATAGAAATATTTGACTTAAAATCAAAGCCCTCATTATGGATAGCAGCGCAGCGAAACCCTGAAAAATTATTGCTACTTCAACTAACCTTTTATCGTTACTGCGTCCGTCTATTGTTCCATCAAGTATAAGCGAACTTATCCTGTGCTTTTTACCTCCCCAAAATTTCAAAAGGATAGCGAAGGAAGACCACAGAAATGTAGAGATGAAAATTTTAACAAGAAGGTCAATCGAATTTAAATATTGTAAATATTCGATGTGTGGTATTGCTGTTCCAATAGATGTAAGGATTGCTATGAAAAGTAAGAAGCGAATGTTTATTGTTTTTATCATTATTGAAGTAAATTTCTTGCTAAGCAGCAATCCTATTAAAGAGAAAAATACGAAAAGAAGAAAATACCATAAATATGCGGGTGGGAGGAATTTTATCATTCGCAATATTTCAAACTGGGAAAATGTGAAGTAGAATATTGGTGCAAATGCCTGTATGTATGTGAATGCATACATGGCTGGAATCAGAATCAACGACCTCTTCCATGATCTTGATTTTATCAGCACATAAAGGAAGATTGCTGGATAAGCAGCACACATCTCGAAAACGAGACCTGGGGATAAACCTGTTTTAAGAATAAAAAGAGGGAAGAAAACCAAATCTATTATTGTTATGCCATTTGCATTATGCAGAAACGCAAAATTATAACTATAGTGTAAGCAACCACCAAATAGAAGTGTATTCATTTTAGGTGGTAAAATAAAAACAAAAAAACCAAAAATGAATATATTGGCAACTTTTTTTATTCTTTCCCTTGCGAAGAATGCAATACCTACGCATGCACCGAAAAAACCTGAAAAAGCAGCCATGATATCGTTCGATATCAACGCGATCATATTGGCGTAATCCATGTTAAAACAAACCGCTTCAATATATCCACGTATCAGACCTATTGCCAAAACCAAAAAGAACATGCCAGACAGGCTCAACCTGTCTTTCTCGAGCCATGTTATCAAATTTATAATTTTCTCGTATAATTTAGAAAACATATAATTAATTTGATGTCCATTTTAAAAACTGTTCAAAACCCCAAAAGCAGATAATATGAGTATAAACAAAACTATTATTATAACCAGCCTGAAATCTTCTGTTTTATGGAATATAATGACAGATAACGCCGCTAAAAGAACGAATAATCCCGTATAAAAAGGATAGGGCAGTAGGATTGTCGGAGAAAGAAGCGAAAAAAACAGAAGCAATGACGAGATTTTTTTGCCATTTTCTTTACCGAAAACTGTGAACAAGGTTTTAACTCCTGCTCTTTTATCACCTTCATAGTCTTTCAAGTCCTTTACATTTGTCCCGATTGTGGTCACAACGAAGAGTATGAATATCATCTTCATTATGAGTGGGTTTATCTCTGTGGGGGTGTATCCCATCAGGAAGGCTATTACCGCGCCGAGTCCTATAAAACTTGTGCTTAGTGGGTATTTCCTTATTCTAATAGGAGGTGAGGAATACATGAAACCAAGGAATATGAATATGATGTTCAAAAGAAAACATATCAGACCAATGTAAATGCTTAGCAAAACAGAAGATAAAGCGATAAATACACCGAACCTAAGATAAAATTTTTTATCTAATCCCAATGTGATTGGTGTTTTTCTGTTTTGCACTCTGTCTATCTCTTCATCATATATGTCATTCAACACGCATACAAAATGCCATGAGAGAAATATCACCGCTATCTTTAAGACAAATGAAAAATTCATTATCTGTTGGGACAACAAAAAACCACTATAAACCAAGACAATAAAAAACAATGCCTGAGGAACTCGAAAAGATTTCAAAAGCAATCCCGCGTTCTTCATGCTATTTTTTTATCAAAATAATTTAAAATAGAAACATGAGAAAAGCTTTGTTAGGATTTGCAGGTATTATGAAGGTTCTCACAGGAAGGTTAAAATTACCTGTATCATTATCTGTTGATGTAACATATAGATGCAACCTTTCATGCAAACATTGCTATTTCCTTAAAGACGGCTATCGAGAAGAACTTCCCGTAGAGGCATTCTTGAACAAAATCAAAAAACTTAAGAAAAAGTATAATCTTTACAGCTGTTCATGGGTTGGTGGTGAGCCGCTTCTGCGTAAAGATTTGATAGAGAAGGGGAAAAAACTTTTTCCATTCAATTGGATCATAACAAATGGGACAATACAATTACCTGAATGGAAAGATTGTGTGTTTTTTGTGTCTGTTGACGGTACGAAAAAGTATCACGAAACTATACGCGGAAAGGGAACATACAACAAAATCAAGGATAACATAACATCAAGTAGCAACAGAATATTCATCGCTACCGTTCTAAACAAAATAAACTATAAATCCATAGATGAAATGATTCAGGAATGGTCAAAGACGAACGTTAAAGGCATAAACTTCGATTTCTACACACCTATATATAGTAACGACCAGCTTTTCATCCCATTAAAGAAAAGAGACAAAATACTCGACCATATCCTTGATTTAAAGAAAGAATATGGAAACTTCATACTTCTTAGCAAAAAAATAATAGAACTTATGAAATCTTACAATTACAAAAATGTCGTTGGCGAGAACTGCCTTCAGAGAAAAGTAACAGTATCGCTTGACCCTATGGGAAGAATTAAAAAGCCGTGCGTTATGGGAAATGTTGATTGCTCTAAATGTGGCTGTATAATAACATATGCCATCAATGCGGCGTTGAATAAAGATTTAGAGACTATGTGGCTTTTGTTCAGCAGGTTAAGATAAATATAATTTTTATCTTTATGAATAAATATATCTCTATGAAAATTCTGTTCACGACACCATATATAAAAAATTTTTATTACGACTATCTTTACGAAAATTCGAGAAGAAGGTTTTTTAGATTTTCATGGCCAAGAACTGCTTCACCTGGCCTTCGGTTTATCAAACAGAATATACCTGAAATAGAGATATTGGAATATCCCACGTGGGAAGAATATAAAAGGATGATAAAAAAAACGAAGCCGAATATACTTGGATTTTCTTTTTACACGAATGATATTCCTGTTGTTCTGAAAATGATTGAGTTTGCGAGGAAGAATGGAGTGAAGGAGA
>JAGGYQ010000001.1 GCA_021162425.1 Candidatus Aenigmatarchaeota archaeon
GTATTAAAACCATTGATGATATTAAAATCGAAAAAACATATAAATGTAAACTCCCAACAGGATTTATGAAAGAAGATGTTATTTTACAAGAAGAAACCACCAGTAGGAATTCTTTTGAAACAACCACCCGGACATTTAGTTTAGGTGATTTTGGAGACACGACCATAAGAAAAGCTATGGCAAAACTTGATTTCTATAGATTCAGCGCCCTTAAAAAATACTTCCCTGATTTGAATTCTTCAAAAGAATTTATTGAATCCTTGAAGAAAATAAATGTTGATATTACCAGTTCAAGGGAGAAGTTGGAGAACTTAACTCCTGATGATAAATTAAAAGTATGTTTAAATGTGTTGCTACAACTGGAAAAAGAAATTTTGGACGAATATGTTGAATATAAAGGGACAGAAATTTTTGTTCCAATAGAGATTAAGAAAGTTGTAAAAGACAAACAGCTCAAAATAAATGTTGGAGACTATGGAGATCAGGAATACGGCGTGCCTATGAGTAATGCGAGACACACAGAACTACAATTGAACCTAGCCGACAAAGATTGGTATATATATGATGAGAACTATGGAACGTATGAAGAAAAATCTTTTGTTAAGTTTATTGATGGTGTCATAAATGAATTGAGACAGAAATATAGCGAAGTGTATTTATTAAGAAACGCAAGTCTATTTAAAATTTATAGGTTCTCAGACGGTAGAGCTATGGAGCCGGATTTTGTTCTGTTTTTAAAGAAAGAAGACCCCAGTGAAATAGAACAATATCAGCTATTCATAGAACCGAAAGGAGAGCATCTAATTAAAACAGATCAATGGAAAGAAGATTTCTTAAAAGAAATTGAAAATAAATACAAGATTGAGATTAAAACTACTTTATTTGGAGAAAATGAAAAATACAGATTGATTGGTTTGCCATTTTATAACGAAGGAAGGAAGAGTAACTTTATTGAAATATTCAAGCAAAAGTTGGGATTAACATGATGGGTAAAAATAAAATACAGGGGCAGGTTTCCGAATTGCGACTAACAAGCGGGTATCTGGTTCGGGCTTTCAGCCCTCACCCAAATCGCCTTCGGCGACTTCAAATGCCCGCCAACGTTAAGTGAAATAGCACCGCTACATAAGAAAAAAATATCACAAGGGAATAAACTATGAGTGAAGGATGGCATATAACCGCACATGATATTAATCTCTGGGCTGATAAAGATTCTCGAAGAGCACAGGAAGAATTACCTTTATTGATAGCTAAACTTATTCTTGCGAGTGTAAAACCAATCCATATTCGTATTCCTTCAAAGGATGCCATTTCATTAAAAGGATGTGATGGTATTGTGGAGGTAGAAGAAGGAAACGTCTTTATCCCATCAGGTTTCTCTGTTTGGGAGTTTGGGACTAATAAAAATGCTAAGAAAAAAGCAAATGAAGATTACAGAAAAAGAACCAAAAAACCACTTGGAATAGATAAGATAAATGCAACTTTTGTTATTGTAACAAGCCGAATATGGGAAGATAAAAATACGTGGGAACAAGAAAAGAACACTGAAGGTGAGTGGGGACAGGTAAGAGTCCTGGATGCCGTTGATTTGGAAATGTGGCTTCATCAGTGTCCTGCTGTTCATAGGTGGTTTGCAAGAAAGATAGGTAAACGACCAGAAGGTGCATTTGATATAGAGCAGGCATGGGACGATTGGAGGTTTGCTATTGAACCACCATCAAATGAAAACCTTGTTATTGCGGGTAGAACTGAAGAATTAGAAAATCTTATACGAAAACTAAAAAATGAGCCTTCGGTTATTAGAGTGTTCGGAGAATCGAAAGATGAAGCTTATGCCTTTACCCTAGCAAGTATAATTAAAAATGCCCAGGAATTGACCCCCCGTGTGCTGATAATAAGTGACGCCAGAGAATGGTCTTCTGCGAGTGAAAGCAAGAGTTTCCTGATATTAATTCCCTTGTTTGATAATACTATGAATTGGAGGTTAGCTGTTAACCAGGGACATTGGGTTATAGTGCCAGAATCAAGTCCTCAAAACAAAAATCAAGATGAAAATATCATTCTTCCCAGACCTAACAAGCAAAATTTAATTAAAGCCCTTATTGAAATGGGAATAGATGAAGAAAAAGCTCAAAATATAGTGAAAACAACTAAGGGTTTTCTAACCCCTCTTCGCCGGTTACTTGGAGACTTCAAAAAACCTAAGTGGGCCAAACAAGAAGATTCTCTTATTACAGCTTTATTAATCGGGGCATGGGACGAAAGAAATGATCACGATAGGAAGAAAGTAGAGAAACTTGCTGGAATATCTTACGATGAACTAGAGAAAATTCTGCATACATGGTCAGTGGGAGATGACCCTCCTGTAAGAAAAGTAGGAAGTATATGGCAAGTTGTGTCCCGTCAGGATATGTGGCAACAATTGGCACCTTATATATCTTCTCGAACCCTCGAAAAATTTGGACAGATTGCTGTTGAGGTTTTACAAGAACTTGATCCTCGGTACGAATTAAAACCAGAGGAAAGATGGTTAGCTAATATACACGGTAAAGTTTTCAAACACTCAGAAACAATAAGAAAGCATATTGCAGAAATGTTAGCAATGCTGGCGGCTTACGGAGATGAGGACCTAAGAAATATTGGGGAAACTACTATCCAAGATATGGTTTCTCATTGGGTACGAAAAATATTATTTAATGATATATCATCTCATAGATGGTACTCTTTTCGGGACTTGTTACCTTATCTTGCAGAAGCATCGCCTGAGGTTTTTCTCGAAGCGGTTGAAGAAAGCTTAAAAGGTAACCAACCACCACTTATGGAACTATTTGTAGAAGAAGGAAATTTTGGAGGGTGTCCACATGCAGGTTTACTTTGGGCGTTAGAAGGAATTTCATGGAATCTTGGCTACTTACCTCAAGTGGTTTTTATCCTCGCAAAACTTTCAAGATTAGATCCTGGAGGTAGATGGGCTAACAGACCATTTAATACTCTAAGAGAATTTTTCCTATCATGGCACCCTCAAACAAAGGCATCTGTCAAGGAAAGATTACAACATCTTGATTTGATTTTATCCAAAGAGCCAGAAATGGGATGGAAATTACTATTATCGTTGGTTCCAAAAGGTGTTGGAGAAGTCGCGACACCAATCCATAAGCCTTACTTTATGGATTGGGCAGAAGGATGGAAGCCAGGAGTAACCAAAAAAGAATATTGGGATTATGTATCTGGAATATCTGAAAAGATAAAAAAATACTCAATGGGAAACCTTGAAAGGTGTTTACCAGAGTTGATAGAAATTTTGGAATATCTCCCTGAACTGGTTTTTGATTCTATAATCGAAGATGTAAATGCTAACGTAGATAACATTTCTCCTGAGAAAAGAGCAGAAACTTATGAGAAATTGTTTGAAATAATTTGCAAACATAAAAAATTCCCTGATGCTAAATGGGCATTACCGGAAGAAGCAATTGGAAAATTAGAAGAACTCTTACAAAGATTTACCCCAGACGATCCTGTGAACAAAAATAAGATTTTATTTAACAAATGGCCTCATGACATTGTATGCCAACCTAATATTAAACATACAGAGGAGGAAAGAATCATAGAAGAAAGGCGTAAGTCGGCATTAGCGGAAATATGGAAAAAACAAGGTCCGAAAGGAATCATCCGACTGGTAAAAATTGCAAAATTACTCCATGCAATTGGACATTCCTTAGCTATTTCATTATTTTCAGATGAAATTGAGGATGTTGTACTTCAGTGGCTTGATTCTGAGAATAAGAAATTAAGTAATGTAGCTCAAGCCTTCATATATACGAAATCTAATCAAGATAAAAATTATCTACAAGCTATGTTTGAAAAATACAAAACCGAATGGAACCCAAATAAATGGGCTAAGTTCTTTCTCGCTTTACCGTTCACCCCAGAGGTGTTCGATTTTATACAAAATCTTCCTCATGAAGTGGAGAAAATTTACTGGAAGAATATACAATATTTTTACCTGTCTAAAGGTTCTAAAGAGCAGGCTGAATGGGTCATAAGAAAACTATTAGAGAACAACAGATCTATTGCGGCTTTAAATGCTGCCTCCCAGTATTTACATACGATCGCTAAAGAATCTGGTCTTGATGCTAACCTTTTGGCAGAAGTTCTTGAACGATTAGCACCAGTTCTAGAGGATTCAAAACTTGAACAAATAGATATTTATGGTATAGAGCAAATCTTTGATTATCTTCAAAAGAGTTCTGAAATTGATTTGACACACTTAGCCCGACTTGAGTGGGCGTATATTCTTTATTTCTGGTATAACAGATTTCATGCACGAATTAAACCTGTAACATTGATAAAAGAAGTTCTAGACAATCCAGATCTGTTTGTGCAGCTTATCAGATGGGCGTTTAAACCCAAGCCACCTATTGAAGGTGAATTCTCTGATTTATCCTCTGAACAAAAGAAAAGACTTGCGAAAAACGCCTATTTCCTACTGAACATGATAGATAAATTACCGGGACAATCTGGGGAGGATATTGATCCAACTAAGCTTATGGAATGGATAAAACATGCACAGGAAAAATGCAAACGAGTGAGCCGATTACCAATTTGTGATGAAAAAATCGGTGAGATTTTATCTCATGCTCCCAGTGGTAAGGATGGTATTTGGCCTCATGAAGCCGTAAGAAAAGTAATAGAAGAAATTAGTAGCAAAGACATGGAAAGGGGGATTGAGAGAGGGATATACAATCAACGTGGAGTAGTTACTAAATCACTGAGTGAAGGTGGAAAGCAAGAACGTAAATTGGCAGAGAGATACAATCAATTTGCTGACGCACTTAGGTTAAAATGGCCCAGAACAGCAGCCATGTTGAAAAGAATAGCACAGGGATACATACGGGAAGCCAGTAGAGAAGATTTAAGGAGTGAGTTGGATGATTTATTATGATTTACAATTTTGCGGTGCCACTTCACTTAACAGCGGACATATAGCTCGTTTCACTCGCCCAAATTTGCTATTGCAAACTTCGCATGTCCGTAAAACATTAGGTAACATTACTTGTAATAAAAGGGGGTGTGGAGATATGGGATAGAACAGAATTTTCAAACTCAATAAAAAGGACCTAAAAAGCAGATCTATAACACCGATCAAAAGGAGGTAAAGATGAAGTTCATGTTGTATAACATATTATTGAGGACAGCAAGATAAAATGGAATGAGAAAAATTATTGTGAGGATGTTTGAATTATTCAATTAAGCAAACCAAAATGGCAA
>JAGGYQ010000069.1 GCA_021162425.1 Candidatus Aenigmatarchaeota archaeon
AATATCCTTCGGGTCAGTCATACCCTTCGGAAGTTTTACAAGGACGGGCGAGCCCTGGGCTATCTGTAAAGCCCTTGCTGATATAATTCTTGCCCTCTCATACCTTGTGCGTTCCTCCATTGTCATCACCCTATGTATCTGGTTGGTTCTTCTCCTTTTTGCGTTTTTTCATGTGCGGCTTTTGTTATTTCGAGCAAAGCCCTCTTCTGCAGAGCTTCAACCTTTTTTATGAATGTTTCCATTTCCTTGACTTTTTTCTCGAGTTTTGTCATGTCTATCTTCACGTTGAGTATTTTGGTTAGCACATCGAGAACGGATTCTGCTGCCTTTGGGTCTGTAACTATGGGGAAGCCCGCTGTCTGACCCAAAAGGCACAGACCATCTTTTCTTCTTTGCTTCCATAAACCTAAAAGCAGACCGGTTGCCCCGACTATGTATCCTACTTTCTCACCCGCATTAAAGTTTATTCCATACCTCTCGTATTTTTTAATAAGCTTCGCATCTGTCACTGCACCCAGAACCTCTTCAGAGGATTCTAATTCGCCTGTAGCAAGCCCACCTACTGTTATTAGCTCTTTTACGCCCACGCCCTCTGCAAGGTCCAGAATTTTCTCTGCGACTTCGTAATGCCCTTGTGGGGTGAGGGATTGACAATCGCCTACCAAAAACACCAAATCTCTTTGACCAGTTTTTTTTGCTTTCCAATAGAAGAATTCATTTTTAAGCAGATGGACTTTATGGTTTTCATGAAGCATCACAAAAGGGAAGAACCATTTAGAATATAGCTCTGCGAATTTGACAGCTTTCAGCTCTTCCACAAGATATCCTACGGCAACCCTTCCGATGTTTCCAACACCGGGCAGTCCTTCGACAAGGAGAGCATTTTTCAGTTTTATTTTCTTGAGAATATTTATCACAGTCATGTGTCACCTCACAAATAATTATTCGTTTTCGTTTGTATTTATATATGTTTCTTCTTTTATTCTTTTATATCATGCCCCTGTAGTCTAGCCCGGTTAAGCCTTTGAGAAAGGCTTGAGCAAAAATCTAAAAGGGACCACGGATGCCGGCCTCTCGAGCCGGAGACCCGGGTTCAAATCCCGGCAGGGGCATTTAAATACTGACAGCTTCCTTTTACGCTAAATACTATACGATGGCAAGACTGTTTTTATATGTGTGCTTTTTCAATTTTTCTAGGAAATGCAAATTTTTACTTGCTATATCTTTAAGTGAGTTATCAGTTGCTAATGAACAGCCCGTAGCAATCTCATAGTTGCTATTCTCACCATGCTTTGAAAATGAAAAAGCGAACGAATCTCCAGAGAATTTATCAATCGAGTAATACAAGATATTTAGCTTTGTTATCGATTGCCAATTCAAGCGGAACTCTACCAGAAATCTTTCTAGGTGAATAAAATACCGCCTCTGCGTATGTTTCGGTCAGCCTGCCTGTTAGTGTGTGATCAGGATTTATTGAAGGATAAAGTGGAGTAAAATCAAGGATAACAGAATTGTTGTTTTCAGAGAATGGGGCATCTTCTGAATTTATGAAGATGATGTAATGATGCTTCCATATATCATCTTGTGTTTTAGCATCAAAAATACCTATTTCTTTTTCACCAAGCCTTACACCCTTTTCGAGTAGATAATTCTTTATTTTAAAATACGAGGTTACAGATGCATCAAAGCAATCATACCCTATCTCAGGGTCTCTTTTTCCACAAAGAAAGATCCCGTTTTTCCAGATTTTAATTTCATAGTCATGACCGAGTCTTTCTAAATAACCTTTTATACCATAATTTTCAGGGGCAAATAAACTTTTAAGTCTCTCGATTTCGTCCTTTAATATTGATCTCAAATATTTGTGACCAAGATATGACATAATTAAATACTACTTGTAAATAATAAAAATGTAATATATTCAAACGATGCTTCCATGCAAACGTATTTAAATACAATACACTAAAAATACAACATAAAATCGTTTTACAGATTGAAATTCTGCTGTGATGTTATGGATAATAAAATTGAAAATCTTAAAACAGGGACAACCACAGTTGGACTTCTAGGCAAGGATTTCGTTGTGCTCGGTGCTGAAAGAAAGGCAACGATGGGCTATCTAGTCGCCAGCAAAAAAGCCAAAAAAATAATACCGCTTGCCAGACACGTTGGAATGACAATAGCAGGGAGTGTGGGAGATGCACAGGCACTTGAAAGATATATAAAGGCAGAAATGAGACTCTATGAAATAGAGGAAGGCAGACGAATGCCTATAAAAGCGGTGGCAACGCTTGTGGCGAACATACTTTACTCGAGAAGCTTTTTCCCTTATTATGTTCAACTGTTAGTAGGAGGTTATGATACGAAACCGAGGCTTTTCTCTTTTGATCCATCTGGCTCGGTTGTTGAAGAGGACGAATATTTCTCAACAGGTTCAGGCTCGGTCATGGCATTGGGCGTGCTCGAGGATAAATATGTAAAGGATATGGACCTCGATACTGCCGAAAAACTCGTTGTGCGTGCTATAAAATCTGCTGTGGAGAGGGACATAGCTTCAGGTGGCTCTGGCATAGATGTCGCTATCATAACGAAAGACGGGTTCAAAATGCTGGCTGAAGAAGAAATAAAAAAATTAATGTAGTTGGTTTCGGATACTTAATTTTAAAGAGGAGATTTTGTGGCGAATATTCTAAAGCAACTGGAGAAAAACCTGCCTAAAGATGCGCAGATAACCGAGGTAGCATTCGAGGGGCCTGAAATAGTTATCTATACGAAGAATAAAGAGTTTTTCAAAAGTCACGAAAAGGTTATAAAGGAGATAGTTTCCACGTTGAAAAAAAGAATAGAGGTTAGACCAGATTTATCAATCACCGTGGATATGGAGGAGGCAAAAAAGAAAATAAAGGAAATTGTCCCAGAAGAAGCTGGAATAAAAGCGATATATTTCGAGCCTGAACTTGGAAAAGTTGTTATAGAAGCACAAAAACCGGGCATGGTCATAGGAAAGGGGGGAGAAACATATAAAAAGATAAAAAACGAAACACTCTGGTTGCCCAAAATAGAGAGAGCCCCTGCGATTGATAGTCCTATTGTGCGGGCAGTGCGAAACCTTTTGCACACAGAAATAGACTACAGGAAGAAATTTCTCAACAAAATAGGTCAGAAAATAAATATCCCGAAAAAGGAACTATCAGAGAGATGGGTGAGGTTATCATGTTTGGGGAGTTGCAGGGAAGTGGGTAGAAGTGCTTTCCTCGTTGAAACGCCTGAATCGAACGTGATTCTTGATTTTGGTGTTAACGTTGCCTCTGACACATTCCCGTATACAGACATTCCCGAATTTGATATAGACAAGATAGATGCTGTTGTGGTTTCGCATGCTCATTTGGACCACTGCGGATACATACCATGGCTTTATGAAAACGGATACACAGGTCCGTTATATGCTACTGCTCCCACAAGAGATTTGATGGTCCTGTTGTGTATGGACTATGTTGACATTGCACATAAAGAAGGTAAGAACGTTCCCTATACGAAAAGGGCAATAGAAAAGGCTGTTAAGCACACAATAGCTTTGGATTATGGAGAGGTCTCTGACCTCACGCCTGATATAAGGTTGACATTGCAGCCCGCAGGTCATCTTCTCGGCTCGTCTCTCGTGCATCTGCATATAGGTGATGGGTTGCATAATATACTTTATACAGGTGATCTCCACTTCGGTCCTTCAAGACTGTTTGAGCCGGCATACACCAATTTCGCAAGAATCGAAACACTTATAATTGAATCAACCTACGGCGGGGCGAATGATATCAAGCCGCCCAGAAGGGAAGCAGAGAAAAAGCTCATGGACGTTGTAACCAAGACCATGGAAAAGGGTGGGAAGGTTTTGATACCTTCATTTGCTGTGGGTCGCGCACAAGAGGTTATGTGCATACTTCACGCAAATAAGTTTCAATACCCTGTTTATATGGAGGGTATGCTGTGGGATGCAACAGCAATACACACCGCATATCCAGAATACCTCTCCAGATATTTGCAAAAGCAGATATTTCACTACGGGAACAATCCATTCATAGCAGAAAATTTTAAAAGAATAACAGTTTCAAAGGAAAGAGAGGAAGTTATAGCCTCATCGGAGCCATCCGTTGTCATAGCAACATCAGGCATGCTTGTGGGCGGACCTGCGTTGGAATACTTGAAAGCATTTGCGAGCGACAAAAGGAATACTTTGCTTTTCGTAGGCTATCAGGCAGAAGGAAGTCTTGGTAGAAGAATACAAAAGGGCTGGAGAGAAATACCCATAATAGGCGAAGGTGGGAAAACAAAGGCGCTCAAAATGGAAATGGAAGTCGATACAATCGAAGGACTTTCAGGGCATTCTGACAGAAGACAACTCATAAGCTTCATCAGGAACTTATCATCCAAACCAGAAAGGATTATATGCAATCATGGTGACGGATATATTCCGTTAGAACTTGCCAGAGATTTACATAAAATTTACAAAGTAGAAACAATTGCACCTAAAAATCTGGAAGTATTAAGATTAAAATAAAGAATTACCTTAACACTTTTGCATGTTCAGGTGCTAAAATTAACCATTCCTGCTCGACACCAACGATGTCCCCATTCTGTGCAAGGACAGTCCTTTTTAATTTTTCGACTGCACGCTTGAGTTCGCCAAGGTCTTTCTCCCTGAGTCCTTTTATTTTAAGGAAAACCAACGAACCATTCCTGACAGATTTCAAAATTCTGTCAGTATCCGAGAAATCGTTTAGCTTCTCTATTACTATGCCTATTTTTCCGGGTCTGGGAGATTCCGCAATACCAACTTCAACAAACTCCTCTTCTGGAACGTTTTCTTCAATAAAAATATCCTTTGAAAGCCTCTTTTTAATCTTACTCAACACCATATCAGTCCCTCCTGACCATTATTTAAGATGTTTATATAATGATGAAAAGACTTAAAAAGTTTTAATCCCCCCTGTTCAGTTCTTCAAGTTTCGATACCACATCCCATATTTTGGTTCTTGCATAAAGCGATATATTCGGGTCGTTCGATGCCTCGTCGAGGATGGAAATGGCAGCGGATATTCTGACTTTTTCTGTTTCTTTTTCGTTCTGAAGCATCTCTATAGACTCCTCTATGGAGCTTTTTACATTTCTCGGGACGCCTCTATCGTTTAGTATATCACGAAGTAAATTAATAGCAGTTTCTACCTTTTCCATGCCCATCACCTTGAGTTTTTTCTAACATTGAGCAGCTTGTTTCGCAGCTCTTCAATTTTTTCTTTTAATTTGTTTTCTTGTTTTTCAAGTGTTTTTATTCTCAAGTTTATCAATTCCTTTTTGTCATCAAGTTCTTTTTTTAAATCTTTTGCATCAACACGTATTAAAATCGGACCAGAAATTTTGAAAACATCACCTTGCTTTGTTCGTTCGAGCTCTTCAATAGCTTTTTTTATTTCATTGAGTTCAAGGGTGAGCGCGGCTTTCTGCGTCATTACTACCTGTATTTGCTGTTGATATGTTTGCGCCGTATTCAATATCTCATCAGCCTGCATAATTTTCACCTTGCCAAAACCTTTTTTACAACAGTAGGTCTCTTCTTTTCTAAAATTCTGTAACCGCAATAAGGACATATTATTTTCTTTGCTTTTGAAAGGTCTATATCGACATCCTTTCCGCAATTCACGCATTTATACATATAACCACCTTTTAGGTTAGAGACGGCTCATATGCCTTGCCTGCGAATTTTGCACCGCACTTTTTGCATTTCCATATACCCGATGCTTCTCTCTTCAAAGCCGGTTTCAGGCATTCAGGACAAGTGTGTTTTTTTCGCTGAATCCTCTCTATATCTTTTATTCTATCTTTTACACCCTTCCCATATCTGGAACCAAACCTTCCCGATATCCCGACTTTTTTTGTCCTCGCCATCTTTACACCTTTGAAATTAATGTTATTTTAGGTTTTTAAGCTTTTTACAATTTCCCTTATTTCTTTACCTTTTCTGACCGAGATTTTTATAGCTTCTTCTATTTCCTCAAATGAAAACGAGCCTGTCCTACCTTTTTGTAACGCACAGACATTTCCGTTTGATTTTGTGGTTATTGTTAGTCTGGCGTCTATTGAATCCTCTTCTTCCAAATCAGGGTCGACGAATAATTTTCCGTTTATTTTGGCTACTGTGACGGGTATTGGTATGTCATTTACGGGAAGTGTTGTATCCGTTTTTTCACCGTAGACAACTTTATCATCTTCCAGTTTGGGTAACCTTGCGTTCATTAACGCGACTATTGCGGCTATACCTGCTGCATCTATGAGGTTCCCGTCATGGCTCAATGGTTGTATGTCGATGTTGACCATCCAGACTTTTTCACCTTTTTTTATGCACAGTTTTTTCATATCTATGCATTTTGACTCACGTATACCTCTGTCAACAACTCTTGCAAGTTCTATTGCATTCTCTCCTGGCGGGCCTAGTTCAAATTCCGGTGAGGCTATAGGAGAGAATTCAGCTCCTGCTATGAGAATACCTTCATCAGGTGTATCAGCGAAAGGCTCACCTATATCAAGCTTTACACCAACCATAACTTCGGTCTTGCCTATTTTGACCAATGCCGAGCCTTCTGCATTTTTAATAGGATTTTTCTCTATGACTATATCTCTGTATTGGTCCAATGCCCTGCCACGTATTCTATCACCTTTTGTGATAAGATTTCTGATGTATTGATTTTGTATATTCATTCAAGACCCCTCCTTTGACCATTTTCCAAGTAAAGCCTTTCTCTGATGTTCATGTAATGTTTCACAGCCTTTGACCGCGAGTTTTATTATGTTTTTCACATCTTCTGGTGGGATATCGCCATCCATTTGGATAAGCGTGAATTTCTTTTCTCTTGGAATGTATGCTATCGGAAGGTCGCATGCGGTTATCTCCTCTTCGTCGCCTGTGAGATCGAGAACATACGTATCTTCTATTTTCCCGGCCGCTATTGCCGTTACGAGACCTCTCATGGGTATGCCTGCATCGGCGAGAGCAAGACTTGCTGCATTTATACCTGCTGTCCTTGTCCCTGCATTTGCCTGAAGAATAACTACATACACATCTATTGTGCTTCGAGGAAATTCTTCGAGGAACAAAGCGGGTTCCAAAGCTTCTCTTGTAACCTTCGATATTTCAACGCTTCTTCTGGATGGACCAGGTCTAACTCTTTCCTTTGTTGAAAAAGGAGCCATTGTGTAGTTGCATTGGAGTATTGCTCTTTCATTGTTTTGCAGATGCTTTGGATACAGTTCTCTCGGACCATACACAGCCGCGACAGCGACTGTATCACCAAGACTTACCATGGCAGAGCCGTCCGCTTTTTTTAGCACGCCAACCTTCATCGTAACGGGTCTCAGTTCATCTGCTGCTCTGCCATCAGCTCTTTTGAAATTACTCATTTCATCACCTGTCCTTTTATTTTACCTTCGTTTTTAAGCAGATTCTCAATATAATTCGTAAGTCCTTCGATGTGTGACATTTCCTCTATCATTTTTATGGCTTTTGCTGCTAACGGTTCATTTTCGCCCTGAAGCCATATAACGCCGTTTTGACCGACATAAATTCTGCATGCCGTCCTTTCTTTGATAAGATTTATCATTGAGCCTTTCTTGCCTATAACCCTTGGAACTTTCACAGGCGTTATTTTTATAATTCTTCCGTTCTTGAATTTTCTGGCTGATGGGTCGCGCATGGAGAGATTCACGCCTTTTGACGGACCGACAGATGTGACTTTGGCGTATATAAGCTCGCCTATGCCGTACACCTTCGAAAGGTCCATCTTTGCTGGGTCAATGAATTCTCTGACGCCACTCAAAGGCAGAAATGCCTGATAGGGCGAGTTTATATCAACGGCCCATCCTGAAAACTGGACATCCTTTATTTCACCTATTATCATATCACCGGGTTCAGGTATATACATGCCTGTGAGCGGAATGACCTCTATAACCCTTCCTTTGAAACTCACCAAACCAACTCTCTTCGAATATATGGAGTTGCCATCCCTAAAACAGTTTTTTCCTGGGAGGTAATCCAGAGATTCTACTATTTTATCTCCTGGTAAAACGAAATCCCTTTCTTTTTTCAAGATACCCATATTTTCACCTTCTCTATTTTATATTTTATGCTCTTTTAAAATTTTCACCTCAAGCTTGCCCTGTGTGAGCTTGTTCAATCTTTCATAAATATCACTTTGAATGCCAGCCGGAATTTCTATGACGGCTATCCAGCAGTCGCTGCGCCATTCCTCTTTTTTAACGTCTGTTATTTCTCTGACCATCGAGTTTGCCCTGCCCGCGTATTCTATTGGGATCTTTATGGCTATTTCAATTCTTTCAAGAGAGATTGGTATTATTTGTTGTATTTTTTCAAGAACATTTTTGATTTGTTCTTTTGCGGGTCTGAACGGGTCGATAATAACGTGGGCCTGCTCCATTGCATTTAAAATCCTTGTCACAGGATGCGGAAGCTTTGTTTTTGGGTCTATGCCCTGCCTTGAAATTATATTTGCGACTTCTCTCTTCTTTTCTTCAATAAATCTGTGCCTTTGCTCTGTTGTGAGCTGAAGTTCGCCATCTTTCAGTATTTTTTTTACAACTTCATAAACATCGGTTGTCCCAAATGCCTTGTGCAGATCTTCCTCTTTGTGCCTTTCACCTTTTTTTGCATCTTTGAATATCTCAGGTATGACAAGCATGTCATCGATATCAACATCCCTTCCCTTTTTAAAGTCCAGCGCCTTGTCTGGGTCTACCAATATTTCAAAATTCATGCCTAGCCTTGATAATCTCGCTATCACAGCATCTTCGACAGAAACCATATCATCGCCTTCAAGTCACTTTTCTTTTATGTCCGAACCATGCATCATCCTGAATTCTTTTGGGGTGATTATTGCGAGTTCTATGTTCTCTTTTTTCACGTCTTTTTCACCTGCCTTCAGTGCTTTCAAAACGAGATTAACTGCATCTTTCAGAGGCATGCTGTCTTTGTATTCATTCTTCAGGACTTTCTTTGCTTTTTCAGCCCCTCTTCCTATGCTCTGTGCCTTCCACTGGAGCAATGTCCCGGAGGGGTCTGTCTCGAAAAGATTAGGACCTGTTGTGTCGACACCGCCTATGAGAAGACCAATGCCAAACGGTCGGAGACCGGCATATTGAGTTGCCATGTGTTTGTAGTTTGCTATATATTTTGCAACGCTGTGAATTGATATGGGTTCGCCGTATGTTATTTGATGGACTTGTGCCTTGACCCTTGCTATATCAACGAGGTCTCTTGCATCTGCCAAAATACCAGAACCAACAAGTCCGACATGGTTGTCGATTTCAAAAACTTTTTTAAAGGTGTTCTCTACAGAAAGCGGAATCGATGTCTTTGTTGCGCCCAGAATGACAGAATCCCTTGCTACCAGACCTATTGCAGTTAAGCCTCTTTTCACAGCCTGTCTTGCATATTCGACCTGAAGAAGCCTTCCCTCAGGCGAAAATACTACGATTGTCCTATCATAAGCCATATAACTTGGGGGGACACTTTGCATACTCTAACCTCCTGAATTAAACATGAAGCAAATTAATCTGTTCGAAGATTATAATTTTTTTAATTTTGATATATAAATAGGTAACGGGATACCAGAGTTTAGCCTTTCATATCTTCAGCACCCAATCCTATTTCTTTATAAATCATTAATCTTACTTAACCTATAGGTGATTCCAATGATGAAGGTTCTGATACCGCTGGCTGAAGGTTTCGAAGAGGTGGAGGCGCTTGTGACAGCAGACGTGCTTCGAAGGGCTGGAGTCGAGGTGACGCTTGCGGGAATACCGGGTACAATTGTGACAGGACGGTCGGGGATAAAGGTTATAGCCGACAAGAAAATAGAAGATGTGAATCCGAAGGAGTTTGATGCCCTGATTTTGCCAGGCGGTGACCCCGGCTACAAAAACCTTGGACGCTCACAAAAAGTTCTTGACATGGTAGCAGATTTCAACGAGGAGGAGAAATTGTTATGCGCGATTTGTGCCTCTCCAAGCATTCTTGCAAGAATGGGTGTTCTTGACAACAGGCGAGCAACGATTTATCCTGGAATGGAAAGGGAGATCCCGAGACCGAGGTCGGGAAAGGTCGTTGTTGATGGTCATGTTATAACTTCAGAAGGTCCGGGGACGGCAATAGATTTTGCACTCGAAATAGTAAAACAGTTGCTCGGAAAGGAAAAAGCAGAAGAAGTGAAAAAACAAATTGTTTATAAATGCTAAGGGCCCGTAGCTCAACTGGAAATAGCAAAGGACACGGGCAGCGCCTGTGTCGATCTGTAATAGAGCGTCTGGCTTCGGTGCAGATACTCCCGATAGGAAACCATGTGGAACTTGCGTATATTGTTAACTTACCACAACCAATTGGATTTGGAGATACCAGAAGGTTGGGGGTTCGAATCCCTCCGGGCCCATTAACCTTTCATTTCATTTATCAGATGCTTGACCATTTCTTTTATCCTGTCCCTTATAATTACAACATCATCTTTGCTTTTTCCAAGAAGACTGTCTATTCTCCAGACCTTTAACTTCTCCAGATATTTTAGTGGTATATTTCTCGCGATGCTGGGGTGCATGACAACTATGATATCTGCCTTTTTCATCATTTTCTCTGTCAATGGTTTTGGTTTATTTCCGCTTATATCAATCCCAGCATCTTTCATAAGTTCTACAGTCCATGGATGAATTTCCTTATCTGGATTCACACCAGCGCTTATCGCATTCCCACGTTTAGATAAAGCATTGAAGAATGCTTCAGCCATCTGGCTTCTCCCCGAATTTTTCATGCAGACAAACAGAATGGTCTTTTCTTTATCCATGTTACTCCTCTGGTCTTTCACCGAGCTTAACAGGGATTGTAAGGAATTTCCCATCTCTGTAAATTTTAACATTTACAATGTCTCCCGGTGAATATTTCATGAGGACTGTCAAGAGGTCTGACATGTTTCTAACTTCGTCATTGTTTATCCCGACTATTATGTCCCCGAGGACGAAATCGCTTTTCCCTGGTCTTGATATAGTTTCCTTTAAGCCAGCATCTCTTGCAGGACTGTTTTCCGTGAAATCAACAATTAAGACACCGTGGTCTATCCCGACGTTCCAGAAATTCGTTACTATTTTCGTTACATCTATCCCTGATATACCAAGCCATGGTCGTCTGACTCTGCCCCATTTTATGATATCTGTATAAATTCTTTTGGCTGTGTTTATTGGAATTGCAAAACCTATACCTTCCGAACCGCCTGATGTTGATAATATCGCGGTATTTATGCCTATAACCCTTCCATTCATATTGATGAGAGGGCCGCCGGAGTTTCCAGGGTTCACAGCTGCATCTGTCTGTATGACCTTCTCTATCCTGAATCCTCCTTCTGATGTCAATGTCCTGTTTGTTGCGCTCACTATGCCAAATGTTATGGTGTTTTGTAATCTGAACGGGCTTCCTATTGCTATTACAAACTGACCTGGTCTTACGTTGTCCGAATCACCTATCTCAACAGGTTTCAGTTTGTAGGGGACGCTTATCTTTATTACTGCAACATCGTTGAGAGGGTCAGCCCCTCTTATTTCTGCCTGAAATTCATCTCCATTCGAAAGCGAGACAGTTACGTTTGACGCGTCTGAAACAACATGGTCGTTTGTAACGATGAAACCATCGTCGGATATTATGAAACCTGAGCCAGCAGCCTCTTCTCTCACAACACCGAAAAAAGTTTTTGTATATTTCACAACCTTTATGTAGACTATCGAATCTTTATAATCTTCAAATATCGATGCTATTCTTTCTTGGAGCGGAAGGGTGGAGTTTGTGTATACAATCTTTTCTATTACATGTGTCTCGTTGCTTGTTCTCACAGGTGTGAACAGGGAGAATGTTATGAGTGAGCCCATTAAAGATCCGAAGAGGCATGCGAGCATAATGATGATAAAGATATGACCTCTCATAGGATAAATATTGCCTGTAGAAGTAATAAATTTATCTCATCGAACCAGAAATCGCTTAAATTTTCTGAACGCCTTCACCCTGTGAGATATTCTGTTTTTCTCTTCTAATGACATTTCGGCGAATGTTCTCGTATCGCCTTCGGGTATGAAAATTCTGTCCCAGTCGAAACGTTTTTTGCCTCTCGGTTTTTTCGATATGCGCCCTTTTATCTGTCCGCAGAATATCTTCAAATTTTTGCCATCGTAATATGCAACGCATGCCTTTGCCATAGCTGACCTTTTCCTGCCTATGGTCTTGCATAGTTTTTTTATGCCCATGCTTTTTACGACCCAAGAGATTAAAGCCCCAGGGAAGCCGTTCCACCCCTTTATATACAGTCCTGTATCCTCCACTATGACGGGTTTTTTAAGTTTTGCATACGCTTCTTTTGCCTTGTCCTTGACCACTTCTTTTACATCAAGGGACTGAATTTCCTTTATATCGAGCTTTACCTGCTCTATCTCTGTGCCAAGAATCTTCTTTGCCTCCTCAACCTTGTGCCTGTTGGATGTTACGAAGTAGATTTTCATAAATTATATTGGTGAAGCCGATAAATAATTAACTATGAAGGGCATACTCTATCTGGCTTTTGCGGGCATCTTTTCAGGGTTGATACCCATATGGATAAGGCTGATAGGACAATCTGTCTCACCTTTCACACTCGCGTTTATCAGGACGATGTTCGCAGCCGGCATTATTTTCGTCTTTGTGGTGTTTTTTGAAAACATGAAAGCTTTGAGAATCAACAAAAAAGACATTATTATGTTCATTCTTGCCGGATTTTTTGGTATCACCCTTGGTGTCGGGCTCTATGTGAAGGCAGTTACACTCATTCCTGTTGCCAATGCCGTGGTTTTGCTTTATATATACCCCGTAGTCACGGCGTTTCTTTCATGGGCAATACTCAAAGAGAATATATCAAAATGGGATGTTCTGGGTTTGTTTCTGGCGCTGTCAGGTATCTGGGTCATCTACAGTCATGATTTTTTCGTTAACACAAACGTTTTTGGGAATTTTCTTGCAATAACCACAGGCATATGCTATTCCGCTGTTATAGTGACAATGAGATATTTTGAGGCAAAGGAAAGATTGGCATTCTGGTCTGTTACGTTTTGGCTTCTCTTTTTTGGCGGTTTGGGGATGCTGATGTTTCTGCCCTTTGAAAATATCGTGATTTTACCTTCACACGATATGTTTTTGTTTGTGGCAGGGATAATACTCACGACATTTCTTATGTATATGTTCTATTCAAAGGGGCTGAAAGCGATAAAGGCACACAGGGCGCCTATGTTAGTAATGCTCACAGAGCCGATAACCGCGATAGTTCTGGCGTTTTTAATTTTTTCCGAGACGATTCAGCCATCTGTGCTTTTTGGTGGTGTCATGATAATGCTTGCCAATATCGTGACAGGGAAGGCAAAATAAAAAGTTTGTGAGCATTTTTATTAATCGTGTTTCAAATATTTAGTTATGCTCTTGGGCAAAATTTCGGGAAGCGTAACGACAAAGGGATTTGATTTTATAGCCGAGGCAAGGATAAAGAAGAATCAGTATGTTGCCGTCAAGAATTTTGAAGGAAAATGGATACTTGCCTATGTCCATACGATTATAAAATATTCGAGCAGGACTGTTGGTAAAGCAAAAGTCATAGGATATCGCGATTCCAGAGGATTTTTGAGACCGCTGACCATTCCTTTCGAGCCGGGAACACCTGTATTCACAGCGGATGAGGATTTGATAAAGCGCACACTTGGACTTAAAGATGACGGGTTATATGTTGGTTTGCTCTCCGGCTACCATATAAAGGTCGCACTTCCGACAAAGCATATCGTAACCAAACATGTTGCAATCCTCGCAAAGACAGGCACGGGGAAATCATACGTCGCAGGCGTAATGCTTGAAGAACTTGCCGAAAAGAAAATACCTGTTGTGGTAATCGACCCGCACGGTGAGTATTCATCGCTTGTGAGAGAAAATAAAAGAGAGAATGAGGTGAGACTGATGAATGTTTTTGGCATCGAGCCAAAGTCATATAAAAAACAGGTTCAGATTTATGATATGTCAAACTTGAAACTCAATACAAAGTTAACAACGGATGAAATACTTGACATGCTTCCAGCGAAAATCTCTTCCACTCAAAGAGGTTTACTTTATGCTGCCATAAAAAATCTCGAGGGACATGACTATACATTGAGAGATATAATCGAGGAAGTTGGCTCATTTGAGACACAAACTAAATGGAATCTTATATCTCTGCTCGAAATACTTGAAAGAACACATTTATTTTCTGCGAATCCGACCAAGCCGCAGGAGCTCGTGAAAAAAGGGAAAATTACGATAGTAGACCTCAAAGAAGCTCAGCCAGAAATACAGCAAATGGTAGTGATGAAAATCGTCAAAGACCTGTTTTATGCAAGGAAGCTCGGGAAGATTCCAGAGTTTTTCCTTGTCTTGGAAGAGGCGCATAATTTCTGTCCAGAAAGAGGATTTGGCGAGGTTTCGTCTTCAAAAATATTGCGAACAATTGCATCTGAAGGTAGAAAATTTGGTCTCGGTTTGTGTGTAATTTCTCAAAGACCCGCGAAAGTTGACAAGAATGTCCTTTCTCAATGCTCAACCCAGATAATACTGAAGGTCACGAATCCCAACGATGTGAAAGCTATAATGGATTCTGTCGAAGGCATAGGATTTGGGGCAAAAGAAGATATAAAAGACCTTCCTATAGGAACAGCTATGGTAGTTGGCGTCACAGAACAACCGCTCTTTGTCGATATTCGCGTTAGAAGAAGCGAGCATGGCGGAGAATCCGTAAAAATTGACAAGAAGAAAGAGGTGGCAGAACCCGATGTGCTTGCATTTGCCACGAGATTTTCAGAAGACGATATAAAAAAGGAATTCAAAGGCATAGAAGAAATAAGGTTTATAAATTATCCTGTATGGAAGGTCAGAGGTACGCTAAAAAATGAAGAAATAGAGTTTTACGTCGATGGTGTTACAGGCGAGTTGATATATGAAAAAAACGGCAACATGAAGTATAGCAGAGGTTTGAGAACGTTGCTCGAACTTTCACCATCGCAGAGGGCGATAGTTCTCTATCTCATAAAACACAGATTTTCAAGTCCTGATAAAATATCGAACGACCTAAAAATGTTGTTGAGCAACGTGGATGCAAACCTGAAAGTGCTCATAAAAAACGGAATGGTCTCGAGTGATGGTCATATATTCAGAAGCAACTTTAACATAGACATACCTGACAACCCTGAGGAATTAAAGATAAAGTATGAGCTGGTCAACAAAGAGAGAGATGGCGAGTTTCTGGAATTTATGGTTTCAACAGATTATGTAAGGAAGATAGGCGAGGTGTTTTCAATAAAGATAGATGAAATAGTTTCTGTCTATCTGCCATATTGGCTGATATCCCACAAAAACTCAAAATATTTAATAAACGCTTTGAACAATAGATTAGAGTTGGAGAAGTCAAAGATGATTTCCCAGCTTGTGGGTGATGTAAAATGATAGGGGTTCTCGGGCCAAAGGAAAGTGAACTAGGACACGGCACAAAACGCATTATAGAGGAATTAAAAAAAGACTTCAAAAAGGTTGAGCTTATACCTGTGATAGACGTGATGCTAAAAGCTGATAAAAACGGCATAGATGCCATTTACGAGAAGGAAAGCATTGCGAAATACGAATATATATTTCCAAGAATAGACTCAAAACGTGCGCAGGTTGGTTACCCTGTTATGCGGTTTCTTGATCATATGGGCGTTAGAAAGCCTTATGTCGCAGAAACGATTCTCATAGCTCACAACAAATTTCTGACAATAGAGCAAATGGTTAAACATGGCGTTCCAGTCCCTGAAACATATCTCACGTCATCCAAGGAATCTGCAAAAAAGATTTTGAAAAAATTGAAACTGCCGTTAGTTATGAAGTTACTCTCTGGTTTTGGCGGCGAGGGTGTGCTGATGATAGATTCGCAAGAGGCTTTCAATTCCGTCATACAGGCAATGAAAATACTCAAACAAGAGCTGCTTATTGAGAAGTATATTCCTAATCCAGGCGAAGACATACGGGGGATTGTGGCAGGTGATGAGATTATAGCCTCTTACAAAAGAATTGCTCCGCCCGGTGAAAGAAAAGCGAATATTCATCTTGGTGGTCGTGCTGTATCCTATAGGCTTACGCCTGAAATGGAGGAAATCGCTTTCAGGGCAAGCAAGGCTATCAAAAGCAAATTATGCGCGGTTGATATGATTATTGGCAAAAACGGACCAGAGGTTATAGAGGTTAACATAAACTTCGGCTTGGGTATAGAAAAGGTGACAAACATAAATGTTGCGAGGAGAATAACCGAATTTGTAAAGCAAGAAGTCAAGGGATGAGCGGTCTTTCCCTTTCTTTCTTCTCCCTTTCACGTATATTGTATTCTTTGAACAACCATTCGATAAATTCGTTGTATAGTTCTCTTGGTGCATGGCATGATTTAAATGTTTCACGCGTTTTTTCGTGTATTTCATGGATATTGTATACTATTTTGCCTATGTCCCCGTCTATCACAGGGAAAGCCAAAATCGTGAATATTTTTTCTTCTTCAGGCCCGTGACCATAGGTTTGTCTTAGAGATAAATAGTTTGCATTGTATAGGGTGCGAAGTAGTGAGTAGATATCGTGCTTGTTGTTTGGAGAGAAAAGCATATAAAATATCATACCGCTCTCGTCATCAACCAGCCCTATCCATCCCTCTGTTGGAACAGCCAATTTATGATATGTGTCGTATGATTTGAGATTTGGCAGGGGTTGTCTTTTATATTTTTTATGGCTTTTATCAGTCCAAGGCTCGCCGTCATAGTATACAACTTCGCAAAGCTCTGGTGTCAAATAGGAGGCGAGGATTTCCTGTGTCCATGGTGCATGTGAATGGTTTCCTGTATGTATCGCTAAATTGTGCATGACAATCAGGGGAACGCCAAGACTCGTCAGAGACATGACTCTTTCGAATTTCAGGTCACTCTTATCGTTGTTTCCAAACCATTCTTTTCCATTCACCTTAAACTCGACGGCGTTCGGAATAAATTCTTTGTTCATCCTTACGCCTCTCATTTCTTCGACAGGATTGCTGTTGTTTAGATGGTCACCACTGAGTGTTGGAGACCATGGGTATGGTAGAAACGAGTTTGAATTTGGACCTTCATAAAATTGCGCATTTGCCAACCCTCTTCCAACATCGTATGGCGTGCATGGGTCGCCAAGTTTTCTGTTGTTAACCGAGACTTGATTTACTATACCACCGTAGTTGGGGTCAATCTCGGTGAGTATACAATTTCCGCCTGATTCCAACTTAAATCTGATCTCAGGTATGTACTCGTGAAAATCAGGGTCGATAACAGCAGTTGCAAAGAGGGCGGTCGTATATTTAATAAATTCCCTTCTTGTGATACCTGCCATAGTTATTACTTTGTAGTTAAAATATTTATATGTTATTCTTTCTAAAAATCTCTGGAAATTTCCTTTTATGCTCTGAATTTTTAATCATAAGCTTCACTTTTTTAACGGCTTCACTACTGAAATTTTTGCGCGCGCCTGACTCAATACATCTCAATATATTATCAAGAAGTTCATAGTTGATGCCCAATTCTTCCTCATCTTTCTGTCCTTTCCAGAGTCCTGGACTGGGCGGTTTTTTGATGATATCCTTTGGTATTTTCAGATATTTCGCAAGCTCTACGACCTCTGTTTTGTAAAGGTTGCCTATAGGTTCTATATCACATGCTGAATCGCCGTATTTGGTCATATACCCTGTCATAATCTCGGTTTTATTAGATGTTCCCACAACAAGGTATTTGTATTTGTTTGCAAAGTAGTACAGCACAGCCATTCTGATTCTGGCTTTGAGGTTTCCGAGAACAGTCTTTCCTGCTTTTGGAAGAATTTTTGTAAACGATTTGTAAATATCTGTGAGGTCTATCTCCTTTGTGCTTATATTGAATTTTTTTGCCACAAGCATAGCGTGTTTTTTGTCTTCTGGGTTGGAGTCGCATGGCAAAATCAAACCCAGCATATGTTTACCAAGTGCTTTCTTCGTCAATACAGCAACGACAGATGAATCCACACCACCGCTCATGGCAACTAATCCACCGTTGCATGCAGATTCTTTTACTTTCTCCTTTATCCATACTTTAATTGATTCTGCGAGCTGTTTCATAAAAAGTAAAAGATTGCTGTAAATTTAAATTTGAATTCAAAATCTTTTTAAATTCTCAATGAATAGTGATAATTTGTGAAAGGTGGTTTAATGGGGCTGTGTATAATAGGGAGCGAAAAGTCAGAAAGCAACCTTAAACTTCTTGAGGAATCAAAGAAAAAATTTGCATCAGTCTTCTTCGTGCCTGTAGAGGGGATAAGAATAGGTTTGGGCAAAACATTCTCGATTACATACAGATCATCTGATCTCTCCAAATTTGATGCTATATATCCTAGAATACCATCTCAACTCTACTCATACGCCTACCAGCTTATTTCGCTTCTTCCCTCCGACACCTACACACCCATAAAACCTATAACATTTCTGATAGCATCCGACAGGTTTTTTTTGCTGAGCGTGCTGAGAAAAAGGAATATACCAACACTCGATATACATCTGGCAAGAACGCCCAAGGCAGCATGTGCTATAACAGAGGAAATAGATTTTCCTCTCATAATAAGAATACCTGGAAAGAAGACAGGAATGATAGCAAAAACACGAAATGAAGCAAAATCAATAATAGATGCCCTCGGCAGCCTCAAACAGCAAATTCTCATAGAGCAGCCCGTAAAGGATGTAGTATCTGTCTATGTTGCGGGACGCGATGTTTTGGCAAGCATCAAAAAGAAAACAAACGAGGTCGATGTCATCTTCGAAAAAGGTCACTACAAAAGCCATAAAATAGATGTCGAAACCAAGCATCTCGCCTTTGAAACAGCGCATGCAATAGGTGCGGAAATAGTCAGAATTGATATAAGTCAGAATGGTGGACCTAAGGTTGTCAATATAGACTTAAATCCTGATCTTGTTCTTCCGAGCAAAATCACAGGTATTGATATGCCAAAGAATATAATAAACTATATCTATGACAACTACAGGCGCTATAAGGAGAAACCGCTTCTTATTAAATTCTTCGAAGATGCAAAATCTGTGGTAAAAGAGGTTTTCAAGGAGAAGCACATGCTATAATCTTTTATATATTTCAACACCTTACTTTTTATATGGCGGATGCGAACGCAATTCTGCACGGTTTACAGTCTTGGTTTGCTGGATTCATCGGAGAGATAATACCACACTATATTCTCCCAAACATTTGGCTGATAATACAGATAATTGTTGTCTTGGTTGTTGGTTATATAGCTGGAAAGGTTTCCAAAGCAGTTGTAAAAAAAATACTTCGGGTTGTCGGTCTCAAAAGAATAACTGCAAAGACATGGGCAGAAGATGTGTTGAGGGTTACGGGGTATAGAGGGAATATAATCGAACTTATCGGGGACATAGTCAAATGGAGTATTTACATAATAACACTTGCTGTTGTTGTTCAAACACTTGGGTTTACAACATTGGCTGTTCTGTTCGGACAGGTGATAGCCTTCATACCGAGAATAATTCTCGCAATCCTGATAGTCATAATAGGTTTCATGATAGCTGACTTCTTTGGAAGGATTTTCGATGAGGGTGCAATGAAAATTTTTGATGATGAGCTGCTTGCAAAATTCTCTGGTGGCATTGTGAAATACTCTATTTCGATGATAGCTGTAATAATATCGCTTTCGCTTATAGGACTTGACATAAATGCCATGCTCATTCTATTCACAGCTATGCTCTCGATTGTTGTCATTCTGTTCTCGATGAGCTTGAAAGATATTATGCCTAATTTCTCGGCAGGTATGCATGTCAAAAATACCTTCAAGGTTGGTGAGAGAATCAAAGTTAGAGGATATTCTGGTGTAATCGAACACATAGGACCTTACAGCGTAACGCTTCTTGATAGAAAGAAACAGATAACTATCCCCAACTCCATTCTCCTGAAGGAACCTGTTGAAAGAGAAGTTAAAAGTAAATAAAAAGAAAGAAAATTTATTTTGCCTTGACGACGTCGATGCATATACCGGCTGCTATTGTCTTACCCATGTCTCTGACAGCGAATTTTGCAAGTTCAGGGAAGTCGCTCTGCTTTTCTATGACGAATGGTTGTGTTGGCTGAACCTTTATTATGGCTGCGTCACCTGGTTTCAACATCTGTGGATTCTCTTCAAGAACAGCACCTGTCTTCGGGTCGAGTTTCTTGACAAGCTCTATTATCTTGCCTGCAACGTGAGCTGTGTGTGCATGGAATACTGGTGTGTAACCCTTTGTTATGACTGTCGGGTGTTGCAATACGATTATCTGTGCTGTGAACTCCTTTGCAACAGTTGGTGGGTTGTCTGGATGTCCTGCAACATCACCTCTTTTAACATCGTTTTTGCCAACACCTCTGACGTTGAAACCTACATTGTCACCTGGCTCTGCCTTCTGCAATGGTTTGTGGTGCATCTCTATTGACTTGACCTCTCCCTGCGCACCTGAAGGTTCAAATACAATTTTATCTCCAGGTTTCATAACACCTGTCTCGACCCTTCCTACAGGAACAGTCCCTACACCCGTGATTGTAAATACGTCCTGTATGGGCAATCTCAAGGGTTTGTCAAGGGGTTTTTCTGGTGGTGTTATTGTCATGTCAAGTGCCTCTACTATTGTAGGTCCGTTATACCAAGACATGTTATCAGATTTCTTAACAACGTTGTCGCCGACATATGCAGAACATGGGACCATTTGTATTTTGCTCACGTCATACCCGAGCGTCTGCAGTAACTTGCCAACCTGTTCTTTAACCTCATTATATTTGTTCTGGTCATAGTTTACTGCGTCCATTTTGTTTATTGCAACAACTATTTGATTGATGCCCAAAACCTTTGCTAAGTAAAGATGCTCTCTTGTCTGCTCCTGGATACCGTCTTTTGCTGAAACAACAAGTATTGCCCCATCTGCTTGTGAGGCGCCTGTGATCATGTTTTTAACGAAATCCCTGTGCCCCGGACAGTCAATTATCGTAAAGTAGTATTTATTTGTTTCGAATTCCCTGTGCATAATGTCTATGGTTAAACCCCTTTCTCTCTCTTCTTTTAGCTTGTCCATGACAAAGGCGAATTCGAATGTCTCTTTCTTCAACTCCTTTGCCTTTTCCTGTAACTTTCGAAGCTCCTGCTCTGGAATAGCGCCAGAGTCGAATAAAATCCTTCCGATGAGTGTCGATTTACCGTGGTCGACATGCCCTGATGTTATTATGTTAATGTGAGGCTTATCTGCCATACTTATCCCTCCTTTTTTATTTTTATTATTACGGTTTTATGTTTAGATTTGACTATTTAAAATTGTATGAAGTATTTATATTGCTTATGCTTAAAAAGGTTGTGTATGTCCCTTTTTCTGTTATTTCTCTATGTAGATTTGTATTTTGAATAATTCGGTTTCAAATCCTTTCGCTTTGCCTATTTTTATTTCATCTGCCTTTAATGTGTCTTTCATGGCTTGGAGCACAGGTCTGACCTCTTCGGATGCTATTACAAGCCTTCTGATTGGCTGTGCCAACGACATGTGATTCTCTGATTTGAATTTCCTGACCCTTGCTATGATGTCTACCGCAATATCCCCTGCTCTTTCTGCCTTTCTATCAACTACGCTCGTATCGTATTCGGGCCAAGGTGAAATGTGTATGCTCTTGTAACCTTCTTTTTTCCTGAAATATGACTGATATATTTCTTCTGTTATGTGCGGTGTTATAGGAGCCATTAGCTTTAGTGTTGTGAGCAGACTTGTGTAAAGCGTGTATTTTGCCGACAATATCTCATATTTTGCGTATTTTTCCCGATTGTATAGTCTTGGTTTAATGATTTCGAGATAATTGTCGCAGAAGACATGCCAGAAGAACTTTTCCGTCTCAACTTTCACCTTGAAAAATTCGTATTTTTCAAATGCATCTGTCGCAAGTCTGACGAGGTCGTTTAGTTTTGTCAGCATCCATTTATCAATTTCTGTTAATTTCTCGGGTTTGACATGATTGTAACCTTTCAGATGGCGTGTCGTGAATTTCGAGGCATTCCACAGTTTTGTTACGAATTTCTTGCCAGTTATGATGTCTTTCTCTTGGTAGGGCATGTCCTCTCCTAGTTTTGGGCTGGCTGCCCAGAAGCGCAAGGCATCTGCACCATATTTTTTTATTATTGTTTGTGGCTCGATTATGTTACCCAGAGATTTACTCATCTTTCTTCCCTTTGGGTCAAGCGCCCACCCAGAAATCATTATGTCTTTCCATGGGTTCTTGCCGAAGTGAAGCTGTGATTTGACGACAGTGTTGAACAACCAGAATGTTATTATGTCATGCGCTTGTGGACGCAGACTCATGGGAAAAATTTTGTTATACAATCCTTGGTCCCTGAACATCTCCGCTACTATCTGCGGTGTCAGGCTCGATGTCGCCCAAGTATCAAGTACATCTGGGTCTGGTCTGAACGTCCTGCTTCCACATTTTGGACACGGTTTCTTTGGCTTATCCTTTGTTGGGTCGACAGGAAGGTCATCTTCATCCGGGAGTATAGGCTCTCCACATTTCTTGCAGAACCATACAGGGACAGGAATACCGAACTTTCTTTGTCTTGAAATATTCCAGTCCCATTTCAGACCCTCTATCCAGTTGTCGTATCGCGCGCGCATGTGCGGTGGGAACCACTTCATCTTTTTCCCTGCCTCAATAAGCTTGTCTTTGATATCGAGGTATTTTATGAACCATTGCTCTGTCATGAGAATTTCTATTTCTGCCCCGCATCTCTCGTGTACATGAACAGCGTGTTTTATTGGTTCGATTTTCACGATTCTTCCCTCTTTTTTTAGGTCCTCTATTATCGCCTTTCTTGCTTGGCGAACGGTCATCCCTTTGTATTTTCCTGCGTTTTCATTTAGCGTTCCGTCTTTGTTGAGTATTTCTATCGGTTTTACCCCGTATTTGAACATCCATTCTACATCATCCATATCGCCAAACGTGCAATGGTAAACCGCTCCTGACCCGAAGTTTGGATTGACATCTCTGTTCGCGATTATGTCAACCTCCCTGTCGAAAAACGGGAGTTTCGCTTTCGCCCCGATGAATTTTCGATAGCGCTTGTCATCGGGGTGAACGTGGACCATAACGCACGCTGGGAGCAATTCAGGTCTGGTCGTCGCTATCACAATCGGCTCCCCTATGCTCGTGTCGAACCGCATGTAAACAAACTTCGATTCTTTTTCTTCGTCTTTCAGCTCGACCTGCGCTATGCTCGTCTGGCATTCAGGACACCATAAAAATGGGGTGCGCTTCCGATAGATTCTGCCCTTTTTATATAAATCTATAAAAGACCACTGCGATATCCTCTGGCAATGTTCGTTTATTGTTGTGTAGTAAATTGAGAAGTCGCAACTCATACCTATGCTTTTCCAGTCCTTGATGTATTTCGGTCTGATTTCCTCGAGCGTCCGCAGAACGAGTTTTGTGAATGCTTCACGACTCATTTCAGTTCCCTTAACTCCGTTGAGCTTTTCTACAAGCCTTATTGTAGCAAGACCGTTATCATCAGTTCCGAATGGGCACAGAACATTTTTTCCTTTCATCCTCTGGTATCTCGCCACAAAATCGAAATGTGAATACGAAAATGCGTGCCCTAAATGCATTTTGCCAGAAATGGTCGGTGGCGGCGTGTCTATCGAGAATATAGGCTTGCTTGACTTAGGGTCAAATTTAAACACACCTTCTTTCTCCCAGAACCTTTGCCACTTCTTTTCAACTTCTTTGAAGTCGTATGTTTTTTTCAGCATGCAACCACATCTCAATAAAGTTAAAATGAATTGATAAATTTAAATTTCAAGGTTTTCTTTCGCTTTTCCCTCTACATACTTAAGTGGCACGAGGACTATGAGAACAATAAAAGCTGTCAGGACAGCCGCAAAATAATAACCAACGCCAATGGCGAGCCCTATTGCTGCCATGACCCATAGCTCCGCCGCTGTTGTCACACCTCTTACCCTGTCCTCTGACTTGAATATTACACCTGCCCCAAGAAAACCTATTCCCGTGACAACACCTGCTGCTATCCTCGATATATCAGCCTGTCCGCTTCCTGATATATATATTGAGATTATTGTGAAAAGCGTCGCTCCTAAGCAAACGAAAGAATGCGTCCGCATGCCTGCAGGTTTTCTTTTCAGCTCTCTCTCGAAACCTACCAACATGCCCAAAACAACAGAAAGGAATAATTTTAATATAAGTTCGTATTCTGCCGCAAGTATCTCAAAAGCCATAATTTATATATTCTCTGGCAATCCATAAATAAATTTTGATGCAAATTTCCGAGAAATTTAAGGAGACCTGATAATTAATAATTATGAAACATACATTGTCAGTCACGGTTATTATAGTTTTGGTGTTTATTCTGTCTCAAGCGATTGGCCTTTTTGTTTTGGCTCACAGCATAGTTATACAAAAGACACCTGATGGCATGACAGTCATATCATACAAAGAGACAATAATAGGTGAGAGACCAGACATTCACGGACCACAGACCATTGCTTATATCCTAATAGCTCTTGGGATGGGGACAGGATTGATTTTGCTCATAATGAGATTCGGCAAGGTTATTCTATGGAAGATGATGTATTTTTTTGCCGTGTGGATGACTTCGGGTATCACGATAGGGGTTTTTGTAGAACCCGGCATCGCTATGCTTCTGGCGCTTGTGCTGGCGGTTTTGAAGGTGTATAAACCAAATGTATGGATTCACAACATAACCGAGCTCCTTGTTTATTCGGGTATAGCAATAATATTTGTCCCGCTTCTAGACGTTCTTTGGGCAGGGATTTTGTTGGTTTTAATATCGTTATACGATATGTTTGCTGTCTGGCGTTCGAAGCATATGGTCTCGCTTGCTGAATTCCAGACGAAGAGCAGGGCATTTGCAGGGATTTTGTTTTCGTACAGGACAAAGGTTAAAAGAAGGGCAGATAAGATTTTGAAGAAATACGACAAATCTGCAAGGGAAATGAAGACAGCTGTTCTTGGTGGTGGGGATATAGCGTTTCCTATGATATTTGCGGGAACTGTTCTTGACTCGCTTCTGTCAGCGGGCTTTCAGAAATCGTTTGCGTTCATTTTAAGCATGATTGTTCCGGTTGCGGTGTCAGTCTTCCTTTTACTCATCCTTGTCAAAGCAAAAAAAGATAAATTTTACCCCGCCATGCCATTCCTGACGGCCGGGTGTTTTGTGGGGTATGGAACGCTTCAGTTAATTCTCGCGGTTCTGTGAGATTATTGGTGGTATCATAATATAACGAAAAAGCTAACCGAAGTTTTGCGAAGCAAAATTTGGATGAGCGACTGCAAGGAGCGAATCGGTTAGCGGGTGTAATGCGCCCCGAACGG
>JAGGYQ010000009.1 GCA_021162425.1 Candidatus Aenigmatarchaeota archaeon
AGACAATACTGTGGAAAATGTGGATATACGAATTTTTCAGGTGAACAAAACCAAGCTTAATTTTTTATTTAATAAAATCAATTCATTTTAATTCATAGTAAATAAAATATGAGGGGTGATAGGATGAAAATTACAATTTCTGTGATAAAGGCAGATATAGGAAGCATAGGCGGACACATAAAACCGAGCAATCTTTTGCTTGAGACCGTCAAAAACTATGTTTCGGAGTATGGAAAAGAATTGCTGAAGGATTTTTATATTGGTTTTACAGGAGATGACATAGCGATTTTAATGACTCATACACATGGTAAAGGCAACGAAGCAGTTCACAAACTTGCATGGGATGCATTTAAGGCAGGGACAATTGTTGCAAAAAATCAAGGTTTATACGGGGCTGGTCAGGATTTACTTAAAGACTCGTTTTCTGGCAATGTTAAAGGTATGGGCCCTGCTGTTGCCGAACTCGAATTCGAGGAGCGTCCAAACGAGCCGTTCCTTTTCTTTGCTGCGGACAAAACAGAGCCGGGAGCGTACAACCTCCCATTGTATTTAACATTCACAGACCCTATGTATTGTGCTGGTCTATTATTAAGCTCCGAAATGAGCAAGGGCTTTAAGTTCACGGTGATGGACGTTTCGTATACCAGAGGCGATAAAGTGATAGATTTGAAGACTCCTGAAGAGATATACGAATTGGCTTCACTTTTAAGGGATAATGAGAGGTTCGTGGTGGAATCAGTTTATTCAAGGGCAACGGGTGACCAAGCAGTGGCTGTCAGCACAACAAGACTTCACAACATCGCTGGAAAATACACGGGAAAGGACGACCCCATAATGCTGGTCAGGGTTCAAAAACAATTCCCTGCAACTGGAGAAGTACTTGCACCATACTCCATAGGGCATTTGGTTGGCGGGTTTATGCGTGGCTCTCATACAGGTCCGCTCATGCCAGTGAAACTCAATTCAACCATTTCATATTTTGACGGTCCGCCTGTTGTTTCCTGCGCTGCATTTTGTGTGCAGAATGGGAAGTTGACAGAGCCTGTTGATGCGTTTGACCACCCATTCTGGGAATACGTGAGAGACCAAATATCAAAGAAAGCGATAGAGATAAGAAGGCAAGGATTTTCAGGGCCTGCAATGCTACCATACAGCGAGCTGGAATACGGAGGCATAGTTGAAATTATGAATCGATTGGAGAAAAAGTTCAGGGTAAGAAAAAAATAAACAATTATTTGTTCATTCCTCTGTGCCCACAATGCATACTTCGCCAGCGAATGTCACTTTAACATGTCCACCTCTTTCTTTAGCTTTTCGAATGTCTGTTCCAGACTTTCTGGCAAAACCTTTGTTTCCGCAATTACTTCCATGAAACCAAAATCCCTTTCGTATCTTGGGACTATATGAACATGTAAATGATTGACTGACGCGCCTGCAATTTCACCGCCGATATTTATTCCTATATTAAATCCTTTCGGTCTTAGCACCTTTTTCAACAGTCTTGTCGCTTTCTGGACCATTGTGAACAGATTGCATATTTCATCAGTAGATAAATCTTCCAGATTTTCCACATGTCTTACAGGGACAACCTGAAGATGACCTGTGTTATAAGGGAATATATTCATTAAGACAATGACATGCTCATCTCTGTATAAAACTTTTTGCGGAACTTTTTTATCACCTTTTGCTATTCTGCAAAATAAACATCCTTTGAGCTTCTTTTTTGGATTCACAACCCATCTCATTCTCGAAGGAGCAAAAATCACATTCCTCATCACGACCGACCAAAACCATTTATAAGGTTTCTGATAGCATTTTCTGGATTAGATGATTTGACCACACCAGATGCAACGAGAACTCCACACGACCCAAGCTCGAGGCTTTTTTTTACATCATCTGCTGTTTTTATACCTGCCCCGCAAAGCACTGGTATGTCTGCAACTTCGTGAACCTTCTCAACAGACTCTCTGATAAGTTCTGGCTTGGCATTGGATACCGATATATCCCCGCCTATGAGTTCAGGCGGTTCAATCGCCACATAGTCTGGGTTTATGTATGCGATTTTCTTAGCGTTTTCGGGCGTGTCCGCACACACACATGTCACCAAACCTATTTGTTTGCATCTTTCCACGGATTTTTTCAACATTTCGAAATCCATTCGCCTTTCTGAGTGGTTGAGTAACGTTCCTGCTGCTCCTGCCTCTTTAACAGATTCTGGAAGTATCCAGCCTGTATGTGCGCCATACCCTATCGGATCAACATGTTGCGCAAAAATGGGTATTTTGACATTTTCGGATAACAGTCTTATGTCGCATGGCTGGGCAGCAATAATTATTTTTATGTTGTGCTCCATCGAGAGCTTTTCTGCGATTCTGGATAACTTCAATGCGTTCTCTCCTACGCCTTGTGCATAACTTTTAAAATTAACTATGAGAACGTATTCCATAATTTTATTTAGCTTTCTGTCTTTATATTTGCTTGGTGAACGAAAAGAAAATTATTTAAATCTGGAATACAAGAAAAAATCATGTCAAAGAAATTGTTACTACTTGCATGTATAATATATTTTGTCGTCATTCCCATGGGGAATGCCTTGAAGGTTAGCGTTGCACCGTCAACACTGGAAACATATGTGAATGAACCTGCCAAATTCGTTCTGACCATAAAAAACGACGGGAAATCAACAGACGGTTTTGTTATAAGCGTGTCAGGTTCGCATCTGGAATGGATGAATCTTGGCAGCTACTATGTTAAGTTAAACCCAGGCGAAGAGAGAACTGTTAATATTATTTTTACACCACGCAACGAAGGGTTGTACGAATACGAGATATATGTTTTTTCAATCAGCAAACAAGAGGATGTGAAGGAGTTAAGCGTTAGGATGAAAGTACTGCCCGAAAGAATTTTCAGAGTCGAAAAATTCTATGTTGATAAAAAAGGCGATAAACTTGAGATATCGGTTTCACTCCGCTTCTCGAGAAGAGGCAAGATTGATGCAATTTTTGAGGTGTTGGACAGAGACGGAAGGAAGATTAAATATTCAAAGATGAGCAGAGAACTAGAAGGCGAAAAGACGCTGACAGAAACATTCGATATAGGAAACCTGATGGCGGACACATACACTGCCAAGGTCACAGTAAGCAATCAAAAATATTCTATAACCAAGGAAACAGAATTTGTAATACCCCCTGTGCATAACATAGTTAAAGTAAGGAAGGTCGTATCCAACCCACTTTCAGATGATATTATAATTACTATAAGGAACAGCGGGAATGTTGTTGAAAACTATGTTTTAAGCGAGGATATCCCGCCAAAAGAAGCTGTGATTTTTGATAATGAGCCAAGCAGCGCGGTTCTCGAAGACAATAATGTGAAATACAGATGGTCTATCCAGGGACTTGCCATAGGAAAGGAAATTGTTGTAAAATACAGCATAAGCAGGGTACCAAAGATAATAGGATGGACGATGGTGTTTTTGTCTGTTGTGGGACTTCTGGGTTTGGGTGTTATCAAGGTCAGGCGACCGAGCATAAAGAAAAGATACATGAGGAAGAGAAATGAGCATTTGATTGTGCTTGAAATAAAAGGTTCGCTTACAAGAGAGTTGAAGAATGTATTTGTAAAGGACAGGGTCTCGCCTTTAGGCAAAGTGATACGCCAATTTGAAGGACCCAAACCCATTATCAGGGAGAGCGAATCAGGGACAGAGTTGATCTGGAGGATTGGCAACCTTAAACCAAAGAGTGAGGTTATTTTAACATATAAAGTGAAACCTTTGATAGAGGCACAGCTCAAGATGCCAAGGGCGTATATGATATATAAGACAGATGACAAGAAAGTCAAAGTGTTTTCAAAGCAATTAATATTAGAGTAAAATTTAAATTTTACTTTTATTATAGTATATGCATACCCGGGGTAGCTCAGCGGTGCTTCAGTCGCTATAGAGCGATCGGCTGTAGGCGTTCACGCGGTGACTGAATCCTGGTTTGATGAGCGTGTTTGCCGAGCGCAGTCGCTCGCAGAAACCGATAGGTCGTGAGTTCAAAAAACCCTTTTGTGCGGGTAAACGCACAAAAGCGTTTACGGAAAGCACGCTTACGTAGTCTGGGAATCTCACCCCCGGGATAAACTTTTATGAGACGGGATATTATGGACAAAAAGGAACCTCGTTTAACAGAAAAAACTATATGCACCAAATGCGGGATTGTTTTCCCGAAAGCGAACGAATGCCCGAGATGTGGAAGCAGCAAATACTTGGAAATTTACCTCGAGATAGATGACTAATTTATTTTAAGAAACTGAAAATTAATAATGGTTTTTCAAACACTTAACCGCCTAAAATGGACAGGGAGGCTTAACAACGCAGAAATAACTTTTATTCACAGAGGAGCGGAAAACAACCTCAAAACCGTGGAAGGGGATAAGATTTTGGAGGTCAAGAAAACGCATTTCACATATAAATCGAACGGGAAGGAAATATACATACCAAACCACAGAGTCATAGAAATAAGGCTGAAGGGTGTGGTGATATGGAAAAGGAAAACAAAAAATTCTTCAAAAGAATGACAACATGTTTCAGATTTCCTGAAGAGGGAAAGTCAATAAGAAAATGGAAGAAAATAAGGTACCCGTTAAGGGTTCTGTTTAATTTTTTAATTATTACGCTGTGCAAATTTCTTCCAGACAAAGAATTCAAAAATATATTGTATCGAAGATTGGGTATGAAAATAGGCAGAAATGTGCGAATTTTCGGTGCGAACTTGGACATATTCTTCCCCGAGCTTATAGAGATAGGTGACAACTGCACGATAGGGGCATACGCTACGATTCTTACTCATGAATTTCTCAATGGTCATTACAAGAAAGGCAGGGTAAAGATAGGAAACAATGTTATGATAGGCGCCGTGACTTTGGTTTTGCCGGGCATAGAGATAGGTGATAACTCAACCGTGGCTGCTTATTCACTCGTTAACAAAAACGTGAAACCGGGCGCATTTGTGGGAGGCGTTCCTGTGAAGGAGATAGGAAAATGAATCTCGAAAGCTTCGCTGGAAAGATTTTCGCCAGTAAAGTTTTTCTTCTTTTCCTGATTTTTGCGAACCTCACAGGATTTTTTGTGGGTCTTATCTTTTACCAAGAACAGCTTATCGAGTCCTCCCCGCTCCTTTGGATTGTCATTATCGATTCACCGCTGTCTGTCTTTCTCTTCGCCTTTGTATGTGCACTCATGTATTTCAGGAGGAAGCCGCCGAGCACCCTCGTATACCTCGCGTGTGTCTACGTTATAAAGTATGGAATATGGACGATGTTTGCGATCTCGCTTTACTGGGGGAATTATGTGGGATTCGATCAGGTGATAGGCGTGATTAATTTTTCCCTTCATTTCGGGATGGTTGTGGAAGGTGTTGCACTCGCTCCGAGGATTTCGGTGACAAAGGGTGGAGCGATTGTGGTTCTTCTCCTCGCCCTCACGAACGACTACTTCGACTACTTCCTAGGGACTGTGACGAGAATTCCAGAGACGTATGTGAATTTTCTCGCTTTCGAAAGTTTTGCGGCGAGTGTTTTGGTCGTGTTCTTAATTTTCATTTTCCTGCGCACGAAATCCTGATATTCTCCCCTTCTTCCTCCATTTCGAATTTCGTCCCAAGGAACTTTTCACAAAGCCAGATGTTAGTTTTAACATGGTCGGTGATTTCCGGTATTATCACCTCTGATTTTCCGTTCGCCAAAGCCATGAACGGTATCAGCTGGTCTGACAGGTGTTCGTCTAAAGTAGGTTTGTATTTAATTATTTCCTGTAGTTTAAAGGCTGCCTCCTCCCCGATAACTTCAGCTGGTTTACCTCTTTCCCCTATTGAATCAGAACCAAGAACAAGCCCAGAGGTTGTTTCTACAGTGAGAAGCAGCATAGAGCCGGGGCAGGCTGAGTCAACATATAAGACCTCTTTTTCTATTTTTTGTTTTTTCAAAATTCTCATTGCCCCTATGACCTGCCTTTCAGCGACATTCGCCTTTCTGAGCAACTTGCTTGATATGGAGACACAGCGAATATTTTTGATTGCTCCAAAATCGGTCAGGTTCAACGGGCTGATTCTGCGCGAAGGCTTTACAGCAAGAACAACAGCACTTCCACCTCTGGGATAAAAACCATACTTTTCAATGGTGATTTTTGCCTGAATCCCCATTTTTGATAGGGCAGGCAGTAAAACATTTGTCATATACGGGACGGGTGGACTCCACATACTCGCTATGGAACCACCTTTTATGTTTAGTATCACATCTTCTTGCGAGAATACAGACGGTATAAGAGCAGCGTATGCCAACAGGCCGATTGAACCTGCTGTCTCGATTGAAACATCTATTTTTCCTCCCTTCAACCTTTTAGGGTAAAATTCGAGGGTTTTTGAACCGACATAGTCACCTATTAATCTGCCCAATGAAATTTTTGCTATAGTTCTGACCGCTTCAAGATGTTGATGCCGCAGACCGGGATTCGGTCTTTTTGCACGTATATCCGTAATTCTTATAGGTGTGTTTGTCAAGGCAGAGAATGCAAGTGAAAGTCTGACTATCGTCCCTGACCCGCTTCCATAATCACCAGGAATTTCCATCATAATCTAAATTTGTTTCATATTAATTTGAATGTTTCTCCATTTGAAGGCGCGTAGGCATCGAATCCCATGTTTTTCAGTTCTTTCGCAAACTCATCTGTTTTTTCGCCATGTATGAGAAGTATCTTTTCCGGACAGACCTTATTGTAAAACTCAAGGAGATGGTTTCTGTCGGTATGTGCCGAAAAATCAAAGAAAAATATTTTCATTTTTGGTTTTATATCCATGTCATTTACTACAAATCTGCCTGTGTCAAGCAACGTTCTTCCGGCTGTTCCCTCCACCTGATATCCTGTGAGAACAATTGAAGAATCTTCTCTGTCGTGCAGTCTTTCCATGTAGTATACGACAGGTCCACCGTTTAACATGCCGGCAGTTGTTATTATAACCGATGGCTTCTTCAGTATTCTCTCCCTTTCAACAGACCTTCTTATCTTGTGTGCTTTTGAAAACGCTCTCTGAAGTTTTTTGTGGTCTCTTATGCTTTTTGGGTGTCGAAGGACGCTTTCGGTCGCATGTATACCCATGCCATCAAGATATATCGGATAATCCAAATCCTCGAGCATCAAAAGCAGTTCTTGTGTCCTGCCTACAGCAAACGCTGGAATGAGGCATATACCGCCATTTTCAATTGTCTCGCAGACGACTTTCCTGAATTCTCTTTCCAAACCTTTTCTGTCAGGATGATTTGTATAGTGGTATGTCGACTCTGATATTATCACGTCTATGTTCTCAAATTTTTTAACAGCGCCTGTCATAAGTCTGGTGTCAATGAATTTAACATCACCTGTGAAAAGTATATGCTTTCCATGAGTTTCAAGCTCTATCATGACGCTTCCCGGTATATGACCAGCGTTATGAAATCTGATGGTAGACGCGGTGAAATCTTCTGATTCACCAGGGCGTAAAAACCTGATATTTCTTTCCATTCTCTTCACATCTTCGATCAAAAAGTTAAGGGGAAAACCAAACCTCTTCTGAAGTTTTAAATAATCTCTGTAAAGAATTGACGTAAAACCGAACGTTGCAGGGTCACCATAAACCGAACCTCTGTATCCAATCCTGTAGAGGTGTGGAAGCATGGCTGAATGGTCAAGATGTGCGTGGGTAACAAAGACCGCATCAAGCCTTGTTGTGGGCTGTAACGGAAGCTCACCTGTCTGCACGCTTACGCCATATTCCCACAAAAACTTTTCGACTCCTGTGTCTATCTCTATACCCATCTTTCCCACTTCGTTGCATCCGCCAAGAAAGTGTATGTCAATTATGGTTTCACCTCGAATTTGTATATTTGTGTTTTAAAGTATATAATTCTTTGCTGATTTCTCCGTGGCTATGTATGCAATATCGAATAATAATATCCCGAGAAAATAATACCAGTTGCCGCTTACATAAGAAATCGCCATCGCCGAAACCTCAAGGAGAATTCTTGAACCGATTATTTTGTAAAGAACGCTTGAGGTTTTTCTGTCTTTAATATCATTCCCTATTTCGTCGCAGATAGAGGAAAATAGAAATATGGAAAAAAATACAGGGTCAACAGAGGGCAGGCCGCTAAATATCAAAACAACAAAAAAAATCACCACACCGAGAACGTGCGGAATCGTGTCTATTTTTTTTGTCAGGATCACGGCAAATAAAACCCCGAATACAAGTGAAGAAAAATGCGGAAAGAGTATTACGGTGTATGCCATTAAAAAACCATAGAATATGCCAAATGCATACGAAATTCTGCTGAACTTTTTTCTGTCATCGACGAGTATGTCAGTCAGTTTTACGGCAAATCCTGTCAGCAGGCATAGAAGTGCAAATAACATCATGGTGTCACAGGAATTTTGCTATAATTAACGGAAACACTATGGTGGCATCTCCGTTAACGGTTATATGATTTGCTTTTTTGTTTATTTTCCCCCATGAAACTGCTTCTTTTGTTCTCGCGCCCGACAAACTGCCGTCAAATTCTGTTGCTGTTGTAATGTAGACCGCATAGTCTAAACCACCTCTGAGTAAATTCGCGCCCAATACATGATGTTTCGAAATCCCACCGCCAAGTATTATGCCGCCTGTTTTTTCTGCGTTGAGACTGAGGTCAGCAAGCTTTTTCATATCACCTGTCACGTCTATGCCGAAGTCTGGATGCTCCTGTTTGAAGAAGAACGATTGAAGACCAATGGCAGAATCTGTGATACCAGGTGAAAAAACAGGTATATGATTTTTGGATGCCCAGTAAAGGAATGATTGTTTGTCTTTGATAATCTTGCCCATTTCATACGCAATTTCACTCGGATTTGTAAGTCTGCCTCTTTTATACAACCTTTCAAACAGAGGCTGAATCTTTTTTTCAAGGAGGACATACCTATTTGTCGGGACTATTATATTACCTATTCTGTTTAGGTCTTTTTTGCGTAATTCTTTATCATCAAGGTTGAAATCTCCAAGGACATACGGCTTGAACGAGCGTATGAAATCATGTTCAATAGCGCCGCCTGTTGTTATTATGATATCCACTATCTTCTTTTTGCACATCTTTGCGAATATCGAGCGTAACCCTGAAGCGACCATGTTTGCTGTGAAACTCAGGAAAATAGTTGCCTCGTTCTCTATCATTTTTTCGATTATCTTTACTCCTTTAGCCAGATGAGTGGCTTGAAAGCCTGTGTTATACATTTGTTCGACGAGATTTTCAACTTTGATTCCCTTCTGGACGTCTAAATCAACAATTTTCTCCATAAAAACACCTCCTGAGCGAAAGAGAAGCAGATGTGTTGCTTATCCTCTTCCCAAAGGCAGAAATACAGAATTTATGATTTCTTCCATATGTTTTATTTCGGACACATATTTTTAAGCCTTCCTGTTTCCCAGAACTTCCATGATGGTTTACCAAAGAATGAAGCGAACAAAACCATGAGAAGAAGGAACAAAACTATCACGAAGAACGCAACCGCTACGTAGGTTACAATTATTGTCATATCCTCCCAAAAAGATAAAATGAACATTAGAGAAGCAATGAGAATGGCAAAGACGAAGAACACAATTTTTTCGTATTTTTTGGGCTCTCTGTTAGTGTATTTCCTTGTGAGACTAACAAAAAAGTAATACGATATTGTGAATACGAGCAAAGCCGCGAGAAAACTAAAAAAACCCATGTTGTATAGAAATTCTACACCCTTTTCGAACGCAGCCATAATTAAAATTGTACACAGAATTTTTATATCAACTACACTATTTTTTAATATGGATTTAGAAAAGAGAGTTGAACTAATTTCCCAAGTCGGTGAGGAAATCGTAACAATGGATGAACTTCGCGAACTTCTTCAGGCAAAAAGAAACCCTATTGCATACGATGGCTTTGAGCCGAGCGGCAAAATTCACATAGCTCAAGGTCTGCTTAGGGCTATCAACATAAACAAAATGACAAGGGCTGGCTGCCGCTTTAAAATGCTTGTCGCCGACTGGCATGCATGGGCGAACAACAAGATGGGGGGTTCACTCGAAAATATACAGACAGTCGGCAAATATATGATAGAGACTTGGAAAGCGTGCGGTATGGATTTGGACAAAGTCGAATTCATCTGGGCTTCCGACCTTGTGAAAAACGAAGATTACTGGAAGACGGTCATGCAGGTATCGAGGCATGCCACGCTAAAAAGAATTCTGAGAACAGTCCAGATAATGGGAAGAAAAGAAAGCGAAGTGTTGCAGGCATCGCAAATAATTTATCCCTGCATGCAGACAGCCGACATCTTCCATTTGAGAGCGGATATCTGCCAGCTTGGAATGGATCAAAGAAAGGTGAACATGCTCGCGAGGGAACTCGGACCCAAGCTTGGCTACTGGAAGCCCGTTGTCGTTTCGCATCATATGCTTATGGGATTGGAAACACCTACCAGCAGCGAAAAGAACAAAATTGAAAGGGCAATTGACCTGAAGATGTCGAAATCCAAGCCAGATTCGGCGATATTCATGACCGATTCGCCCGAGGAGGTTGAAAGAAAAATAATAAAGGCTTACTGCCCAGAAAGACAGGTCAATGAAAATCCTGTACTTGAGTATTGTAGATATATAGTGTTTGAACACGGTCCGCTGGAAGTCAAAAGACCGCAAAAGTTCGGTGGTGATACAACATTTGAAACATACAAAGAACTTGAAAAAGCGTACGCAGACGGAACGCTTCACCCGCTTGACCTCAAAAAAGCTGTGGCAAAACGACTGAATGAACTATTAGACCCTGTCAGAAGGCATTTCGAAAAAAACAGAAATGCAAAAAGCATTTTAGAGGCTGTTAGCAAACTTGAAGTTACAAGATGAGGCGTTTTACTCAAAAATCCACGGAACGTAAACAGCAACCTCCTTCACTCCAAATTTCATATCTTTTATCGGTTTTTTCCCGAATTCCTCTTTGGGATAAACCCAGTATGCAGATACGAGAATATCATAACCTGTTTTTTCTTCTGTTCTGATTCTTACCCTAAGTTTTTTCTCGTAGTCGCATATATACCATTTTATTTTGCTTGGTCGTCTATAATCCTTCCTCTTTATGGATAAAAGGATTTCCACCCAGCCGTTCTTAATTCGTTCCTGTCCGATTTTAATCATAACATCTATATCTTCTTTTATAGAGACCACATCTCCTTCAGAAAGCCCTACGTAACCATAAGGATACGGGTGTGAATGATAACCGCCTATTATCTCGGTTTGCAAAGACTCTACTGCCCGCAACACACGTTTGAATGCCGATATGTTCCCGTGTATCACCTCGGATGGTCTTCTTTTCTCTGTCTGAAAAGGATAAACCTCTTTTATGGAAATGACCTTCATTTTCCTTCCTTTTATCTTACGGATGGCATTTCTACCCAGAAGAGCACCGTTTGTTTCCCTGTTGTAAACCTCGACAGCCGATGTTATTAGCGTTTTGAATGACCTTTTCTCTATGAAGATATTTCGAAATTCCATATTAATTATTGGTATGCTTTACGTAAATCTTTTCATCAGTTCAAGATAATCTAAACAATAAGTTTATAAAATTGATACATCAAAATATCTAACATTATGAACGCTGTTGTCAATTTTGCAATGCATATGACGATTTCTTTAATCAAACCTTTCATATATGGCTTTTGGTTTTACTGCTGAAAGCCATTTCACCTGTTTTTAAATCCCTAAGGGGGTTGAAATGGCCGACAAAAATCTCATCGGGCTGAAAGAGGATGCTTCTGGTTTTGTGAAGATGAACGAGCTGGCAAATTTGGTGGAACGGCTTGCTGCCAGATGCTTAAGGGAAATACATTTAGATGTACTTTCTTACATATCGCTGGAAGAAAATCGATTAAAAACACTGACAACGATAGTTCATGAGCTTTCCGAGATATTGAGAATTCCTAGGTCAACCTTATGGTATCATGTAAATTTTTTAAAAGAGCTTGGTCTGATTGAGAACAGGCTCGGCAGACCTGTAAAGTTAACGAAAAAGGGTGAATTCATATTGGAGTGTATGCTCTCAGAAATGGAAAGGGGTAGAAAATGAAATAGACAGGTTTATAAACATGATGTGTGAGTATGGGATACCCGAAATGCCAAAAGGGTTATTGGAAAGTTCCGGAAGAAACAGATCATGTAAACCTTATAAGAAAACCTGCCATTTCTGAATTCTATTTTTTGATAAGTTCTGAAAGAATATCGTCAATATTACCAGTCGCAACACCTACATATTTATCAGAAGCGCCGTAATAAAGAAATATTTCTTTACCTAAAACAACATGACCGCATGAAAAGACAACATTCATACCATCACGTTCATACCATTTTTCTGGCTCGAGTATAGGATAATCAAGTCTGCCTATTATATGAGTAGGGTTATATTTATCTAAGAGCATTGCACCTAACCTGTAAAATCCATCTTTTGATGATCTTCCATGATATATCAACAACCAACCATCTTTTGTATATATAGGTGGTCCAGATATACCTATTCTATCATCATCCCATTTGTTTGGTCTGACATTTATGTAATTATAACCGCCCAGCCATGGATTTTTCTTGAAATCTAAAGATTCAACAAAATCTATCCATATGTTAGGGAGAATTCTGTGAAAGAATACATACTTACCTTTTATTTTTCGTTCAACCAAACATGCATCTTTATCCCACGTACCAGGAGGTGAAATCAATTTTGGATCTTCCCATTTATTCCATTTCCTCCCCACAAAATCAATTATTTTTATTGATGTCAAACCAACCCGTGCAGAAAGTCTTGATCCTATATCAAAAACAACCGTGTACAACATAAAAATTTTATCTCCTATTATTGTCAATCTTGGATCTTCGAATCCCTTATGTCTGTGTATCTCGCTATCAATTTCACAATGTTTTTTAGGTGTCTCTATAGGAATATCCAGACGCTCTTCAATGTTGAACCCATCTTTTGTTATAGCAAGACCCAGATAAGAAACATCTTCTTTTCCTATAGCTCTGTAAACTATGTATATCTTGTTGCCAATTTTCACCACACCTGGGTTGAACACAGCTCTCGATTCCCATGGATTATATGGTCTTGGTAACAATATAGGATTTTCCTCAAATTTTTTGAGTTTCATCATATTATAATTTTACACTCATCGACTAAATAATTCAGTAATTCATTTAAATTCATGTAAGCAGAACAACAAAACATATCAGAAGCACCGTAATAAACATAAACTCTATCTCTTATAACAACAGCACCTGTAGGCATGGCTATTTTCCTTGGATTATATCTTCTCATCATCTCATAACCAACTTCTGGATATAAAATAGGTTCTTTACTTCTTGCTGTGACTTTTGAAGGATTGTTAAGATCAAGTAAAATAGCAGATATTCTGAACTCTAAAAACTGATTATTTTTGTAAATTATATCAGGAACAAATACGAGCCATCCATATTTTGTTTCTATTGGAGGCGATCCAACTTCAACAAATTCACTGGTTCCTCTTAGATCAACCAAATTTTCACCAGGTTTCAGATGCATAGCCCACTCATCCCAGAAATGTCTATCGAGAATATCTTCTATTTTATCAAAACATACTATTGCAAGACGTGATGGACGTATATCTGGATGATAGGTGAAAAGCATGCACATTTTACCATTTATTCTTCTTGGGAACAAAGCACCTGCCTTCGAATTAAATGGACATACTATTCCTTTTTTATCATAATCTTTGAAATCCTTTGTAATAGCCAAAGCCAATTTAACATTTTCTGGTTTAGGTGGCATATCAGATACAGCGGTATAAAATATGTAGTATTTTCCTTCAAATCTCACAACTCTTGGGTCTTCGCAACCGTAGGCTTCATAACCATATTCAGGTCCAAAGAAAAACTCTCTGTTGGTGAAATGCACACCGTCCTTACTTCTGGCTATGCCTATAGATGATATATGAACAACATCACCTGGAGCTCTCTGTATGATAGATAAAGCACGATATAACATGGTATAGACCAAACCAGTTTTTATCACAGATGGATTGAAAACAGCAGCTGCTTCCCATGCCCTTTCAAAATTAGGCATCAATATCGGGTTATCTATACATCTTTTTAATTTGGGGGTTCCCATGATCTCACAGCCTCTCTTATCTCACTTAAATCTACACTTGCAACTGCAACGTGATAGTCTCCTGCTCCATAATAAACAAACAACTTATCATGATTTATCACAGCGCCACATGGATATGCAAATGGTCCTTCATACCATGTGTCAGGTTCCAAGACAGGTTCTTCGCTTCTATATATTACCTTTTCTGGATCTTTTTTATCCAGAACCATTATACCTATTTTATATCTATAATAATCGTGAACCTTGACCATTTCAGGTGTTATACCAAGATGTTGGTGATATGGATCCCATCCCGATATGCCTTGATACACAAAAAGCCACCCGAAATCAGTCTCCAATGGCGGTGCACCGACGCCAACTTTTCTGCTGTCCCATCTATGTGGTCTTATATGTATATGGGGTTTACCGAAAAGGAATCTACCATTCGAAAAACTGAGGTCTTTTACGTAATCTATCCATATATGAGGGAATATTCTATGGAAGAACATGTATTTCCCTTTGACTTTACTTGGGAACAATGCACCTCCCTTATCTGTTATATTTGGGTGGGATATCACCCTTGGTTCATCCCAGTTCATATTTCCCTGAACAAAATCATTTACACTTATGGATGTAAATGCTATTCTGGGATTTTCTACACCATTAAAAGCAACATATGTCATATATATCCTGTTCCCTATTCTGGTTATCCTTGGATCCTCAACACCAGAATAGCTACCACCGGAAATATGCCTTAATTTGATTTTGAGTCTGTGCATTCCTTCGTTTAACATTTCACTTATTTTTCTCAAAGACGGATGTAATTCAAAGTGCTTTCTTGGTATGTATATCGGTTCATCAAATCTCTCCTCTATGGTATAGCCATCTTTTGTTACTGCAACACCAAAAACAGATGTGTTGTCCCTCGTTATAGCACGATACACAATATAGATCTTGTTCCCTATCTTAACGGCAGCCGGGTTAAATGCACCTCCAGAATCCCAAGTACTTTCAGGTCTGGGACTTATTATTGGATTCCCTTCATATTTTTTGAGCTTTATCGATCCATTCATTTCAGCGCTCCACTAATGTGTTTTCAACAATAAATATGTTCTATTAGTGATATAAATATTTTGTATAATGCACATTATAAAGGCAGTTGGTGTCTAAAATAAAGCAACTCCTAAAAATATAAACATCGTTTCCACAAAGATTAATAGGTGCATTCATGCAGGAGATAAATCCATGGGGTTCTGAAGATGTTAAAGATTACGATAAAATAATGAAAGACTTTGGTATATCACCTTTCACACCTTTGGTGAAAAAAATCAGGAATCCACATTATCTAATGAAAAGAGGTATTATATTCGGCCATAGAGATTTCGAGAGAATTCTGGAAGCAATAGAAAAGAAAAAAGAGTTTGCAATGATGACAGGTCTAATGCCTTCTGGTAAGTTTCATTTGGGGCATAAACTCCTTGCCGATCAAATAATATATTATCAACAGGAACTTGGAGCTAAAATATTTCTTTGTGTCGCAGATATAGAAGCATACAACATGCGTCTGGATGATCTTGATAAATTGAAAGATATAGCAATAAATGAATATCTTATAAATTACATTGCTTTGGGATTGAAGCCAAAAAGTTGTGATTTTTACTTTCAGTCGAATAGATCAATAGCATATTATAAATTAGCCGATATGGTGGCACGTAAAGTCACATTTAATGAGTTAAAGGATATATACGGTGAATTATCACCTGGAAAGATAATATCTGTTATGACACAAGCAGCTGATATACTCCATCCACAGCTTGAAGAATATGGTGGTTCGAAACCTGTTGTTGTTCCAGTTGGTATAGACCAAGATCCTCATATAAGGTTGACAAGAGATATAGCTGCTAGATTTGAGAAGGAATTCAAATTTATACCACCTAGTTCGACATACCACTTTTTCATGCATGGAATAAAGGGAGGTAAGATGAGTTCTTCCGATCCAAATTCATACATAGCTTTGACAGACACGCCCGAGGATATTGATAGAAAAGTGAAAAATATGCTCACCGGTGGAAAGGAATCGGTGGAACTACAGAGGAAAGAAGGTGGTGATCCTGATAAATGCGTCGTCTTTGAAATTTACAAATTTCATTTACTGAAAAATGAAGAAGATGTAAAAAAGCTTTACAACGATTGTAAAACTGGCAAGATTTTGTGTGGAGAATGTAAAGCAAGATTGAAGAATATGCTGAAAGAATTTTTAGAAGAACATCAGAAGAAAAGGGAAAAAGCAAAAGATATGGTTCATAAATTCGTGAAAGAATGAATCACTTTATAATTTTAATAAATAAAAACACAAAAGCTACCAACAAACCAGAGAGGAACCCTGAGATTGCTGAGGAATTAAAGATATAAAAACCGAGAATGCATCCAATACAACCTGAAATTATTCCAGAAATCAACCATATAAAGATATTTCTTTTATTCCACTCCATAACTTCAATTTAAAAACAAGTTATAAATTTTAAATGTGTATCTAAATATCATTATTCATATTGCGGGGGTTCCCGAGCGGTCAAGCATTCGACCACTTCCGTGGTCTTGGGCTGAAGGGGCAGGACTTAAGAGACGAACTCTTAAGTTGTGACTTTCGGATGATCAGCCCTGATGCATATAATATAATTCACATAGGTTATCCTGTGGCTTAGTGCCTTCGTGGGTTCGAATCCCACCCCCCGCATAACCATTAAAATATAATATGCATATTAAATACAGGGTGTATTCTCGATGGTTTTGATTGGAATTGTCGGAAAAACAAATGTCGGAAAATCCACGCTTTTCAAGGCACTGACACTTGCAGAAGTCGAAATATCAAACAGAATATTCACAACCATAAACCCGAATCACGGAATAGGTTTTGTGAGAACGAAATGCCCCGAAGATAAGGCAGGCTCGAAATGCAACCCGAACATAGGATATTGTGTTGATGGGTGGAGATTTGTTCCTGTTGAGCTGCTCGATGTTGCTGGACTTGTCCCTGATGCGCATAAGGGAAAAGGTCTTGGCTTAAAATTTCTTGATGACCTTAGACAAGCTGATGTGTTCATACATGTAATAGATGTCTCAGGTTCAACAAACGAGCACGGCGAGCCTGTGAAACCCAATTCGTATGACCCAGCGAACGATATAAAATTTCTTGAAGAAGAAATCGGATACTGGTTTTTGAGTCTGTTGAAGAAGAACTGGGCAAAGTTTTCAAGAGAAGTTGAAATGATGAAAAAAGACTTGGTAGATTCTTTACTAAAACAATTTAGTGGCTTGAAAATAACCGAAGGGCAGATAAAAAAAGCACTCGAAGCGACAGACCTGCCGAAAGACAAGCCTTCACAATGGTCAGACGACGACCTGAAAAATTTTGCGTTCGAATTGAGGGGGTTGAGCAAAAAAATGATAATAGCGGCAAATAAGATTGATATAGAGGGGGCAGAAAAAAATCTTGAAAGGCTGAGGAAAGAGTTCCCTGATTACACCATTATACCATGTTCTGCCGAAAGCGAACTTGCATTGAAAGAAGCGAGCAAGCACGGTTTAATAAAGTATATACCCGGTAATAGCAGTTTTGAAATACTTCAGCCAGAGGAGTTAAGCGAAAGACAGAGACGCGGTCTTGAAATTATAAGAGAAAGAGTTCTTGACAGGTTCGGTTCAACAGGTGTTCAGGATGTGATAAATAAAGCGATGTTTGATGTCCTCCGCTATATCATTGTCTATCCTGTGGCGAACATAAACAAGTTGACCGATAAAAAAGGCAGGGTCCTTCCAGATGCTTTGCTTGTCCCGAAGGGAACAAGACTGAAGGAATTTGCAGCGAAAATCCATAGTGACATGGCAGAGAAGTTCATAGGAGGGATTGATTTCGAGACAAAACGAAAGCTAGGCGCAGATTACGAAGTTAAGAACGGGGACATAATTGAGATATTGTTCGGGAAATAAGGAAAAGCCTGAAGTGTTTAGATGCAATGTGTTGGGTCAGGCCATTTTCAGGGCTCGTAGTTCTTTTTGAAAATTATCGTATGAACCTTTGTCATTTCCATGAGGCTGTGTCGTATGCCTTCTCTTCCTATACCAGATGCCTTGTCCCCGCCAAATGGGAATAATCCCAGCCCATGTGAAGGCGAGGCGTTTATACTGACGGTCCCGTCTTCTAAACGAAGTCCTGCGTCCAAGGCCTTGTCTATATCCTTCGTGAATATGCATGCATCCAGCCCGTATTCGCTTTCATTCGCAATTCTTATCGCTTCCTCATAGTTCCTGACCCTTATTATCGTAACAACAGGACCGAATGTCTCCTCCCATGCAATGCGCATTTTCGTTGTCACATAGTCGAGGACAGTCGGCATGAAATACAGACCTTTTCTCTTCCCGCCGTGAAGGAGCTTTGCCCCCTTTTCTAGTGCGTCATTCACAAGCAATTCAACTTTTTGAACAGCTTTTTCGTTTATCAGCGGTCCTACCAATGTTTTACGGTCTTTCGGATTGCCAACTTTCCATTTCTTTATTTCTTTCATTATCTTTTTGACGAATTTGTCAGCTATTTTTTCCTCGACAAGAACACGTGATATGGCGTCGCACCGTTGCCCTGAAAATGTCAGGGCGCCTTTCAAGACTTCTTTGACTGCCAAATCAAGATCACAATCAGACAGAACGATAGCAGGTGCTTTGCCGCCAAGCTCAAGGTGAAGTTTTTTCATGCCGCATATTTTTGCTATATGCTGACCAACAGCAGTCGAGCCTGTAAAAGATATCATATTTACCTTCTCGCTGTTAATCATGACATCACCTATATCTGACCCTGTCCCTGTGATAAGGTTGAACACACCTTTTGGCAGTCCTGCAGCCTCCAAAATTCTGGCGAACATTATCATGCATATCGGGTCCTGAGAAGAAGGTTTGCATATGACAGAATTTCCTGCGGCAATTGCAGGCGCAATCTTACACACAGCGATGTGCAAAGGATAATTGAAAGGCGATATTGCGAGAACAACACCCAAAGGTTGTCGTATCACCATGGCAAACTTGTCAAATTTGTGCGGCGACAAGTCACCTGTTATCTCCTCACCATACAAGTCTTTGCATTCCTCTGAAGCATAATAAAGCCTTTCTTTGGCAGCGTTCACCTCGCCCTCTGTGACACATATAGGTTTTCCTGATTCTGCGACTATGGTATCAACAAAATCACGTTTGTATTTTTCCAGCAGGTCGGCGGCTTTTTCAAGAATTTCGGCCCTTTTAACAGCCCTGAGGTTCTTCACAGAGCCTCTGGCTTTATACGCCGCATCCAGTGCCTTTCTCGCATCGTAAACACCAGCCTTCTGGACCTTTGCAATCACACTTTGGTCATGTGGGTTGAGAACATCGAATGTTTCACTGCTTGCTGACCCGACCCATTCACCGTTTATGAACATATTGAAAACAGGTATTTTTCCACCCTTTTTTATTACAGGTCGCCAGAAAGATTTTGACCATACAGCCATATTTTATAATTAAAGTTCGCATAATATAAACTTTAAGATTTAAATTTTCAGGCAAATTTTTATTCATGCTGTATATGGTCGGCTTGGGAGTGTGGGATGAGAATGATATCTCTTTGAAGGGCATGGCAGCGTGCAAAAAATCAAGTGAGATTTATATCGAATTATACACGGCTGCATGGGGAGGAAATGTAAGACATCTCGAAAATCTCATAGGGAAAAAAATAAGAATGCTTAGAAGGTCCGATATCGAAGAGGGGTCAGATGAATTGGCGGAAAAGGCAAGATATACGGATATAGTTCTGCTCGTTCCAGGTGACCCATTAGTAGCGACAACGCACACGCAGCTCGTTTTGAGTGCTCGAAAGAAGGGTGTGCCTGTTTGCGTAATTCATTCATCTTCTGTTTACACCGCGATTGCAAAAACAGGTCTTCAAATATACAAATTCGGAAGGGTCTCAACCATTCCTAAACACACGATGAACTATGCTCCCGAATCGTTTTTCGATGTAATAGAAGAGAATTTGTCACACGGATTGCATACTCTTCTCTTGCTCGACGTTGATATGGGGACAAGGGAGGCTATCGAGATATTGGAAACCATTGATGCAAAAAAAGGCAAAGATATTCTGAAAGACAGAAAAATCTTGATTTGCTCACGTCTTGGTTCCCAAGAGGAAAAAATCGTTTACGGAAGTGCAGACGAATTGAAGCATCTCAGCTTCCCAGCCCCTTCTGTTGTGATCATACCGGGAAATCTGCATTTCATGGAGGAAGAATTCTTAAAAACGCTCGAAGTCACTGAATCTCTCTGAAAAATGCAACGTCAACAGCAAAAATTGAAAACATAATGGCAATCACAAAAATCACCGCAAGCAACGCCGTGAAAACATAAAGTTTCATCTGCATTGTAAATATCATAAGGTAAACCAGAACAGAGAAAAGAATTATCAATCCTATGGCCACCATAATTCTTAGCTTCCAGCTAAACTGTTTTTCGTGAACTTCGTCGTAATGTCTCATAACAGACACCTACCACATATATATTTAAATTAATTAAACATAAATAATGTCATCTTGGTGATTCGTATGCACACGCTTCCTGTATTCGATATTCATGGAAAAGAAAAGGGAAGGTTAACTCTGCCGAGGACGTTCTCTGAAAAGGTTAGACCTGACCTTATAAAAAGGGCTGTCCTTGCCGAGATGAGCGAGTTAAGGCAGCCGTATGGGACAGACCCGCTTGCAGGACAGCGCACGTCAGCCCATTATCATGGGAGAAGAAGAGACCGTTTCTCAATGATGAACAGGGAGCTTGCGAGGCTACCGAGAATTCACGGTCAAGGTTATTTGAATTTCACGGCAAGACTCGTGCCTCATGCTGTCAAGGGCAGACGCGCGCACCCGCCAAGGGCTGAAAAAATATGGAAACTTAAAATAAACAGAAAGGAGAAAATAAAGGCGTTAATATCTGCTCTGGCTGCTACAGCAGATAAAGAACTTGTTTCCAAAAGGGGACATAAGATAGGTGGTGCGAGACATGTTCCGCTTGTCATTGATGACGAATTTCAGAAGCTGAAAAAGACCAAGGACGTCATAAAAGTGCTTGAAAAATTCGGACTTCTCGAAGAGCTGGATAGGTGCAAAGAAAAGAAGGTAAGGCCGGGAAAAGGTAAAATGAGGGGAAGAAGATATAAAAATAAGAGAGGCCCTCTTGTTATAATAGACAAAGATGACGGTGTGGCTAAAGCCTTGAAAAATATACCAGGAATTGATGTTGCGCTGCCGAACGAGCTTACAGTCTCGCTGCTCGCGCCAGGAACGCATCCCGGAAGATTTACAATTTTCACAAAATCCGCTATAAAAAAATTAGGTGAATTGTATGGCTGAAGAAAAGAAACAGGAGAAGGTTGAAAGAATGCTGTTAGGCAATATAATAATATATCCGCATCTGACAGAAAAATCTATGAACATGGTCGAGCTTGAAAACAAACTAGTATTCATAGTGAACAAAAAAGCCAACAAGAAAAAAATAAAAGAGGCTGTGGAAAGGGAATTTGACGTGAAAGTCGATTGTGTCAAAACCGAAATCACCACAAGGGGTCAGAAAAAGGCATATGTTAAAATAAATCCAGAGTTTTCAGCTGCTGATGTGGCATCTAAACTTGGAATGATATAGCGTGATGGTATGGGTAAAAATTTAATTGCTCAAAGGAGAGGGAAGGGAAGTCCAACATACAGAGTTCCCAGAAGAGGAAAACAGATAGAGATTTCATATAAAGGTATTGACGGGGAAATAGTTGATATAATAAATGATTCGGGAAGACGTGCACCTGTTGCAAAGATAAAGTATTCTGATGGTTCTTACGGCTTTTTAATTGCCCCGCATGGTGTGAAGGTGGGTGACAGAACAGATTTTGTGGTTCCCCTGTCTAAGGTCCCTGTAGGCGCACAGATATTCGGAATCGAGACATATCCGCATTCAGGTCCGAAGTTATGCAATGCTCCTGGTTCGTTTTCAATCCTTGTCTCCAAAGGTGAAAAGAAGTGCATTGTGCAGCTTCCGTCAAAAAAGAAAAAGGAATTAAACCCGAATTGTATGGTTAGTTTGGGCATTCCTGCAGGCGAGGGTTTCGGTGATAAACCATGGGTCAAAGCTGGTAAAAAGTGGATAGCCATGCACAGGCGCGGGAAGCTTTATCCGAGAACGTCAGGTGTTGCAATGAACGCAATAGACCATCCGTTTGGCGGCTCTACCAAGCCCGGTAGGCCTATGACCATAAGCAGACATGCTCCACCAGGAGCGAAGGTTGGTTCATGGGGCGCCAAAAGAACAGGGAGGAAAAAAGGTAAAAAGTAAATGGTGAGTGTATGGCAAAATTCATGTTTCGCGGAAGGACATGGGAGGAAATTTCCAAGATGAGTTTAGAGGAATTCAGCAAGCTTTTGAATTCGAGGGTTAGACGTTCGTTAAAAAGGGGACTGACAGAGGAGGAGAAGAAACTCCTTAAAAGGATAAGGGAAAATCCAAAGAAGTTTCACAAAACACATTGCCGTGAGATGATAATACTTCCTGAAATGGTCGGTGTGAAAATAGGGGTATATAACGGAAAAGAATACACGCCTGTTGAAGTAAAGCCAGAGATGATAGGGCACAGGCTCGGAGAGTTTGCACTCACAAGAAAGCCTGTGAAACATTCTTCACCCGGATTCGGTGCTACGAGGTCTTCGAAGTTTGTCCCGCTTAAGTAAGTGATAACATGTTGAGATACGCGTTCAATCCAAATCCGAAGAAGTCAGCAAGGGTCTATGGCAGAGCTCTGAGAATTTCAACCAAAAATTCAGTAATCGTGTGCAAAGCCATCACAGGCATGAACCTCCAGAAGGGCAAAAAATTTTTGGAAGACCTCATAAGCAAAAGAAACAACCTCAACGGAAAATACTACACCAACGTAACAAAGGAATTGCTCAAACTTGTTAAATCGGCTGAGGCAAACGCAGAGTTCAAAGGTTTGGACACAGAAAGGCTGATAATTCACGCCTCTGCTCACAAAGGCTTTACATTCATGAGACCAAGAAGGCTTAAAATGAGGAGGACAAGAAGGAAAATAACTAACATACAGATTGTTTTGCAACAGAAATAGGTGATGCCATGCTCACAAAATCATTTTTTATCGATTACTCAATAAGGAAATGGATGATATACAATTTCATAAGAGGACACTTCCCGGAGGAAAATATATCGAGTATTGAACTTGAAAGGACACCACTCGGCGTGAAAATCGTTATACACACAGATAATCCCGGAAGGATAATTGGTGTCGGCGGAAGAAAAATAAACGAACTGACTGATGTGCTTAAAACTAAATTCAATCTCGAAAACCCACAAATTGATGTTAAATCAGTCAAATCTCCGTATTTGGATGCCAAAATAGTTGCTCACAGGATAAAAGACGCATTGGAACGCGGATATAATTATAAGAAAATAGGAAATATAATGCTAAAAAGAATAATGGATGCAGGAGCGGTTGGCGCTGAGATAATAATATCAGGCAAACTTGGCGGCTCAAAGGGAAGGACAGGGAAATTCATTTCAGGATACATAAAAAAATGTGGTCAGCCAGCGAAGGAATTGGTTGACCACGGATTTGCAGAAGCAGAAACAAAACCGGGCAAAATAGGAATCAAAGTGAGCATAATGAAGTTCATGCCTTCAGTCATCGAAGATAAGGAAGGGGGCGAAACTGATAAAAAAGAAGAATCCAAAAAATAAAGGAAGGTGAACATGGTCATTTTAAGAGCAAAAGATATAAGAAAAATGGATGAGAAGGAACTCAACAAACATTTAAAAGAGCTAAATCTTGAACTTGCAAAAGAAAAAGCCAACATACATGTAGGTGCTTCTGTAACATCTCCCGGACGCATAAGGGAGATCAGAAAGACAATAGCCCGAATAAAAACAATAAAAGGAAAAAAGACCAAACCATGACCGAAATTTGTCCTAAGTGTGGGTTACCGAAGGATTTGTGCATATGCGAGACCATAGCGAAAGAAGAGGAAAAGATAAGAGTTTCTAGTGTTAAAAAGAGATACGGGAAAGCAGTAACAATTATAGAAGGCATCAGCAAGGACGTGGACAACAAAAATGTTCTCAAAGAGTTAAAGAAAAAACTCGCATGTGGCGGGACATTAAAGAATAACGTCATTGAATTGCAGGGAGATCACAGAAAAAAAATAAAAACTGTGCTTGTGAAGCTAGGTTTCCCAGAAGATAAAATAGAGGTCAGTTAATCATAAAGGGAACAGCCAAAGATTTGCTGTTAAATATAACTATATCCAAGATAAAATTATGATAACCCCTGAAAACATAGTCAGACATGAACTCATAGGTCTCGAAGCGAAGATAATCGACAGCAGAAATAAAAAAAATATCGGAATTTCTGGAAAAGTTATAGATGAAACAAGAAACACACTTGTTATAGAAAAACCGAATGGAAGAATTGTGAAACTGATAAAAGAAGAAAATATTTTCCTTTTCAAAATAGACAAATTGTGGGTTAAAGTGGAGGGGAAGCTTCTTGTTGCAAGACCCGAAGACAGAATCAAGAAAAAATTTAAAAAGTGGTGATTTAACATATGCGTTTTGTGAAAGTTCCTGTGAGGAAATTTTGGCAGAACGATTATCTAAATCATTTTTCTAATCATAAGTAAGTTTTAGCGAGTTCAGTTGCTATCTTAGTTAATATATCCTTTGAAAAAAGTTTTTCATCCTTTACTATCTTCTCCCTAAGATCATCATAATTCCCAAATTTAACACATTGTCCAATACATTCTGGAATTCTTCTCTCCGCCTTTTCTTTTAGCCACTCAGGAACCTCACCTTTGCTAACTTTCCCACAGACAGCAAAATCCCTCTTTAATCCAGCCTCTTTCTTAGGATGATATTTCGTTATGTCAGAGAACAAGGCGTTAAACCCAAGGACCAGCTCACACTCGATTACTTTATGCCATCCACTGAAGTGGGTGGTAGTTGACAGGGAAGCCCCCGCCATCTTACTATTTTTATAGCTATTTATATCTTTTTATTTTGCATCTCCTTTTGGGAATCTTTGAGTTTCTCAACTTTAATTGCATCAATCTTTAAACAGCGTCCCATGATATGCATGTATAAAAGTTTTTACAAAAGTAACCAGCCAGAAAATAGCTAAAAGCCAGTATAATGCAAAACC
>JAGGYQ010000065.1 GCA_021162425.1 Candidatus Aenigmatarchaeota archaeon
GTCAGATACTCTTCGGTTAACCTATAAATTTAAACTAGAACAGTTAAAATTTTTAAATGAGAACCCTGATACTCACACACTCAGATTGCGACGGTATATGTGCAGGTGCGATCGCTTTATCAAGATTTCCAAATGCCGATGTCTTCTTCACCAAGCCTGTTTCATTGCTTTCTGACCTCAAAAATGCAGAGGCAGACAGAATTGTAATTACAGATATAGCAATCAACAGAAGAGATGCAGAAGATATAATAAAGCTGATGAGTAAAAAGAAATCAGAAATTCTTTATTTTGACCATCATCCTGTGGCTGATAGAATTAAAAAAAGATTGAAAAACGTGACCTCGCTCTATATCAACGAAAACGCTTCGGCTTCAGAACTTATATATAAATATTTTCAGAGGGAAATTCCAAGAGAAAGAATATGGATAGCCATTTACGGGGCAATAGGTGATTACGAGGAGAATACAGAATTTATAGAGGAGAGAATTTTAAACTGGGATGTGCGTGCTCTTTACTTTGAGGCATCAACTATAGTTCTTGGAATCAAACACAAAAGGTTCGAAAGTTACGACAAAAAAAGAATGATTGTAGATATTCTGTCCAAAGGCGGGAATCCTTCCGATGTTCCGGGTCTGGTTTTGGCTGCAAAAAAAGTCGTGAACGAGGAATTTGATGTTTATGAGGTTGTTAAAAAAGAAGCTGTGAAGAGGGGAGAAGTGGGATATGTCAAGGACCTATCATTTTTTGGATTTCGCGGACCTGTTGCTTTGTTTGCTTCAACTGTTACGGACAGTAGAATTGGCATGTCTGTTTATACAAGGAAAAATCACTTGGATATAACCATGAGAAGTCGTGATTATTCAGTTCCATTGAATGTTTTGGCGGATGATGCTGCCGATGCTATAGATGGGTCTGGAGGAGGACATGTCCACGCGGCTGGAGCGCGCATACCACTCGGTAAGCTTGATGATTTTATAGCAGAGATTAACAGGCTTTTGGAAACAAAATTCCGCAGGAAGTGAGATGATGAATAGAAAAGAGGGTGAGTTTGCTGTAAAACTTGCGAGAAATGCCATTGAGTTGTGGGTTAAAGAGAAAAAGCACATGAGAATACCGAAAGAGCATCCAAGAATATTTTCCAAAAATATGGGGGCATTCACAACAATTCATACATATCCTGACCACAACCTTCGCGGATGCATAGGGATTCCATATCCTGAAAAACCGCTGGTAGAAGCGATTGTAGAGTCCGCTGTAAGCGCTACGATGGACCCAAGATTCCCTGAATTGAGAAAGGATGAATTGGATAGCGTGGTAGTTGAGGTTTCGATTCTGACAAATCCAGAAAAAATCGTTGTTTCGAACCCAGAAGAGTATCTCAAAAAGATAAAGATAGGGAGAGATGGACTAATTATAAAAAGAGGAATATTCAGCGGTTTGCTGCTTCCTATAGTTCCTGTTGAGCAGAGGTGGAATGTTGAGGAATTTCTGGTGAATTTGTGCTACAAGGCTGGGCTTCCTCCTGACGCATGGTTTGACAGGGAAACAGAGATATACAAATTTCAATCAATTGTTTTTGCAGAGAAAAAACCGAGGGGGAAAATAATCAAGCTTTTGGACAACGTTTGTTGAATATGTTCTGGCAAATGGGTAAAAACAAAACACGCCGAGGGCAGGATTTGAACCTGCACGGGCATGCGACAGTCCGATGCAGACCACGTCTGCATCTTTTACTGCTTTCGCCCACCGGATCTCCTGGACTTTGGAAACTCCTCATACCCGCCGCAATCAGAGTCAAGCCATCAAATCATCGCAATCGCGAATGACGCATACGAAGTATACGTCATCCAACAATCGCTCTTAAGATCCAGTTCTCAAGTCCGGCGCGTTAACCGGGTTCCGCCACCTCGGCGTCTATAGAAATATTCTATTAGCTTTCATTTAAAAAATAGTAACTATTATAATTTTAAATCATGCTTAAAATCGCTCTTTTTTGCCTTTTCCAATGGCCACGCCTCTTCTATAATCATATCGGGAACACTTCCCTCAAGAACCGGGAACGCAAGTTTGCATTTGCTGCAGACCAAAAACATCCCTTTTTCTGTTATATTCCCTTTGCATTGCGGGCATGCCATTATTTCCAAGAGTTTTTTGTCTATCATATCTAGAATTGGTATTTAGATATAAATTGTTAATGTCAAATTTTCTTTTCAAGCCGCTTCTCTCTTTTTATTTCGTCTTTCAATCTGGGCAATCTCATGATAAATCCGCATTTTGAGCATTTCACAGAGAATGGTCTTTTCCAAGGTTTTTCAGTATGCTCGCTGAACCCGCACTCTGGGCAGGTGTAATCTATCTCTGCTGTGTCCGAGCCTACTTTGACCACAACTCGCATTTTTCCAGTTTCCTTGCCTTTGCTATTTTTCAAAATCCTGTTCGATATGAACCGATATTTTCTTTCCATAAATTTTGGTTAGTGTCGTTGGTTTATAAATTTATATTAAAACACCGGCTATGAAAGCTATCAGAGCCACAAACATCCCTATTTTCAAACGCCTGCTTATTCGGTGGTATCCCTTTCTGTTACCCATCTCCTTCCCGAGCGAATACATACAGGATACAAAAATCACGTCCGCAACGAGAACAATTACGAGATACCCTATCCCCAGAATGCCGTAATAGTAAGGAAGGATTGAAAACATGACAGCAAGAATGAGTGACGATATTGCAAGCGTCACCATGGTTCTTTCTCTGTATTTCATTTTCACACCGTCTGTTGTTATCTTAAACCTTTCGGCTATTGATGAGGTGAACTTCGTAACTATTTTCTTAAGAAAGCTTCTTCTGTCACCTTCCATATCCTCTAAATCTTTCACTATTTCCCTTGTTATCGTCGTTAGTGTCGCAAGTAAAAATAATACGCTGGGGAGCGTTATGTCCCCGAGGGCAGCGCCGCCGAAAAGAAAAAGCGAACCTGTCAGGTATCCAACCGCGAGATTTCCAACAAGAACTTTGTCCTGAAGGATTAAAGAATAGATTATTAGAAGGAATGTGTTAAACAGCGCTATCAAAAAACACACCCAATTTATGAACGCTGTAAAAAACACACCCGTGACAAAGAGTCCTATTGAAAAGACAAATGCTGTATTTTTAGAGATTTTACCAGATGGTATAGGTCTGTGAGGTGCATTTATCTTATCTGCCTCTACATCGACATAATCATTGAACACATTACCGGCGCCCGTTATAAGAAAAACCGATATCACAGCCAATATGAAAGGGGTTGAGAAAAGCACTTGGATGTTGCTGCCTGTGACTATCAGCCCGCCAACAAGAACACCGATGCATGCCATTGCACAATTCAAAGGTCTCATCATTTCGATAAGATCGATCATAATAATATAATGGTTAAAGAAATTAAAATATTTGCAATTAAGCCCCTGATTTTTGTCCCCTCTTCATGGGTCTGAATTCCCTTCTTTTGCATTTCCTGCATTTTACTTTTTTGAGCCTGATTTTTGCAGGGTCTGCCCTGAGTTTGGCTCCGCAGTGCATGCATACGAACACCCTTCTGAAGAGCCTTGCTTCAGCCTCTGGAAATTTCTGTCTTGGCATAATAACCATATAATCCTATGCATATTTAAATCTTTTGCACAGCGACCGTAAGTTTTATAAAATATGTTAACTATTTAATAGTGATAAATAATGTATGTAGTTAAAATACTTGCAAATGAAATGGACGAATTTTTAAAGCAGGTATGCTGCTGCCGTGAAATAAACTATCGTCTCGTTGAAAGACAGGCAATCAGTAACGAAGAGCAGTGCGCTGTTGCGTTTAGAAGGAATAATGAGTTTTATATTACAGTTGTCTCAGGTGATGAAAGAGGTGTGAAAATACCGATTGCAGAAGAAGAAAGCAAAAACATAATAAGGGAGCATGGTGTGGAACCTGGTGAGACGGTGTATTATGACCATACCCATCCCGAGAAATCTTTTGCAATTCCCAACGCATTTGATTTAACAGCAGCGGATATTACAACCAAAAAGGGAAAAAGACCGGTCCATGCTGTTACATGTTATACTCCTGGCAGTGGTATCGAGAAATTAATTTATCAAAGGAAAGAGGTTCCCAATATTTTCAGCAGGATTGCGAGTTATGTTTCGAACAAGACAGGATGGAAACGGCCGTTCCATAAAAGGTTCGAGAAAAACGTCATGGAGAGAGCCAGAAATGCAAAAACCAGCAGAGAATTACTTTCAATAATAAAAGAAGAACTGGAGAGAACAGGGAAGTATAATGCAGATTTTGTAATAATAAATAAGGACGTGAAGATTCCGGAGAGTTTTAAGAAATACTCTTTTTAGCATCAGAGGAGTGTAATTTTTCACACCCTGATTTTATGGTTCCCGAAACTTTAAGCGTCTCAATTATGACGCGGTTTTCCCCTATTTGGTGGACAAGACCAAGGGAAACCTTTACGTCATCTGCGTATCTGTGTGAGCATTTCAATACGCCCGTCTGTTCTTTTTCATTCCACATATTTTTTATTATGCGCGGTTTTGCTAAACCTGTGTCTTTTTCACCAAGCCAGTTTATGATACTGTTCATTACCGCGTTTTTCATTTCTTCAAATTTTACATTGCCTTCTGAATGTATCCTGAAGAAGATGTATCGCTTCTTTTCCCTGAGACTCGGCAAGGTTTTCAGTTTCATAAAATAAAATTCAATCTTTGCTTAATAAATCCCGAGTTTTTCCGTCCTAGCATTTATTACCAAAAAGTATAAAAAACTTTTCCTTAATTAAAGAATATGGAAACAAATTGTTACTTGAAAGAGAGAAAAATTCAAAATGATTATGTTGACGCAATAGACAAAATCGAAATCAATTTGACCGCAAAACTTGTTGCATCGAACATTAACAGGGTGTTAATTTTGCATATTCTAAAGAATTCTCCCGGCAACCAAATGCAAACAGAAAAAATTGCCAATGCGCTGGGCATATCCCACAGGACAGCTCTTTACCATCTCGATATATTAAAAGATTACGAACTTGTGGAAGTTCGCAAATTCAGAAAAAAGGGAGAGAGTTTGCTGCGTTCAGTCTGGGGGTTGAACTCTGAAAATATGGAGAGGGTGAACAAGATTTTCGCAAAGATAAAAAAGAAATTCAAGGCAGAAGAACTCAAAGATATTGCTGTGGCGAACGGTGGACAAAGAAAAAAACAGGGCAGGACAATTCGCAGAAGCTTGTGAATTTCGTATTTCTGGAACAATATAACTTTTTAAATTTTGTACTATCTGCAGGTTAGTTTTTTAAATCTTCCCCCGAAGACAATAAAAAAAACTAAGTTGTAAAACATAAAAGATCGCGCTCACGTCGCGCGACAAAAATCAAAAAGGAGGTAAAAGAATGAGAGCGATTTTAGGGACTTTGATTGCTTTCTTGGTTCTAGCGGCAATACCATTCGCGAGTGCACAGACAACAGTTGATTCCTATTGGACAGGAAGCGGTTTCATGAGTACAAGCTTTGTAGCAGGAGATGATGCACATTCCTATTTCGAAACAAAAGGAACAGTTATTATGGGCGAATTTCACGGAAAAGACTACGATGACAATCCATGCAACTACAAGGTGGATACCGTGAGCAGTTTTGTGAAGGCCTCCGTAAACAACGGATACATGAAATTTGAAAACACAAGAGATGACAGCTACACACCAATGTATGGAAACGCTGGCCAGTACACATACTCTTTCATCGGGACAGATGGTACAGGAGAAATGATGTTTGGAACCAGGACAAATTATGCAGAGATGAGCAACTGCCAGTATGGATGGGGCAAAACATACGGATGGACAACGAACGGTGTCAACTTTGAAGCTACAGGAAATAATTACTTGATAGACCATGTGCTGACGGACAGTAGTGGTGATGGCGCGCAGGTAACAGCATACGGTAGTGGTTCAGCTCAGGTCAAGGTCATGGGTGAAAAATCTGGAGGCAAGAACAGCTACTTCAACATGGGCAGACTTCCCGTGTGTGGTGACGGATGCGCATGGGATAACAAATACGCCAAGTTCAGCGGTTCAGGGACAGGCACCTTTGAAGTGCACGCATGGGCAGACACCCAACTAAAAGTCGGTGGTTGCGGCAACCTTCCATGCAGCATGACGATACCTGGTGATGGAACAGACAACAGCGCTCAGTACCATCTGAAGGTGCTGTATGCAGGAACATGGAGTTACTCCGACTTTGGTGTCTCAGGAAACTGATTCCATTTCGAAAAGGGCACTTACTTTTCACGCCCTTTCTTTTTATATTTTCCTTGTATGAAAGGAAAAGAATTTAAATCTTACCACGAGTTAGTTAATAAGGAATGATAATATGAAAAATTATTTGCCTTTGTATGCGGCGCTCTTGACTTTTATCTTACTTGTTTCTGTAGCGAATGCTGAAGTGAACATGAGTGTGGAAATAAATTCCACAGGTGATGTCAATTTTGACGCGGATATAAATGCAGACGGTAACGTAACTGTGATAATAAACGGGACCAACATCGGGGAAGAAGTGGGCGGTCTGGAACAAGATGTTTATGGTCAACCTCAGTCTAATCCCAAGGATTTCATACTTGAGGAGGAATTCGGAAACGAGACAGAGGAAATCCCGATAGCAGAGATATGCAATGACCTCGTCTCGAAAGGATATATAACGGACACGGCAACCCACATCGTTCCCCAAGAGTTCGTGGCATACCTCAAATCCCTCGGCTACGATGACGAATCCCACATAAACTACATCTGGAATCTCTGTCAGGAGATGAAGTTCAATTCTCAGTCGTCCTATATCAAAGAGCATGAAGGCACGTGGTCAAAGGATGATGTGGGCGGAGGTATAAACTTCGGGGATTTGGTTAGTGTGATGAGCGAGGCAGTTAATTATCTTCTTGGGAAAACATATGCATCTGATGTTGCGATTCAGATAGCGAGGCAGCTCGACCGCTATTTTGCAAGCGATGCGGATGTTTACTATCTCGACAAAAGAGTTAAGGAGCTCGAACTTGAAGCCGAAGCGGTTTCCAGAACCATGCAGAAAATAGCCGTTGATTCCTACTGCCAGGCAAAGATAGATATGATGATAGAATATAATTTCACAAGCGTCACGTGCGGGAACACGACCTACTATTACTGGCAGGTTGTCCACTCCCCGCCGCAGACAAAAGTTGTCGGCGTTACACCCTCGGGATACCAGCACACCCCATTGAAAGGACCGAACATAGAATACGAAGAAATTCCGTCGTCACTTTTAAATTACATTCCGGGAAAAACAAAACCCGTTATAATCGACTACTCTCCGAAGGAAATGGTCAGAGCCAAGCACACATTTAACCTTTATGTTTTCACCAATGCTCCGACTAGGTGTCAGTATGACAAGAAATACTTCATATTCGGCGAGGGCAAAGATTTCGATGAGGGGCAGGGTGAAATGGTGCACAAAAGCGTTATTACCGAACCTGAAGACGGGAGATACGAGTATTATATACGCTGTGCTGACAGATTTGGGAATATAGCTGTCTATTCTAGAAAAGGACATGTGAAATCCGTTATGATAATGGATACGGAAAAACCTAAAATTGTGTGTTTTTTGGAGAATGACACCCTTTCCTATACCACGGCTGAAAGCACTAAAATAACATGTGCGGTCAGCGATGCGACGAGGGTGACGGTCCAGGTGCGCGGTCTCGGTGATGTTCTGGAACTCAAACCTTGTAATGGCAACGAGATGGAATACTGCGCTGTTCTCGGAATTGACGAACTGGAAGAAGGCGAATACAATCTTTCCGCATATGCTGTGGACAGGGCAGGAAACGAGAATTATGACAAAGACTTCGCCACATTAACGGTTGACAAAACGTCTGTTCCGAAGGAAGAGCAAACTGAACCTGCAGCAGGACCGCTTACAGGGCTTTTCTCCTCGTTTACGTCCAATATACTCGCCTCTATAATTAATTTTTTCTCGGGCAGTTGAAATTGAAGATTTAGTCCCTTGTTATGTTTTTCATTTTCAGGTAAAAACACATTATGTTTAAACATAATTGCTTTGGAAATTTACTGTTTCGAATGTTTTGGAACAATCTACTTTTATAAAGGTTTTGTGTTTTTCACGAAAGGTATATAAAGCTTTCATCGAATTTCAAAACAAATGAAAAATTTCAATGAATTTAGATTTGAATATAAATTTGGTGAGGTGAGGTTAGATGAATCGGTATGATATGAAGGCGTATGTTGGCGCTGTCGGCGCTTCCAGACTCACTGTCATCCTCGTGATGGCTTGTATTTTGGGGGTTTTCTTTGTTTCGACATTTGGTGCTTTTGCCGTTACCCCTGTCCAGACCGTGAGTTTCCTCTATGAGGATTCTTTCGCTGGAGTTGATAATACTACTGGATTCTCCACGGACGACAGCATGTCTAACCTCGGCAAATCTCACCTCACCATTTTAAACGGTAAAGGAGATGTTTACGCATATAAAGACCATACCGATGCGGTCTTCACCCACCGGGGAACAAGAGGATTGGGTGTTTATGGAGGAGAGGATGATGAAGTCGATGCAAGAAGAAAAAATATTAATGGTATCGAGAGCATCGAAATAACATTTGATCACCCCTACAAATTACATTACATCGAGGTCAGGTCACTCTTCATTGAAAATAGCAATAAAGAAGAGGGTGACGTGGACTTCTACCTCGGTAGCTCGAAAGTAGGGAGCGACCACTTCATTGCCACGCAGTCTGGTGGGAACGGAGTCGTGACGAAAGATCACAGCAGTAACCCAATTGTGGTAGACAGAATCAAATTCTACGTGAATGAGAACAAAACCTACAACAACTACAGCGAGTTCGCGGTCGCGAAGTTACAGGTAGAGGAAGGAGGATGTTCGTACTACACAAACGAAAACGATTGCAGGGGGAATGAGGAATGTGATTGGTGTCCGAAGTGTAATGGTCCGAAGATAAACGAGCAGGGAGCGGGTTTCTGCTACGAGAAGGACCAGACCGGTGTATGTGTATACAACACCTGCTCCAATGAATGTGGAGCTGAATGTGAAACCGATTGCGATTGCGCTTCTTACTGCGAAAACAATGTTTACTACTTCGGTGGTTTCTGCCAGGATGACTGCACCTGCGGGTACACGATGGAGGATTGTGACGATGGAATCACCTGCACGGTAGATTCATGCGATCCTTCAAGCGGTTGTTCTCATACACCTGATAACACCCTCTGTGATGACAGCAATCCGTGCACAGTAGATAAATGCGATCCTGATGATCCAAACTCTGATCCAAACTCGGGGTGTGTGCATACATGTCAGGTGAATGCTTCCTGCGATGATGGAAATCCTGAGACACAGAATGATAAATGTAAACTGGTCGATGGATCCTGCGTGTGTAAAGGTGAATATCCGTGCAGTCATTGGACGACCCAAATCAATTGTTTGAATGCGAATTGTTACTGGTGCAATAAATGTAATGATCTGTTCAGAAACATAAATTATCCAAATGGAAACTGTGTTGATTCGCAGGATAAGTGTCAATGGGATGGTTGTGAAAAGGACTGTAACGCAGAATGTGAATCCAATAGTGACTGCCCCACTCATTTAACAAACGATATCTGTTACTACAGCGGAAGTTGTGATCTTCAGACTACGTGTACCTGTCAGTACACGATGGAGGAGTGTCCTCCGTCGAAGGTGGTTGATGGAGTGTGCTACTGGGAGAGAGAATGCGACGAAAACGGATGTAGTTACAACAAGCAGGCAACGATGGGTTGCTACGATACGTGCGATCCAAATGCGGGACCAAAAGATACAGATGGCCCTGTTACTTCTAATGTAAAAGTTAATCCAGAACCACCGAAATATGACCCTGTGACAGGGAAATATCTAACGCATTTAACAGCGCTGGAAACAGAGGATTGCACCAATATAAAAGCAGCAGAGTATTTTGTAAGAAAGAACAATCCATATTGTGGACCGGCTGGAACAGGAACACCGATGAACGCTTCTGATGGAGCATTTGATGAAAAAATCGAGGATGTTAATGCCACTCTTGCGTTCGGTGATGACGCTGATGGATCTTATTGGGTCTGTGTGAGAGGACAAAATGAAGAAGGTGTGTGGGGTAATTGTAACTGTACACCATTTGGGGTTGATACAATTCCACCAGATTGTCCCGAGAACATCAGCATGCCAGAATTGGTATGCGCGGGGGATGTTGTTAACCTTACTACAAGAATATGTGATTCCGAGTCAAACATACAGGCAGCAAAATATTATTTTGACAGAAATTACAATGATGGTGGCTTCTGGATGAATCCAGGAGATGGTCAATTCGAAGATGATAATTGTGAAGATGTGTGGGCTGTGCTTAATTTCTCAAACCTCAATGACGGATGTCATAAACTCGAAATTCACGGAAAGGACACAGCGGAAAACTGGGGGAAGTTTCCACCAAATTTCTGCAGCAGTTCCGAAAAGGAGTTTATCCTTGACACCACACCACCCCAGACAACAAAAACTGTTGGGACTCCTAAACGCGAATGCACGAATTCGGAAAAACAACAATTAGGTATTCCAGTAGATGAGGAATGCTATTTCATTACATCATCCACTCAAATAACTCTTTCAGCAGTTGATCCTAATGATCCTTGCAATTCTGATAATGTTAAGATTTATTACAGAGTAAGATACAAAGTTAATTCCAGCGATCCTTGGGAAGAGTGGAGTGAATGGAAAGAGTACACAGGTCCTATTACGTTTAATGAAGATTCAATGCATGAAATAGAGTATTATGCTGTGGACCTTTGTCAAAATGAAGAGAACCATCACTTAGAGATTGACATAGTCGATAATCAACCACCACAAGGAATAAAACTCATAGGCGAACCAAACATAACTTGCGACTCCGACGACTGCGATTACTGGGTCCGTGACCACGTAACCCCCATCACGCTTGACTGCGTAGACCCAGAA
>JAGGYQ010000070.1 GCA_021162425.1 Candidatus Aenigmatarchaeota archaeon
ATACTAGAGTTTTCGTAAATATCTGCGGAGAGCCTGATACGAAAGAGAGCATGGGGAATACTGAGAATACGCAAGAACCTATGAAGGCTATGAGCGCTATGGATTTCAGATTCTTAAATCTATGAACGAAAAAATCGTAGAGAATTAACGAAGGGAGGAGAAGGAATGCAGAGTACTTCGAAAGCACTGATAAACCGAAAAGACAACCTGTCATCATTAGGTATTTCTTTTCTCCGGTTTTCGCGAATTTATTGAAGAAGTATAGCACGAGAATGGACAATAACGTTAAGATATTTCCGTCCATGTCTATAAAGAGAGACATCCACACACAATAAAAGGTCACGGACATCAGAAATGCTGATAAAATCGCGGTTTCCCTATCGTACAACGACTTTGCCAGATAGTAGGTAACGAGTATGGTCGACAACCCTATCATCAATGGCATTAGATGAAATGCAATGAAATTCAAACCTATCAAGCTGGCAAATATGTAATACAGGACGAAGGCTAGAGGAGGATGCGGTATGAAATTCACATACTCTCCAATTCCACCCACCATGGATGTTTCCACCGCGAATATCCAGGATATCTCATCGAAAAAGGGCATGGAGTTTATACCCAACACCCTTATCACCAACCCGATAATCAGGATGGATAGAATCAGGGCGCACTCCCTCCTATTCCTGATCTTTAAAAGAGAAGATGTTGAAAAACGCATACTATCACTTAAACAAATACCCTATGATTAACCTAATCATCCTCAATCCGAGCTTGAAAGCCTTCTTTCTCTCCCCGGTTATTTTGGATTCACCCCTTCTGGGTTTATAATTAACGGGAATCTCTATCGTTCTAATTCTGTTTTTCAGGGCGAGTATCATCATCTCAGGAGAGAAATGTGAACCGCCGACGGTGAATCTGTCCTGTATCCTTTCAAGGGAACGTTTCTTTATCAGTCTGTACGTACATCCCACATCGCTAAGATGCGGCCCGTTATAGAGGAGCTCTACCATTTTCGAAAGCACCCAGTTCCCCCACCTCAGGAACCAGTCCATGTTCGAGCCCTTCCATATTAATTCTTTCGTTGTCCTTGTCCCGAGAACGAAATCGAAATCCTTGCTGTATGCGAGGAACTTCAATATATCTTCCGGATCGAATGTCCCATCGGGCTCAACGAGAACTATGTAGTACCCTTTCGCTTCTTTAAGAGCTCGGCGGCATGCATAACCATATCCCTGTCTCTTTTCACTGACAACCCTTGCCCCCGTCTTCCTGGCGAGTTCAGCTGTTCGGTCTGTGGAGTTGTTGTCAACCACCACGACCTCATCCACATATTTCAGCCTTTTGAATTCCCGTACGGCGTTTTCTATGTTTGGCTCCTCGTTATATGCCGGCATAACGACTGAGACTTTGCGCCCTTTGAACATACTATTATTAAGCGGATTTTATTTTAAATTTAAGCAAGTTCAGACACGCAAAACCCACGAAGACGTTCAGCCAGAAACCTAAAAACCTATATATAAGGACTGCTGCTGTTGCGGAATGGATGGGGAGAGAATAAACATACGTGAACAGCAAAACCATAACAGCTTCACTCGAACCCAGACCTCCGGGGAGGAAAGAGATAACGCCCACAAGAACCGAAATCGAAATGAATGATGCCGCTAACAATGGGTTTACTGGTATGCCAACAGAGAGAAAGGAAAGATATAGTATAACACCCTCCGCCCCCCACACAAAAAGCGAAAGGATGAAATTTTTAACAGATATGCCGGCGTCCTTGTATTTCACTATCGATCTGTTAAATTTCTCCGCGAACCCCTCCAAAAACCTTTCGAGTCTCCCGACCATTGGAAGCCAGCGGAAAAACCTGAAGAGTTTTTCGGACACGTAATAAATCCTTCCTTTCTTCGCGCTTATGTAAAACATGAGCACTATTGCGGTGAGGTAAAAAAGAACAATGGCAAATAGAACGGGTGTCACGTTTGCCGGAAGTTTCACGATGCCCAGCCCGACAAGCGAGATTATGATAACCGAAAATACATCAAAGACCCTTTCCATGACCACGGATGGCAATGTGCGAGAAATTGAAATCCCTTCCGTTTTCTTGAGCAGGTAACTTTTAACGGGCTCTCCTATCTTTCCCGGTGTCAGATTCGAGGCGAACATGCCCGACATGTATACAGGGAAGAGTTTGAGAAAATGAATTTTTATATCAAGTTTTCTGAGCAACACGTTCCATCTAAAAGTCCTGACAAACATGAGGAGAAGCGAAAGGGAGAAGGCGAGAAGGAGATAATACGGATTCGCGGAGGATATGATACTCACGACCTTCCATACATCTGAAAAATAAAGGAGCAACGAGAGAATGAGAAAACTCACAAACAAAAGTAGTATCTTGAGTTTACCTTTCGATACGGTATCACCTTCCATTCTCTTCCTCATGTTTGCGAATGATTTCCATCATCTGCTCGCGCTCTTTGTAATGCTCCTCTATATCTTTAACCTTCCTCAGAAATTCTTCAGTTTCCTTTACTGTGTGCCACTTCCCTATATCGAGATATTTGCCTTTGAGGATGTGACCGTTTATTTTCTCACCATTCTCCAATGCGAGCTGCATGGCATCTGTTAGCTGTATTTCGTTCTTGAGTCCAGGCGGTGTCTTTCTCAAATATTCGAATATTTTCGGTTCAAAGACGTACGCCCCGCACAAAGCATAAAACTTTCCATTGCTTCGAAGGGATTCTGCAATGTCTTTTGACGGTTTTTCCACCATTTTCTCTATCTGTCCTACTCCCCTCCCGAGATTTTTGAACTTGGCCACGCCATATCCTGATACATCGTCTACTTCGAAAACCATAACCGTTGCTAATGGCTTTTCCCTTTGATGAAACTCTATCAGCTCTCTTATCTCTTCTTTGGGCTCGATGAATGAATCGCCCAAAAGTGTGACAAAAGTCGAGTTAATCCAGTCTTTTGCCTGTGAGATGCTGTGTCCCAAACCACGTCTGGCCATCTGGTATATATATGCGACCTTTACACCGAAGAATGAGCCATCGCCTACATAATCCATAAGCGCCCCTTTTTGATATCCCACGACAACAAATATTTTTTCAATACCGCCAACCTTGAGATTTTCAATAGCATGCTCAATAACAGCTTTACCCAGAATCGGATACATCTCCTTTGGAACGGCCCTTGAGAACGGATAAAGTCTCGTCCCGATGCCAGCTGCTGGTATAAGACCAACTATCTCATCAGACATATCAGTCACTATTGTTATTTATCCTGTTCTTTTTTAAAAAACTTGTATTCACCTTGCCTGCATACATCAGCCACACGACCCATGTTAGCAACACCAGCGATATCAGACCTGCCTGCCACAGATAATCGTGAAATAGTTTCGCTGCTGTTATTCCATAGCGTTGCTGCACAAAAACAACAGCCAAAATCCTGATGATGTTCCCTGCGTAAACAATCGGGACGCCTACGAGAATGCCACAAATCTTTTTTTTCACATCGACGTGCATGGTTGCCACAACAAGCGCAATGAAAAAGAGCATAGACTTCCATCCTGTGCAATCTTCGGAGATTAGGAATACGAACGCATTCTCTGTGATTATAATTGTGATGTCTTTTAGCGTTACATGGAAACCGAGTAATTGCAGCACGTTGTATACATTTTTTGCAACCAATAGCTGCACAGGATACAGGAGGTATGTGAAGTTCATTATTATATAAACAGGTAGTGAGAGCATTGCAAGTCTGACAAGGAATATCAATGTCTCCATCAATTTTTTTTGCGTGTGCGTTAGCGCCATAAGAATGAATTTCTGTGAAAGTTTAAAATACAAACAGTACATAGAGAATATATGGACAAAGAGATACAAAGACAGCTTGTGCACCTTTCTGGCGCTTTTTTCGTAATACTTGCGCAGTTTATACCGAGGATTCACACTATAGCAATTTTTGTTTCTATTGCATTGTTTTTCTTTACATATTCTCGCTATGTCAAGAATTCTAAAAGGTCATACAGCGTGGTGAATGTAGTGGAAAACAAAATCAGGTCGCTATTCCTCAAGTTTGAGAGAGACAATGTAAAAAATCCGTTTGAGGGGGCTTTTTATTTTTACGCTGGCTGTGCGTTTTCGTTCATATTATTCCCTCTTGATATAGCATCTGCCTCTTCTATAATACTCGCTGTAGGGGATTCGTTTTCCGCGATAATAGGGAGGTTGTTCGGGAAACACAGAATCGGGCAAAGAACGGTCGAGGGAACATTGGCATTTGTCCTCACAGCGTTTTTGGCGTCTGTGTTTTTTGTCAACCCCTTCATGGCTTTATCAGGCGCTATAATAGGGTCTCTTGTTGAGCTCACGTCAAAAATAAATGACAATCTTACCATACCGCTGGTTTCGGGGGTTTTCATGTTGCTTGTTTCGTTCTTTTAACCAGCGACGAATTTCTCTTTTCTGGTTGTGAGAACAAGTTCGCTTATTTGGTCTATTACTTTAGGTTCTGCTGCGATTATATCCATTGCTGTAACCACCCCGACAAGTGCACCGCCTGTCACAACAGGAAGCTTCTTTATGTTGTATTTTGACATTATTTTGGCAGCCTCCTCTATCTCCATGTCAGGCGCTACAACAATGACTTTTTTGGTCATAATGTCATCGATTTTCGTTTTGGCAGGGTCTTTTGATTTCGCTAACAGCTTGGTCACGAAATCCCATTCTGTGACGATTCCTGCAAGCTTTCCTTTCTCAGTTATGATAAGAAATTTGGTTTTTCTCTTGGTCATCTCTCTGGCAGCTTCCACAACGCTTACACCTCTCTTCACAGTTGGTATCTCTTTAGTCATTATCTCTTTGACAAGCATATTAAGTTATTGGAAGAATTAATATTAAAAACTGAGTTTAAGCTGTTGCATATTGTGGTTGTGCCAGTTTTGCAAGATTTTCATAAAATTTCAGAAATGCTCTTTTAACATGTTTATAACCACTCACAAACAACTTCTCTATCCCTCCATATTCTCTGGTAACTGGTTCGGCAGCTTTTTTGAACATATTGTATGTAGTTGGTGCTTCTTCGCTTTTACCTTCGACATACTCTCTGAATACTTCATTTGTACCTTCTATGAATGGTCTGGCAAATTCTATCGCATATGCCTTTGCAATTTCATCAGCCATTGGTTTCATATCATCTGGTAACGCACGCTGTAACCATGCCCTTCCAAGTTCATATCCAGCTTTCAGACTTTTATCTGCTAGTCCAGTTTTTTCTTGAATATAATGACCAATCTCATGTATCAATGTAGATGTCAAGTTTTTATAACCATTTGAAAGTTTTTCACCTAAATAACGTGCCAATTTGGATTTGGAATTCTTGAGCCTGTAAAGTAGTTTTGTGTAAGGACCGGTCCCAGGTATTATTTTTTCATTTACAACTATCTTTGGTTTTTTACATAATTCAATGTATGCATTTACAAGTCCCCTATATGAATCAACATCCTTTATCTCAACAGGTATGCTCTCGCTCATATATTTCAAATATGGTCTAAGTATATCTTTTTCAACTAAATACTTTGCAAGCTTTAATTTTGCTGCCCTGAAAGCTTTTTTGACGAAATTAACGGCTGTTTTTGGAACCTCCCTTTTTGCTATAACATTAGGTGTAAAAGCATCAGCATATAATTCATTTTCAAGTCTCCTGACTGCCGCACTCATTCCCATCTACCTATTGTATTTTTGTCCGATATATTTAAATACTTTTCAGTAATGAATTTTTTCATTTAATTTGCCATTTACCTTCGCATACACGCAATTACATGAAAGCAAAACCTATTTCTATGGCTTTAGCCAATATAAATAAATATAGGCGAGGGTTATCATGCTTGTCAGAAAGAAGTGCCTGAAGATACAGGAAAGGCTCGGGATGCGAATAGGTGCAGCGTATGGAAGCAGCAGCACACCTGTTATATCGTCGCATGGTGATGCGTTAAAAGTTTTGGACGACCTCTACAAAGTTGGCTTCCGCGCACTCCTCCTTCCCAAAGAGCTTTTCGAGAACATAAACGATATGACAGACCTTTACAAAGAACACTACACCAACCTGCTCAAAATCAAAACCATTGCCTCGAAATACAATATCGAGCTTTCTATTCATACAAACGCACTTCCAGAAGAGCCAATGCTCGGCGACAAGATAAAAATATACTGTAACATAGCAAATGTAATGGATGCGAGGACATTTGTTCTACATCCGACATTTTACCCTACCATACCGCAGGAACAGGCGCTTCGTCTGGTCGTTTATAAGATAAACGAAATAGTCAACGAGCTTCGCATACGGACGAAGATAGGTGTGGAGACGACGGGACGCATAGATGAGCTTGGGTCTGTTGAGGACGTGATAGATATTGTCAAAAGAACCACAAGGACAGAACCCATCCTGAACTGGGCTCACATACACGGAAGAAGCTCTGGAATGCTTACGAGTGAGATAGATTTCAGAAGAATTATAGACAAGGTTCGTTCCGAGGTAGGGCAGCAATGGTTAAGAGACGCATATTTCATATTTTCAGGCGTTTCATACGGACCTTCTGGTGCCGGCAAACACAAGGCAATAAAAAACTCCAATATGAATCTCGAGCATCTCATAAAAAACATACAAACGTTTAACATGCGCGGTACACTCATATTCGAGACGCCAAACAGAGAGATGGATATTGTTGGAATGTTGGATGAACTGGCTGATATGGTAAGATGACATACATAGATTTTCTAAAACCATACGAAAGGGAACTGCTCAGGGCAATAAAGAAAAAAGGACCTGTCATAACAGTTTCTGGGCTCTCAGGCTCAGGAAAAGACACAGTAGCGAATATTATAAGCGAACTCACTAGTTTAAAGATTTTCACAGGCGGCATGGTTTTCAGAGAGCTGGCAAAGAAAAAAGGCATGACAATAGAGGAATTTTGCATCAAAAGGGACAAAAACACGGACTATGAGCTTGACAAGCTTCTCCTCAAAAAGGGTTTAGAAGGAAACGTAATACTCAATTCAAGGCTCGCGGGATGGATTATGGGCGAACATGCGGACATCAAAATATTTGTTGAATGCCCGCTCGAAATAAGAGCAAGGCGCATCGCTGAAAGGGACGGTGTGTCAGAGGAAGAGGCACGGAAGAGCGTGAGAAAGAGAGACGAAGCAGATACCCAACGATATAAACAGCTCTACAATATAGACATAAACAAAAAAGATATATATGATGTGGTAATCGATAACAGGGATTCGCTTATCGCTCTTCGAAAAGAGGTTATATTACTTCTGAGAGAAAGAGGATTTGTTTCCTGATGAAAATCATACCCTCTTCTTTTTCAATATCTTCCCTGCCTCGCGAATGAATTTTCTGACATACTCCCTGTGCATTAATATGTCCTGCTTTGGCAGGTCAAGTATCTTTCCCGCCTTTACCATTTTTTTCATCATTTCGAGCTCTTGGAAAACCTCAAGATATTTATTTGACACAAGACCTGGCTTTACGATATGCTCTTCAAACGCTTTCTTGAGAGGCATGTCTTTGGAAGGGGATTTGTTCATGGATTTCAACAACGTCAGTATGGTTTCAGCCATTATGCTATACGATTTTTCTATTATGTTTTCCCTTTTCAGAACTTCGATTTTCGCAAGACATTTCTGCATTTCCTTTACAAACTTATCCGCCCTTTTTATCCATTTATCAAGCTCTTGCCCTGCTATTTTGTTTACCTTTTTGTGCTCTATCGCTTTTCTTACATCTATCACTTCTTTAAGCCAGTCAACATATTCAGGTTTTACGAGTTTCATCTCAACAAGGGCGTTTCGCATCGCTTCAGGGGCTTCAGATGGTCGTGGCGGATTTCTTCCGAGGAACATTAACACAGCCTGCAGGCTTTCAAGCATCGCATAGTAACAATCTTCGGCCACCATGTAAAGTTTTGCATTCTCGATTCTGCTTATTCTTTTCGGCGCTCTGTCTATGTATTTTTCTACCGCTTCCTTCGATGGTTTTATTTCTCCCATCTGAAGCAAACGCTTTATCGGGAGAAAAACGTCCTTATCGAAAACAGGGACGCCCTCGCGAATGAAGTTGAATACGATGGGGTGTCCTATGCGAACCATGTTCCAGAATTCTGTGAGCAGATATGGTTGCTGAACAGAAAGCTTGTCAGACAGTTTTTTAGCTATTTCGTCGAGGGTGTCCTCTATCTCCTCTTTTACAGCAGGGGTTATTTTGTGCTTTGTGTCATCCACTATTATGAACACGTCAATGTCGCTTTCCTTCTTCCATGTTCCTCTCGCGGAAGAACCAAAAAGAACAACAGATTTCACCATTGGTCCATACTTTTTCAGAACTTCTTTTGTAAACCTCTTGATAATTTCAACCCTTTTCCTCTCTTCCTTTTCCTTTTCAAACTCTTCTTTTGTCCTTGCGCCAACGCCTGTCTTGTTGTTTGAACTTTTTTTGACCATATTTATTATTGGTAAATTTTATAAAATAAAAACCTGAAAGGCAAAAATTAACACATGGGAATAAAACATTACATTCTTGCATTTGCGGCTGCATTTGCATGTTATCTGGTGTTCTCTTTGCCGTTTATATCTGCGCATGAAACAGGTCTGCTGTTTTCGGACAGAACAGGGATAGAGCCGAGACTGGTTATACTCAACGACATACCACCAATTTCATGCAGCTCAAGAAAATATGTTGATATCAGTCTGTTCGTTGAAAATGTGCCGGAATTCGATATAAAGAAGGCAGAGATGTTCGTGTTCGATAAGGACAGGGAAAGCGCGTATGATGTAAGCTCTGCTATTTCATGCTTCCCAACATCGAACCTCGTATCCAACCAGGAGATAAAATGCAGGATAAAAGCAGCTGAACTCCTTGCGAACACGCCTAAATGCCCACTCAAAAGAATTGAAAACAGACTTGACATGATTTTAACGTTGGCATCGCCAAACAAGGAGATAAAAGTTTCTGCGTCCAAAAGCCTGATTTTCTATGACCCGCGCGTAAAACCAGAAATGCATATAGATTTTCAAGCGACTAAACCAGCGTATTCCAAACCTGTTGTGAATTGCAGAACAGGAAGCGAGGTGAAAGTTCCTGTCGTCGTGACGCATTCGGAGTCTGTGTTCGGTAACATATCGTGGTCGTATACGCTTAACAAAACAAGAGAGTATGCCGGAAGTCTTATAAAATGCGAAAGGGTTTACAGGGAGTATGGAGACGAATATGGAAGAAAAGATGTGTATTTATGTTCGCTTGTCATAGGCAGCGCGTCTTTTTCTGAATGCAAAGAGGGTTTGACGGTTCCCATAGGGATTAAGTTGAGGTTCAACAGGAACGAGCTTTACGATGAGTTTTCCACAACAACAGTCAGCAAGGATTTAAATCTTATGCTATCACTCGGTCATCTGGGCAGGATAGAATGTCAGATAATAGACAAAAACGGGACATGCATCCCCAAACAACCGGCTCGAAACATCACGGCGACTATAACAGGCAACGTGCCTGATGGCATCGAACTAATAGAAGCAGTATACAAACTTGGTAAAGGAAACGCAACCAGCACATTATGCAGAAAAAGGGCGATTGGCAGTTTTGAATGCCCTGTTTTTATTACGCTTGACAAATTGCCCATGCCGGAAGGAAACAGAACAACCAAAAAGTCAAGGCAACTTTTCATGTCTTTTGATTTGAAATACCTCAACTATTACATCAATATTTCGGACAGGACAGACGTGTTGATGGAGGGCAAAGTTATAAGCGATGTTCTGAACACGAGGAACAAACTTGATGAGGACAGCCGTTTTTTAAAAGCGTTGAAACGTCTCTCAAACATCCTTGACAATGTTGTTGTGTGGGTGAACTTTGCCAGCAGGTGCTGTAAATTAGTTGATCTTGCAAGTCAGATGGCTCAAAAGGTTCTCGGAGAGGAGGGCAAGAAAAAATCGCTGTCCGAGATTTTAGATGAATATTTGAACAAGATGACTTCTAAAGTCCCTAAATGGGGGATGAAGGATTTTGCTGTTGGCGTCCTGAAAAAATCAAAGATTTTGAGGGGCTTGATAATAGACACACTCAGGCAAAGCGGTCCGAAGGTGATTGGATGCGTGGCAGAATCTGGAATAAAGATAATAGAAAAAGAAAAAGAAAGGCTTGTAAAATTCGAAAACGGTGAGATAAAAGAGCGTGTCGAAATACCTGACACGTATGGATTCTGGACGCTTATAAAAGACAACGCACCTAAATGTTTTGCAAAGGCTGCGTGGAGAAGCGTGAGGAGCTGGACGTTCTGGTTCTCGTGGTTATGCAGCATACTTATGCTCGTTTTCGCTTTTTATAGCCCTGTAATTGTTGGGAAGATATGTGAGTGGATGACTAAGATATCAGGGCCTATTCAAGGTATGTTGAATGTATTGGTCGCGCTTATCGCTGTGTTGTCGATATACGAGGCATATAAAAAAATAAATGAGGCAGTCGTTCTCGTGAGAGAAACGATAAATACACAGATAAAGGCTTCTAATGCCATGTCCGATTATTTGAGCGAATACAAAAAATCAATCGAAAACATTATAGAGGGGCAGATGTTGAACGAGTATATGTCGTCTGTCATAAACCCGCCAATGGATATGGTCATGCTTAAATTCGTGTCTGACAGGGTTGGCGTTCTCTCGAACGGAGACGAGGTCTGTAGTGGGGATATGCTGTCGATAGAGTATAACTTCGAGAAGTTGGGGCAGACAAAGGATTTTGTATCGAAACTAACCATATCTCCTGGCGGAAGGACATTGGTATTCGATGGACTTAAAGGGGTTTATGGACCATACGATGTGGATATAGTACTCGGCACCAACCCAAAGGAAGACAAAAGCCAAGCATATAGTTTCATTCTTGTGTATCAGGATAAAACACTGGTTTACAAACTTAAATACATAAACCACGCATGCGCATGAAAAGGTTATAAGTGATTGTGTGAAATTATATAATATGGGTTTACGAAAGCAGAAAGGTCAGTTAGAATTCATAGTTGTTGTCGCGCTTGTTGTTGTCGCGATTGTTGCTGTGACCATTGTCATGCGACAGACAACGCAGACCCCGCCTGCGACTGGTCAAGAGCAGGTATCAAAAACCATAAAGGATTCAATCCTGAACCTTATACGGGCTGGTGTCAAAGAGAAGATGCTTGTTATATACAATCAGGGCGGAACAATAAAGCCCACGTATTCTGTTCGATTTGGTATGTTCGATACACAGGTTTGGTCTGCATGTGGGGAGACGAGCATGCCTGATGTGGAAAATGAGATAGGTGCTGGAGTCCTAAAATATTTAAGGGATAATCTCAAAGATGAGATGGAATTCTTTGGGAAGAAGGTAAGGTTTGATTTTTTGAAAGCGAGGACGGATGTGAGCATTCTAAAAGACAGGGTAAATATAAAGATTTATCTCCCAACGACGGTTGAAGGCATCATGATTCAACAACCCTACGAGGTCGATGTTGCGAGCAAACTCTACGATATACTTGATTTTTCAAAAAATTTTGTGGAAGATCAGACAAAATCACGGTTTTTTGAGGTCGCGACGCTTTTGTCAATGAAGCATTCTAATCCTGAATATGAGCGTTGGGTGCCTTTCACAGGAGTTGCAACAGGCTGTGGAAATGTTCTATTCAAAACAAGGCAAGAACTGCTGCCTGGTGTAAAAGATATAATTCGATACACTGTCTCGCATGTGGTTTGGAACAAGCGACCTCTGAAATTAGCTGATAATCCATTTTACCCGTTGAACAGCGTCAACGGTAAATTCTACCCCAATCTTGATGTTACCTTTGCCTATCCGAGTGCATGGGATTCTGAAGTAAACAAGTATTTTTCCTTTTCACCCAACCCTCTTGTAATTGTCCCGAAGCCTGTGGCAAGCTTCATACCTTTTTGCATGGCATCTTACAGTGTGTATTACACGTTCAGATACCCTGTCATAGTTATGGTTTATGACCCTGTTATGAATGAGTATTTCAGGTTTGCTGTAATGGTTGATATTCAGAATTCAAAGCCGGGTAACTGCTCGGCATACGCAGAGGGCAAATCAGAGTTTGAGCAGTTGTGCGTCAATGAGGCTAACTGCAAGGCAAAAATAACGGTCAAGGATACGGCAGGCAACCCTGTTCAAGACGCGCATGTCACATTCTCTATATGCGATGTTGGTATCACAGATGAGAACGGGGTTGCGGAATCCCAAATACCATGTCTGATAAGCGAACTTCATGTCTACAAAAAAGGATACAGGAGCTACGGTGACATATTCAGGTCAGATGAAATAGAGAACAAGGAAGTGGAATTGCAAAAATTGAAGGAGAAGATAACTGTCCATTTCAAGGCATTCCCTGTAAGCGGTCAGGGCGATTACAGTAATGGGGAATTCGAAAGTTATACCGTCTCATGCAATGCGGTTGACCTGACTCCGTTTAATGAGAGAGATGTTATAGTTTTTGTTGATTTCTTGCCGCTCAACCCGAATATACTTACGGGTGAAGATACTGCTCTCATGTTTTCGAATTTTAACGGGACAGATTTTGTGAATACAATCAATGCCTCGGGTCTCCAGCCCGTGGCGTATAATGTTACGGCGAGTGTGGTTGACAATGAAACAGGCGCTCCGATAGGGTATGTTCAATACGAGAATTTTGTATTGGGAGAAGATGACGATGAATTTACGATATACCTGCCGGTGGTTGAGAATTTGAATTTTGACAAGCAGCAATACATTCAGCCATCAGAGGAAAGCAAGCTGACCGCACTCCTTGATTCGTGTGGAGTCAAACCTGTTCAGGTGAATGAATGAAAAAATGGGAACGGGCGATGTTGCAGGTTCTGGCAGTTTTTGCAGCTTATTTAGTGTTTTCAATTACAGGTGTTTCTGCATTCCAGATAAGTTTGTTCACGAGCGATGGGCAAGAGATTTCAACAGAGATACCTGATTTCGCAGAGTTAATAGAAAAGGAATTCTCCTATCCGTATGCCAATAATTACCAGTACGTTGAGCTTAAACTGAACGCCAAGGGTTACAACATTATCAAAAAGGTTTATGTGTTTAGATGCAAGGGATATGACCCTATCCAATGCATAGAGAACGGAATACAACCTGTTATATCTGTGAATTCAGGTCAGACATCAATGGCATTTGATGAGACTTACAAATGGAATGACGTAAGTGAAAGCAATGTTGCTAATTTCATCATACTTGTAAAGCTCGATGTCAACGGCAAACAGGTCTGGACAGGAAGCCTTGACAGCATAACAAAAACGGGCATTCGAACGTTCGAGGAGAAGAATTATGACATTGATAAGATATCTGTTTACCTTAAATCTGGCGTGGCTGGCAGCGTTGTCAAGAATTTCATTGAGAACTACTACAGCATACCTTTTGACAAGGTTGATCACGTCAGGTTTTCAGCCATACTAGGCTCGACTGTCGAAAAACTTTACGAGCTTTCTGGAAATCAGGACGATATAGACCCAGAGGGAACGAGAATACCGAGCTTCTTTGCAAAGGCATTCGATAATAACGAGTATTCTGGTCTGGCTAGGACATGGTCATTTGTTTTTCCAAGCAATTCAAAAATAGCGAATCCTGTTGTATTCTATTCAAGCGAGGCAGGTCCGCCGACAACAGGTGGAGCGAGGTTGGTCATAGACAATTGGGAACCACAGATAGTGAAGTGCGATTCGTCCGAGGTTATGCAGGTCGAAATGCATGTGGAGAACGCGACAGGCATTGGATATTTTCAATCATATTATTATGAGATAGATGGTGTGCGGGCGCCCGAGGGTGCGATAACATGTTCGGTCAAGAGTCCTAATGAGAGCATGTATGCCTATGCGTGTTCAATTCCTGTTAAATATTTCCCTATTTGTAGCGGACCGAAAACATCAACCATAAGAATTTATTTTAACTACCTTGGAGGTGTCCGTGTTTCTGGGGAATTCCCCGTGACATTACAGGCAGCAGAACCAAAAGTTATCATAAATTCGCTTATGCCAAACCCGTTTGACTGCGGCATAGACGACGAATTGGCGATTAATGTGTCTGTGTCGAACGAACCACAGGGGGTCCAGCCCAACGCATATTACACGTTTGATGGTGTTAATTATGAAGAGTTTACATGCGCAGGGGCTAATGGATTTTATGCGTGCAGCATACCAGAGGAAAGCGTATGCGGACTTCTGCGTGAGGATTTGAATCTGGTGTTGAAATTCGTTTATGGCGAGACAGAAGCAGTTTCGCTACCGGCTCAACTTTACGTTACCTTCCCACCACCGAGTTTGGGTGTGGATACTGTAACGCCTCAAACAATTGAGGCGGGAAACACGACAAAAGTAAAAGTCCTCCTACACGTAAACTACCCTGATACAATTTCATACAATAACTCGGACTTCAACTACAAATATTTGAACAAAGACTTCCAACCTGTCACATGCTCCCTAGACAGGTCATACACAAATATCAAATACTATGAGTGCGATTTGAACCTCGAAGTGCCATCGAATCAATACGGCGTAAAGACGCTCACATTCAGACTTGACGGGTATCAGGAAGGCTCTTTGAAGCAGTTGAGCACGACTGCGTTATTCGAAATCATACCACCTCCACCAGAGCCTACCCTTACGATAACGTCAACATCGTCTCCTTTGGACTGTGTTCAGGACTCATCGCTTGTGATAACGGCAAAAGTTGAAAACATGGAAGGAACACCTGAAACTTATTACTCGGTTGATTCAGGCGAAACGTATAAACCGACTACATGCGTGTCTGAAGGGAATGTTTACACATGCACGATAGACAAGTATGAATTATGCGATTTGATGTCAAACAGCGTGCAGTTGGCATTAAAGTTCGTTTATCCTGGAAAGGAGCTTGTTAGCAATTCCCAGAAAATATACCTGAACCTCCCTGAGCCGCATATTCAAGTATATTCAATACAGCCAGACAAGATGGTCAAAGGTAAGGAGGCATCTGCCACCGTGAACCTTTACGTCCAATACCCCAAACTTCTTGGTGAGAACCCGAAGTTTTCGTACGAGTATCTGCAAGAAGCGAGGCAGGGGATGAGCTGTGCAAAGGTTTCGTCAACAGGTACACGGGATTTTTACCAATGCACAGACGTAAAGTTTGATGTGCCTTCTGATTATTCTGGCGACAAACTGCCCGTAATTTTCTCGATAGATGGGACAACCATAACATATCCCATGACAATCCCTCTGATGGAAGGGTTCGAGGCACAGCCTTGGCTTGAAATAGTTTCAAGCACGCCATCGAGGATAGAAATACCGCTGGGCAATGAGACGAAAGTTGAGTTTTACGTCACTGTTCACAACGCGGAGAAATTCGAGTTGAAGCATCAGGCAACAGTTATGCGAAATTCGTGGATAACATCAGGCGAATGCAAAGAGGCTGATGTGGACTACGACTTCACATGCTCAGCCATACTGAAACCACCGAAAACTACGAAAGTAGGTAAGACGCCTCTTGTTTTGACATTGAGGGTGAGCGATGACAAGAGCTATGACATATCGAATACAACAGATGTTTACGTTCTTCCGCCAGAGTTGAAGGTTGAGATAGAGAGCGTGTCACCACAAAAGCTTTATTGTGAAGGCAGCAAGCAGGAAAATCCAGAGCAGATGAGTTTGACAGCTAGGGTGACAGGCATCTCTAAATTCACGGTTATGGATGAATCAATTGAGTTCAACGGGAAAGCGATAGCACCGAGCGGTGGAAGGTATTGTTCTGCTCATGGACAGACTATAACGTGTAACGTGCCTGTGAGCGAGCTGATGGATAAGGTGCCATGCGGTGAAAACGAACTCGCCCCCGGGAAGGGAAGCAGGTATTATTCCCTGTCCTTAACGTTTATTATCAAGAAGGACGACGGGGAGACGACGAGCGTTTTCGGTTCGAAAGACGTGGAAGTTGTTGCCCGACCTCTGGAGCCTTTCATAGAGATAATAGACGATGATATCGAGGACGGCATGCTCAAGACGCCTATCAATTGTCTGGGTTCCAAGACCCTGAAGTTGGGAGACAAAGGCGGGTATGTGAGGATAAGGTATGCTGACCTGCTTCATCCCCAACCGAAGCCAGATGATTTGAAATGGTCATTCAGGCTGGAGGCTCAGGACAGTCAGGGAAAGCTTACGAAAGGTATGGGTGTGAGTCCTGAAAATGTTTCTACAGTTTGCAAATTTTTGGACTACCAGAGAGTCGGAGCGCACAGGTATGAGGATTACGAGTGCTCTGTTTATTTGACGAATAAGTTATTCCAGCGTTGTGCCAACGGTGAGGGAACGCTTTATCTGACGGCGTCTTCGGGCACAGGTAAAAAGGCAACGGGCAGTGTTGATGTCAGTATTACGAGGGGAGAGGATATCTACAATCTTGGCATGGAGATAATCGAACCTCCTCCGAAGGAGATTATATGCCAGATTCAGAGTTATGACGGGACATGCTCTCTCGCCTCATACTCGAATCTCAATGTGACTGTCCGCATTTACAACAGGAACAGCGAGGTTGGTCTGCCTGATTTGAAGGTTTACGGCTTTGATGCTAAATTCAAGAATACAGGTGGCGTTGACCCGAGGGTTCACGTCCTTGGGAATTGCCGACCGTTCTCGCAGACATCGAAAGACAAATTTGTCTGTCCCTTCCAAATAGGACCAACGATAAAATTGAGCGAGGATGTGACAGAGGATAAGGACACATACGCACCCATCATTCTCAAAGACCTTAATATCACGCTTTACGTGAAGTATGCGAACGACCTTATGAAGGAGGGTATAAGCAAGGTTGACGGTTCTATCGTGTTGAAACCGCAAAAAACCGACGCTGTTGTGAATATGGAAAAAATGAAGGAGAGGATGCTCGACTCGGTCAGCGGGTTCGTGGGCATATTTAAATGGTTTACCCTGTTTATCTCGACATGCAGTGTGTGCGCGTTGGGAACGTCAATCATAAAGCCTTTGGAGGGAGCTAAAAGCGAAGAATCTATTAATTGTGCTGGTTTAGATGAAAAAGCGTGTAAAAAAAGTAAGGGGTGTGAATGGATTCCTGGTTATTATATATCTGGTTTAACTACTATACCAGCTTATGAACTACCAGGATCATCATATAGATCATCATATATACCAGGATATTGCACGAAATCTTTATCCAACGGGCAATCGGCTTCATCCGGTCATGATTGGGTGACTGCGGTTTCTGTGATAGGTCTTGGTATGGGCATGGTCTTGCTCGCTTTGAAGCTTTTGGGCGGTGGCAAAGAAAGAATAGAGGTCAACGATGAATATGCGTCCACAATAGAAAAGAAAATACAGGAGAAGAAGGATGAAATAGGCAAATATATGAAACGCGGCATATTGCTTGGTTTTGGGTTGTGCGTCATACCCGAGATAATCGGAAAGATTGGTCTTAAATGGGGAAGCGAAAAACATAAGGGAACGTACGAAGGGCTTGGCGGGTTTGGCGAGCGGCTCGGTAACATATGCATGTCACTTTTAAGGAGTTTGCCGTTGATTCTAATGATAATCAGGGTTTACATAGATTATTTGCAGATGCAGGCATGCATTGACATGGCGTCTGCCCAGATAGAGTCATCGTCCGCTGCATACTCCGATTACTTGAACACGCCTCAGGCAAAGGCAATGCAGGCACAGCAGCAGGCGCAAATGAGTATAAACATGATGAACACACTCATGCAGTGTTATACACGGTTTTCAGACTCAATCAGCAGGGCAGCCCGGACTATGAATTGGATGATGAACTGGCCAGGCGGGTTCTTCGGGACGTTTACGGTCATCGTTGACTGGGTGGCGGCTAATAATCGAAAAACGCTAAATAACGGGGACATCATCTCAGGTGTTGGTCAACTTCAGGTGAGGGGCTACAACCTCTGCAAACTGGGTTCGAATGGATACACGCTGCTCATTCAGGGTTATGATAATGGAGGGAACGCACTTGACAACTGCAGGGCTTCCAAGGAGCGTGTGTGTCAGCAGTCAAATCTCCTGTATATACCCAACACAGCAGGCGCAATATCCACAGGGTCCATGTCAACAAGCGACGTAATAGGGCTGCAGATAACAAAGGGGGGCGGCGGTTGCAATTGCAAAAACTTGGATCATATAGAAATAACTGTGACTTCCGGCGACAAAATGTTCACCTATAATATAAACTATAGAGGTTGCCAGTCAGGGGGGTGACACAGCGTGAGATATGTGACAATAAAAAGGATGATGACGGTGACGGGGCGGTGGACTGCGGAGATTCCGACTGTTTTGGTAACCCTCTTTGTGAAGGAGAAGAGTAATGTCAATTTAGCTTTTCACTATCTTCAATTCTTTCAGTATGCTCAACCACGCCCATGCCCATATGAGCGCTTCGAAACTTCTTATTAGGTCATTGGACGTCAAAAAGTATGACGAATCTTTCATGTAAGCCCTTATATTTTCAAGCATGTAAGCCCTGCCTTCATCCAAAATTCTTATATCCTTCATCTCGTCTTCAAGCCTTGCCGACCACTTCTCGATTTCCTTTCTCAAATCACCTTCCAGACTCATTCCTTGAAAAATTCTTGCAAATACATTTAAATCTTTTCTTTGCAAACCTAATTTAAATCAGAGCAACAATAACTAATAGATGATTGAACTGCTCGAAGGTCTTACACAGCAGAGTGTTCTTGTTTACTTTTTATTGTTTATTGTTTTCGTAATCATCGCTTACAAATTCATAAAATTCCTTTTTCGTGTGTTAATAATAGGCCTTGCCTCTTCCCTTTTCCCTATATTTGCGAATCTTGTCCTCAACCTTAATATAGCCATAAACCTCTACAGCATAGCATGGTTCGCAGTCACGGGCATGGGTCTGTATATTGCATACGTGGCGATAAAAATTGCTTGGAAGTTCATAAAGACATTAACATTCCCTGTGCGCCTTTTCAGAAGAAAGAAAAAGGAATCAAAGTGAATATCTCAAATTTTCTAGAATCAATCGCTTTTCTATGCGTGAGACAAGCTCTTTGCCTACGTCAATGTAGCTCGGTTCTAATGATATTGCGTGCACACCCATTCTAACAAGCCGCTCAATCACGTCAGGGTCGTAATTTCTGACATAAACACACACATTTACGCTGTATCTTCTTGCTGTGTCAACAACCTCTTGAACGAGTTTCATCAGGGACGGTCTTTTTTCAGAGTAAAGGGAACTCACCTTCGGGTTATCGGGGTCAACGCCTATTGTTAATTTTGCAAGTTCGGATAGGTTAATCACGATGAAGTTTACGCCTTCCTTGCAGAATCCTTCTATTTCCAACGCAGCGGAAGGGGTTGAAATTTCTATGCCTAACTTGAACGAGAATGGTATAAGGTTTTTGATCGGTTTCAGCTCTTCAACACATGAAACAAATGGTAAGAGCAACCCAACATTTGTTAGCCCTCTCGAATACAGCCTCTTTATTGCCTCTATTTCACACTTGAACATTTCAGGGGAATCCGGGACTCGCCTCACACCTCTGTATCCTATGACAGGATTTCTCTCATTATCCGAGGGCATATCATACGCCCTATACCATACAATTTTTGGATATGATTCCTTTGCTACATGTTCAAGGACACCCAGCCTGTTTGTCGTTTCTTCGGGATTCGTCTTTGCCAAATAAAAAGGGTCAATTCCCGAAAAAAGTTGCTCCGGTCTCACAATCCCGATGTCTTTCGAGCCAAAATTTCCATCCATCAGGTCAAGGCTTGCGAACACTTCGGTTGCTGTTACCTTTTCAAAACGCTTCTCCAAATCTGTCGGCATATCACCCACCGCTGGCTCTGGTTTCACTATATACACCTTGTCGTCATTTATGTTTACGAATTGTTGATTCGTAAATGATGCTATGTCAATCTCTGAAACACATGGGATGCCAAATTCTCTGCACACAAATGATAAATTGCTTGAAAACGAGCCATATTCAGATATTATACCCGATATTTTTACGAGGAACGGGGCAAGTTCAGGCGAAAGTACTTTAGTTACGATGATATCTCCGTCGGACACGGTTTTGAAATCTTCTGTGTTTGTTATCATCCTGACAGGACCTTTTCCCAGACCGCGGGAGATTGAAAATCCTGTGATGGCATTGCCTTCAAAACTATCACTCTCGTATGCACCTCCGTTCTCATACAACTGTTTTGCCTGAAGCAGGTATATTCTGCCCCTTTCTATGGACCACTCTATTGATGTCGCATATTGCTCTGAAACTCTCTGATACAGTTCGAATATCTTGTGTATTTCTGCTTCATCGAGTGTTTCTGCTTCTACTTTATCGTGCGTGGCGACCTCTTTGATTGTTTTTCCTGATACATCATCTCTCGTGTATATCCAGAATTTTTTCCCTGTAGTTTTATCCTTGATTGTTCCAGAGTATTTGTCCAAAATATATCGGTCTGGTATAACAAGACCATATGAAATGGAATGCCCAAGCCCCCAGCAACTCTCAACAATCACATCTTCCTTTCTCATGGAAACGCAGCCTGATTTTTCGGGGTTTATCATCTTTTGAACAATGATCCCCATCAGCGCGTTTTCTATGCTGTTTTTCTTGAGGTAAACAAGCGAGTTAGGCGAGAACAGCGATGCCCAGCATGTTTTTATGGCATCCAGAAGATTTTTCTGACCTGATATGTTGAACGAGTTTTCTGCGAGACCGGAGAAAGAGCACGCGATGTTCGAAATATACGAAGCACGAACGGCTACGAACACTTGATCTCGTCCAGCTTTTATGAAATCAAGTGCAGCACCGCCAACTTTCTTTGCCTCCCTGCCAAGAAGAAGGCTTTCATACCCTTCAATTATCTCATTTTTCAGGTTATCGGGGAAGACAGAGTTCTGGAACATACTAACAATTTCCTCGTAAACCTCAACGAGTTTTTCGTAATCGTTTAGGTTTACACCATCAAGTGCTTTGATAATTCTGCTCTCTAAATTGTTCTTCCTCATGAAATATGAGAATGCTTCACCTGTTATAACAAATCCAGGTGGCACAGGAAGTTTGTCTCTGTACAGTTTCGAGAGTAAATACGCCTTCTCACCGACTTTTTGCCTGTCCTCGACCTTGTCGAACGGAAGAACGAACATGACATCACCTGAAATAAAATACTATTGTTTCGAAATTTTAAATAATGGGGTGTCAAGAAAAATTTAAAACAAAGAACCAAGGATTAATATGATAAGAAAGCCTGTTGTCGCTGGGATGTTTTATCCTGTTGAGAAGGACATCCTTAACCAGATGGTTGGTCAACTGTTCTCGAATATTAAAACAAAGGCTGAATACGACATTGTAATTTCGCCTCACGCAGGTTACCTATATTCCGGTCAGACAGCTGCCTTTGCAACAGGGTCGTTGGCGAAGAAAAAGACATTCGTCATACTTGGACCAAACCATACCGGTCTGGGGGCGGAATTTTCTTTGATGTTGTCAGGTGTATGGCAGACCCCCTTGGGTTATGTTGAAGTTGACGACAGCGTATCAAAACATATATCGGAGTCAGGGTTGGTCGAGGATAACAGCCTTGCTCATCTTCAGGAACATTCGATAGAAGTTCAGCTTCCTTTTCTTCAATACAGATTCGGAAACAATTTCAAATTCGTTCCCATATGCGTGATGAATACAGATTTTTCTAACGATTTCATGGAGAAATGCATAGCACTTGGGAAGGCTGTTGCCTCTGTAGTGAAAAGGAAGAATGCCGGTTTGATTGTTTCATCGGATTTTTCTCACTATTTGCCATCTGATGTGGCGAACAAAAAGGATTCAGAGGCAGTCGAGATGATAATGCGTCTTGATATCAGCGGGTTTTTCAATGTCCTTGCCAAGACATCTGCCTCAATATGCGGATTTGGACCAATAGCGATTGGCATGCAGGTCGCAAAGGATTTGGGGCTAAAAAAAGTCGAGATTATACACCATTCAGATTCCGGTGATGTTACGGGTGATTATTCGTCTGTGGTTTCGTATTATGCAATTGGGTTCAGATAACTTTTGTGTTATCTCCTCAGTGGATGTTGTGGAGAATCTTCATCGAGAAACAGCTTTTTCGGATTTGGATGCCCTTTCACAACAAGCCCAAGCATTTCCATTAATTCCCTCTCAAATAGGTCTGCCCCGGGATAAATATCTGTTATGGTCTCTATTTCATTTTTTCTTTTGTCAACGGAGACCCTTATGTTTATCGTTCTGTGTTTGTGAATAAGATGGTATATGACTTCTATGTTTTTTCCAACATCGACGCCCGTTATCGAGCTTATGCGATGAACACCGATTGATTTTAGCTCTTTTAAAATGTTTTTTAAATTCTTTCGGTTAGCTTTTATCCAAATATTTCCATGTTCCTCAAACGGGTTGAATCTCTTGAGATACGCTGTCACATGCATTTTATCACATCTTTTCGAGTATTTTAATCATCGCCTGTATAAGTGCTTCTGGTTTTGGTGGACAGCCTGGAACATAAACGTCCACTGGGATTATCTTGTCGAGCGGTCCCACCACGTTGTAGCAATCGTAAAATACCCCCTTCGATATCGGGCATGTCCCGAAGGCTATCACGTATTTCGGGTCTGGCATCTGATGATAGATCGTTAACAGTCTTTTCTTCATTTTCACGTTTACAGGCCCTTCAACCACGAGAATGTCTGCATGTCTTGGTGAGCCTTTCGCAACAATTCCAAATCTCTCGACATCATACTTCGGCGTGAGCGCGGCAAGAATTTCTATGCTACACCCGTTGCACCCAGACGCACCCAAATGTAAAATCCATGGTGATTTTTTTCTGCAATATCTGATAAATCTATCTAACAATGGTTTTTTCACTTTGTCTTTCAGCTTCTTCTCGTTTGGCATAGGTTTTATCATCTCCTCTTTCATGTCCACACCACCAATATCAGGATAATAGCAACGCCGACTACGAACCATAGAAGATAATCGGAGAGTTTGCCAGAATGCAGTTCTCTGAGGTCTTTTATACCTATGCTTTTTTTTGCTGCCCTGTAAAAGTTATCAGGACTTATCGAGACCTTGTCAAATGGCTCACCACACGTATATGTTTTATATTTTTCGTTTTCTGGTCTCGTTGCCCTTCTACCTGTCGCGTAAATTATGACGCCGAGTGCGATGAATAAAAAAAAGCTTAAAATTACGGAAGTCCATTGCTCGAACATAATATCAGCCCAACACAGTTGTTAAATAATGGTTTTGATTTAATAAAGCATTTACAGCGGGTTCCACCAAAGATAAACCTATATGCGGGAAAATACCGATTAAAATACAGAGAAATGCCAACACAACCACAGGAACCAGCATGGCTTTTGGAATTTTTATCGTCTTTCCGCTGGGATTGAAAAATATTGAGATAATCTTTACACCATATGCGAGTGTTATGGCGGATATGACCACTGCGATTACTGTTAGCGACGGGTTCACCTCTAATGACGCCGTATATATAAGCCATTTTGATACGAAACCATTGAATAACGGGACTCCGGCAAGGGATAAAATACCTATACTTGTTGCTATAAGCAATGTGTTATTCTTCACAGAGATTTTATCTAACGAGGTCTCTTTTGTCGCATATATCACACAGCCTATTGATGCGAAAAGCAAAGCCTCTATTAATATGTTGTTCAGGATGTGATAGAAACCCGATATAAGTCCTGACCGGGTGCCGAGACCTATTGCCATCGTTATGTAACCAACCTGCGATATACACGAGTATGCAAGCATTCTTTTTACATTTATCTGGATAAGCGCAAGTATCGCGCCAATAATCATGGTCACAACACCAAAGAATATGAAAGCTGTCGTGAGTGTCAGTAGATTGAAGATGAACATAATTCTTGTTATGCCATAAATACCGATGGTCACAGAGGCTGTCGTAAAAATTATACCTGCTGGTATGGGTGTTCCCTGTATAGCGTCTGGCTTCCATGCATGGAATGGAATGATTGCTGATTTGAAGGCAAAACCTATCAGTATCAGACCAAATGCTGTTAGATAAGGTGGTGTGTGAGATATTTTTATTACAAGGTCAGCCATGTTGAGCGTCCCTGTGAGTCCATATAACAAGGCTATCCCTATTAATATGAAAGAGCTTGACAGAGACCCTATTATGAGATACTTGAGTGCGCCCTCTATTGCGTCTTTGTCAAGGAAGAATGAGACTATAGCGTATGATGAGATGGACATTATCTCAAAAAAGACATACATATTGAATATATCGCCCGTGAGGCTGACACCAAGCAGACCTGCTGTTAGCAGGCAGAGCAGCGCGTAAAATCTGTGTTTTTTTTCCTTAATATATTTTGTCGAGTATAATGCTACGAGAAAAGATACACCTGTTATCAATATCGCTATAAAGAGACCGAATTTATCGGCTACCCACACTATTCCAAGCGGCGGAGCCCACCCACCAAACCTGACAGTTTCAATATTCTTGAAAAGAAAAGCCATGCAGATTATGATGAATGATGCGGCAGTGGAGAATATAGCTATCAAATCCTTTTTAAAGGCAAGCATTAAAAATGCAGAGATTATAAGCAGGAAGACGGTATACTCTAACATTTCATCCCCTTAACTTGTTTATTTTATCTGTATCAAGCGTTTTAAAATGCCTGAATGCCATCACGGTTATGCCCAATGCAAGGGCTGTAACACTTAATTGAATAACAATCGAAGTTAGCACGAGTGCTTGTGGAAGAGGGTCCACAGCCTTTGATGCGAATATTATTTGATTCGACCTCGTTATTATAGGTGCTATGCCCTGCGGACGAAAGCCTATCGAAATAAGAAGTAGATGAACAGAATTTGTTAAAATACTTAGACCTACAATTTTCTTTATCAGATTTTTTTTAACGACTACGCAAAAAACCCCTATTATTCCAAGCACAAGTGACGTTATAAGCGTTATTAACATTACTCTTTCACCATTAAAAAGATTATGAGCAGTAAGGCGGTTGCCGCCATTGCCCCTCCAAGCAGGTTTAGGAACAGTATCTGCTGGGCGCTCCAGAGCTCGAACAGTCTTGTGCCGTATTTTATGTAATTTCTGAAAACAGGCTCGTAAATTACTATCAGGGCGAGTATTAGCGCGACGATTGCCTCTATTTTATGGGCATTTTCCTCGTTTATGATTCTTTCTGCCTTTTTTAAGCTGTACGATATAATGATTAGTGCTATGCCGGATATCGTTATGGCAGCGCCTGGGAATGAACCACCGGGTGTAAGGTGTCCATGAAAAATTATGAATACCCCTAAAAGTAATATGAAGGGGAAGATGGCTTTACTTACAGTCCTTATAATCACGTCCATAATATCATGCCTTTTTCTTCTTTTTCGGTCCGAATATCATCAGGGTGAAAATGCCTACTGCTGCTGTGAACAAAACAGTTTCTTCCCCTAGTGTATCGAATGCCCTGAAGTCCCATACTACAGACGATACGATGTTGGGTGAGCCCGTCTTCTTTAGTCCGTTTTCGAGATAGTACCTAGCAACGTCTTTGTTTTTCCATGAGGCAAAGATATCAGAGGAAATCACGCTGAAAAGAAATGTGAAAATTACAATAAGCGATAGTGTAAAGGCAATTTTTTTCATCATTCCTCATACCTCCGTGTTTTTCTCACGGCAATAACATAAATTAATGTTGTCAGACAGGCGTTGACAGATGCTTCTGTCATAGCTATATCAGGCGCCTTCAGAAGCAAGAACGCCAATGCAATGCACATGGATGAAACAGCCAGAAATACAACTGCTCTCAGTAAGTCCTTCGACAGGGCAGCCAGTAGTGAAAATAAAATTATTGGTATCGAGAATATGGTTAAAAGTATCATATATATTATTTATTGGGCTTTTATTTTATCTTTTGTGCGAGTTTTTCAATATCTGCGACGAGAAAGTTAATCTCTTCTGTAACTCTTTGCATCTGGTTCTGGATGTTTCCACCTATTTTCTCCAATTCTTTTTGGCGCTCTTCCAGAAACTTTTTGGCGCTGCCTAAATCTTTGGTGATCATAACACCTGCCCCTATGTTTACAAGGATGTCGCTTTTTTTGTCTATTTTACCTTTTCCGTAACACCCGCTACCTAGTGGTAGGAATATTTCGTTCTTTTCGTCAATATTTTTCAGGTCGTCTAACAGCTGAATGCTTGAATTCAGTTCGAGAAACTGGTTTTCGATATGTTGCATTTGCTGTTGCAAGGCGTCTAAATTCTGCTGGAGAAGCTGGTATAGAACATACTTTTCTTGAAGTTTTTGCTGGTCGTTTTCTTTTGTCATGGTTTTCTTTTGCAGGTTTTAATTTAAATAAATTATGCGGGTTTGTCTTCGCATGAACCTGCACATGCCAGAGCTGATATGCCTTTTCTTGCGTAACAACCATAGTAGTCTGTTATGTCTATTTGGAATGTTCCTTGGCATGAACCTGAATCGGTCCAGTATTTTCTTCCGTTGTCCTCTGGGAACCGGGCGCGGTAAACCTTCATTACGCACGAGGAGCATTGCAGACTATGAGTCGGATTTCCTTCGGAAGCATCATATGTGCAGAGTCTGTCATATTTTGGAATCTGACTGTATTCTATCGCGGTTTGTTCTGGTTCTGCATCTGGGCATGAGCATTGCCAATAGAATATTGGTATTGTCAGTCCGTTGCATGCACCGTTGCTAACATCTGTTGCTATGATATATATGTCGTCTGTTGCTGTGTATGGGTATACCCATGACGGGTTCATGTCATGACCTATTGTGACTTCGACCACGCAGTTCCCCATACATCTTTGGTCGCATATAGAGACGCGTGGTTCGCATTCACTACATACACAATCCTCTGAGCATGTTCCGTGGTCTGGGTAATCATAATAATCGGGTCCTACGCAGCCGTCTTTTCCCGAGCATTTACAATCATTGTCCGATTCGCACTCCGCACCGCACACACCTTCGACACAATATTCATGTGTTGGAGGAGGCGAACAGTCAACCTTGCATTCTGTGCACTCGCACGTCTCTGTGCATGAATTCTCGCAAGAATCACTTACAGTCG
>JAGGYQ010000056.1 GCA_021162425.1 Candidatus Aenigmatarchaeota archaeon
AATTTAACGCTTACGTGTTATTTATATGTGTCTCGCATTTCCTGCGAAGGTAATTGAGATTATAGACAATGAAAAAGCGATAGCTGATTTTGGCAATGGTGTAAAAAAACAGATAAAGATAATGTTGACGCCAGATGTGAAACTGGGTGAATACGTCCTAGTTCATGTTGGTTTTGCAATAGAAAAGTTAAAAGAAGGTGAAGTATGCAGTTCATTTTAAGGGATAGAAGAGATGTTGAGAAGATATTGAAAAAAATTGAGAAAATAAACCCTAGTTATGACATAACGATCATGGAAGTATGCGGCTCACATTCTCAGACAATATCGAAATTTGCTTTGAGAAGTCTGTTACCAAAGAACATACATCTCATATCCGGTCCAGGTTGTCCTGTATGTGTAACGCCAGCAAGAAATATAGATATTGCTTTGGAGATGGCAAAAAATAAAGATGTTATAATAACAACATTTGGGGACGCATACAGACTTCCGGGAACAAATGGTTCTTTAGCTGAGATGAAAAACGTTAAGATCATATATAGTTTAGAAGAATCCGTTGAACTTGCAAGAAAAAATCCAGATAAACATATAGTTCATTTAGCAATGGGGTTTGAGACGACAAGTCCGAGTACAGCGGTGGAAATATTAGAAAATCAGGATCTCGATAATTTCCATATAATTTCTTCTCACAGATTGATACCACCTGCAATGGAATTCCTCGTAAAAGGAAACAATAACATAGATGCGTTCATATGTCCTGGGCATGTGTCAGCCATAATAGGGTCCAAACCATACGAAAAACTCGCGAAAGTTTACAAAAAGCCTTCTGTAGTGTCAGGGTTTGAACCTGTTGACGTTTTTCTCGCTACATATATGATACTCGAACAGCTAACAACAAACGACATAAAAGTTGAAATAGAATACGATCGCGCCGTCAGACCTGAAGGAAATGTGGTCGCATTGAATAAATTAAAAGAGGTTTTTGATGTGGAAGATGCAAACTGGAGGGGTTTGGGTGTAATAGAAAAGTCAGGCTTTGTCCTGAAGAAGAAATTTGAAAAATTCGATGCGTTGAAAATATTTGATGTGGAAGTTGGCGAATCTGTGGATATAAAACCAGGTTGCAAATGCGGAGATATAATGAAAGGTTTGGCGAAACCGACAGATTGCCCTCATTTCAAGAGAGGATGCACACCACAGAGACCTGTAGGTCCATGCATGGTTTCGGTTGAAGGGGCTTGTAACGTAGCATATAGATATGGGTATTAGCATGGTGAAAATAACATTGAATGAAGGGGCTGGTGGAGAAGCAATGCAAAAATTCATAAAGGATTTAGTCTCGAGAATAGAACTCAAAAAAACACCAGATGGAAGCGGTCTGGATAAATTAGAAGATGCAGGTATACTGAAAATAGGAGATACAAATATCGCTTTGACCACAGATACGTACACGGTGAATCCCATATTCTTCCCTGGTGGTGACATAGGTAAACTCGCATTCTGCGGAACTGTTAACGACCTTGCCGTTATGGGTGCGCAACCTTTGGCTTTGAGTTTGGCTTTTGTCATAGAAGACGGAATGGAAAAGAAAGATGTTGAAAGAATAATGGATTCCATCAACGAACAATCGAAATTGTCCGGAATTCCGATAATCACAGGTGACACAAAGGTTGTGGAAAAGGGGAAGGTAGACAAGATTATAATAAACACGGCTGGCATAGGAGTTGTAAAATATGACGTGAGCAACTACTGGGCAAAACCAGGCAATATAATGATTGTTTCCGGTAGCGTTGGAGATCACGGACTTTCGCTACTTGCAAAAAGGTTCGGATTTGAGAGTAAACTAGAATCAGACTGCACATGTCTATGGAATGTTATAAAAGAGCTAATAAAAATTGATGGCATATATTCCATGAAAGACCCGACAAGAGGCGGACTAGCGGCATGTCTCAATGAAATCGCCAAAAAATCAAATGTTGGCATATATGTGAGAGAAGAAAACATACCTGTGAAGGCAGAAGCAAAAGTGATAGGTGAAACACTCGGTGTTGACCCTCTTCAAACAGCATGTGAAGGGAGGCTCGTTCTGTCAGTCGACAGGTACTCAGTAGACAAAATTATGAAAATCTTGAAAAAATTCAATCAAGACACCAGTATAATCGGAGAGGTAAAGGAAACCCCCAAAGGCAAGGTGATAATAGAGACCCTTTCTGGTGGTAAACGTTTTCTAGAATCACCTATTGGAGAAGCCTATCCGAGAATATGCTAGCATAAATCTGTCCAAAGCTTATTCCTCCATCGCCAGGTGGAAGCCTTTTCTGTGTTACCAGTTTTTTTGTGTTTTCTTTCATGAACTTGTTAAAAAGTTCGTTGTATGCAACACCACCAGAAAAGCATACTGTATCATCAACCTTTTTTGCTATCTCGGACAAACCAAGAGAAAGGGCATGATGTATTGATAATGCCAGATCTTCCCGTCTTTTGTCAATATTTTCAATGAGATATTCAAACATCTTTGTAGTGTTTAAAATGTAAACACCATCTCTTTTTTCAATTTTAATTGGAATGTCGAATATTTTCTCACCTTTAACAGCAACTGATTCCAGCTTCATTACAGGTTCACCTTCGTAAGTTCTTCTTTGAGCAACGTTAAGAACAGATGAAACTGCATCGAGAAATCTGCCACAACTGCTTGTCAGTGTTGTGTTAAACATTTCATTCATCTGTTTGAGCCACAAGCTTATTTCCTGTCCATTTGCGTATGGATTCAATATTTTTTTTATCTCGCTCTCTGACATGAATTTTGAAAGTATTCCAACAGCTATCTTTACAGGTCTTTTAGTCGCAAAGTCGAGACCTATAAGCGGTTGGTACTCAAGATGTCCGATACGTTTCAATTCTCTTCCTTTGATATAAAGAATCTCACCACCCCAAGCATATCCATCATCTCCATAACCATAGCCGTCAGCTATTACACCAACAGCTTCTTTCATCTTATTCTCAGCCATACAAGAGAAGAGATGTGCAAAGTGATGTTGCATAGGGAATGTGTTGTCTGAAATCTCCTTTGCCAACTTTGTTGTATTGAAGCTTGGATGTTTATCGTGAATTACCAAATCGAATTTTTTTATACCGAACAAGCGCTTGAATTTTTCTATGGTGTTTTTCAGATTCAGAAACGTTTCGTAATTGCCGGTGTCGCCTATATATTGGGAGGTGTAAATTTTTCCATTCACGTAAATAGAGAACGTATTCTCAAGTTCTGCACCCAAAGAAAGTATTATTCTATCAATATTCACACCAATATCTAAACCTAAAGGAACAAAGCCTCTTGATCTCCTGAGAAATACAGGATTATCATCAATAAATCTGATAACAGAATCATCTGCCCTTTGATATATTTCTCTGTTGTGAATGAGAAAGTAATCAGCTATACCTGATAGTTTTTTCAAAGCTTCTTTTTCATCTGTTAATGTTGGTTCACCTGGCAGATTTGCAGATGTCATAATTATGGGTGAATCAATATAATCGAAAAGAAGATAATGCAGACCGGTGTATGGAAGCATGACACCTATTGTGTGCAACCTTGGTGATACATATTCTGAAAGATAATAATTTTTAGATTTTTTCAACAGAACTATCGGTCTTTCAGGTGATTCCAACATTTTTCTTTCAATTTCAGAGACTTCGGCAAATGTTTCTATCATACCAATGTCTTTACACATGATCGCAAACGGTTTATCTGAGTTTTTCCTCAATTTCCTCAGACGTAAGACAGCATGATCATCATCCGCTACGGAAGAAACATGGATACCGCCTATACCTTTTATTGCCAGTATGTTCCCCTCTTTCAAAAGTTTTGCTGCTTCCCTTATTGGATCTCCACATCCAATCTCATTCCCATCATTGTCCACCAAATAAAGTTTTGGACCGCATCCGTGGCATGCAATTGTTTGTGAATGATACCTTCTGTTTTCAGGATTTGTATATTCTTTTTCACATGACTTACACATCTTAAATTCATCCATCGTTGTATTCTCTCTGTCATAAGGCAAATCCCTTGTTATCGTGAATCTCGGTCCACAATGAACACATGTTATGAACCAGTAATTGTATCTTCTATTCTTCGGGTCTCTCATCTCATTCAGACATTCATTACATATAGCTATATCAGGTGGTATCGTTATGATTTTCCTTTCGTTGTGTCTACTTTTTTCTATTGTGAACTCTTCAAAAATTCCAAAGTTTCCTTCTCTTTCATCTATTCTATCTATGTTCAGGAATGGTAGATTGGAATGTTTGATAGTTTTTATGAATTCTTCGATTTTTTTCTCGCCACCATCAAGAATTATCTCAACATGATCATATGAGTTTCTAACTATCCCATTCAAATCCAAATGTTTTGCAACACGATACACATAAGGTCTGAAACCTATTCCCTGATTGATACCGTAAATCCTGAGAAGTTTTTGCATATAAGAAATTAGGGATACGAATTAAGTAATTTATATCTGTTCGGAAACAGATTCTATTATCTTTTTCAATGTTTTCTGCGCGTTTTTCAAAACAGGTTCACCATGACCTGGAAGTATTTTATCGACCTCGAGACCACTTATCATTTCAAGTGATTTCTCAAGATCTCCTTCGTTCCCACCTGGCAAATCAGTTCTGCCTACGCCATCTGCGAATAGCGTATCACCCGTGATGAGTATTTTGTCTTTTTTATCATAAAGGCAAATTGAACCGGGTGTGTGTCCTGGTGTATGCAAAACTGTAAACCCTGAGACCACATCCCCATCTTTGAGTTTTTTATGAACCGTCATCGGTTTCATGTTACCTCCAAAGTAATCAGCCAGACTTTTTTCAACATCTCCCTTTTCCAAAACAGGTGCATCAAGCTCGTGTATGTGAATCTTCGCATTCTCGAAGAATCTGTTCCCCCCTATATGGTCCCAGTGCATGTGGGTGTTGATGATGAATTTTATATCGGCAAAATCAAGTTTTATACGTTTGAAAACGTCGTAAAGTCTCACAAAATTTGATCCTGTTCCAGAGTCTATTATCGTGTTTTTTCCTATGAGGTAAATATTTGAGTCTAGATCAGAGAGATGTATCATTGTTATATTGCTGTTGATTTTTGTTATGATATTCAACACCATATATTTTCTTTTATATAGAAAAGGATTTAAAGTGATTGTGAAAATCAGGTAAAACTTAAAAATTTATTATGTCAAAAAACGAGGAATTTCATAACTATTTCAATTATTATTATGAAAACCGCAACACCAACAATATGCTCTGGTTTGAGTTTTATAGCCTCCTCTGATTCCTCAAAATATCGAATTAATCCTGCCGTTGATTGTGGCATGAACATTTTTGATTTTTTTGTCATGATACCATCCTTGTCTATATTTTGTTCTCTGGTGTTTTTAAAGGTTGAGCCAGCATAGCCCGGATTCTGTCATCGCGCAGGGTGAGGTCGATCAACGCAGATGGAATCTGCACCATTCATTGACCCCTGAACGCGGTGATGGTATTTTTCTAATCGTTGTCGGTTGAAACCTTAAACTTTCATCCACACAGCACAGACTTTTTCACGCACCGACTGTTCGATGATCAGGGTTTCCCCATCATATCTCCCAGTCGATACTTTTATTTCTATGTCTGTGCACACCCTCTCGGGTGTCGCCTCTCGGCGATGTGCTTGGCTTCCCGCGGAACCTGGATGTCCGGAGCTTCCTCCTGCATGTGCAGGAATACCACCAGCTGGCTCAACCTAATATAACGTTTGTTTTTCTATTTAAATGATTTTCGTCGCAATGAAAACTTCGTTAAATTGGTTTGATAATAAGTGGCTTCTCAAATCTTCCCGACTGTTTTCCATCTTAAAATTGAAACTCAAATGAGGTCTTAAGAAGTTAATTAAACAAAGCCATCCAACCATATCTTATTTGTTTCTTCACTTTTCAACCTCTTAATAGTTTTAATTAACTAGGAAGATGTTATAATATAACAAACATGTTTTGGCTTGTTTATCTGAAAAAGAAAGGGTGAGCCAAAGATGGTAATAAAGATTGTCAAAATAAAGGCAAGAAGGGCTTTTACCCCCACCAAAATTCCGGGAGCAGATTACGTGATAAATCAATACGTCGGTTGTCAACATGCATGTAGGTATTGCTATGCTAAATTTATGTGTAAGTGGTATAGCTATGGGAAATGGGGAAGTTGGATTGTGGTCAAGGAAAATTTGCCAGAGTTAGTTAAAAGTGAAAGTGTGAAAAGAGAAGTTTACATGTCCAGTGTTAGCGATCCTTATCAGCCAATAGAGAAGAAAATCAAGCTAACCAGAAGGATTTTGGAAAACATGGATAAAGATATTAAATTAGGAATTTTGACAAAATCAGACCTTGTTTTAAGGGATGTTGATGTTTTTAAAGAGTTTAAAGATATAAAGGTTGGTTTAACAATCAATGATTTTGATGGTAAGCTGAAAAAAGAAATAGAACCTTTCTCTCCAAACAATGGAAAAAGAATAGAAGCGCTGAGATTTCTCCACGAAAATG
>JAGGYQ010000013.1 GCA_021162425.1 Candidatus Aenigmatarchaeota archaeon
CCCTTATTCCCTTATGGCTCGGAAGGGTTGATAAGGGCGGGCGTGGCGCCCTTATTCCCTTATGGCTCGGAAGGGTTGATAAGGGAGGGGAAGGCTCCCTTATGTTGGAAATCCCAGCGGCCCCATTCTCTTTTTTATTCTTCCTAAACGAAAAATAGTTTATGAAAGCTCAAGCTGCTTTTGAATATATGGTCATAGCCATTTTCATTTTAGGTTTCCTTACACCGATATGGATCTACGCATCCCAAGTTAAGACCCAGACAAACGACGACTTCATCCTTTCATATGCAAAAAATGCTGTTTCACAGATAGCAAAATACGCCGATATGGTATATTCTCAACGAAGCAGTGCGAAGGTTAAGATAGGTGTTTATATTCCAAGCAACGTTCAATACACAAACATAACGGACCATCTAATAAACATAAGAGTTCTTTCGAGTTCAGGACCAGTTGACATCTTTGAAAATTCGATAGCCAAACTTAACGGAACTTTACCTTCTGATGAAGGCTTTTACTGGGTCCTGATAAAGGCAGAAGGAGATTATGTTAACATAACACTGGCGTGATTCCATGAAGGCGCAACTTGCGGTAGAATTCATATTAATCTTTGCAATTTTCCTCGCAGCGCTAACAATCATAGCGTTGTCATTGCTGAATAAGGCGGTTGATATAAGTCGTTCCACAATAGAAAGAGAAGCGAATACTCTCCTATCTAAGGTGGCAAACACAATAAACACAGTCTTTCTGGAAGGAGACGGATTTGCTATAAACTTGACACTTCCAGAAAAAATCAAAGGCTTTGACTACAATATCAGCATAGAAAATCAGAGTATATGGCTCACAATGAATCAGCGCAGTTACCACAAAAGACTGCTAACGAACAATGTCACAGGTGAGTTAAAGAAGGGGGAAAATTTGTTAAAAAATGTAAACGGCGGTATTGTGATAAAATGAAAAAAGCCCAGGTATGGTCTCTTGATTTCATAACATCTGTGGTTTTATTCACACTCGTAATTGCCATGTTTTTCTTTGCATGGACATACGTAAACACCCAAAGTGAGCAGCAAAGATTTTTCAATGATATAGAAAAGGCAGCATTATCTGTTTCAGATGCGCTCGTGAGAACAAAGGGCATGCCTGAATTTTGGAACCCTGACAATGTGAAAATCATAGGGCTTGCAGCTGACGAAAATGTTCTAAATTCGACAAAAGTAGGATATTTTTTTGAAATGGGAAACGCAGATTACAACAGAACAAAAGTCCTGCTTGTGGGAACCTATGACTTCTTTTTTGAGATAAAAGACCTTAATGGGACATCCTACGGGAAAATAGGCACAAAACCGAAGGAAAGGATCACGGTGCCTGTGACAAGATATTGCATTTTGGATAATAGAATTGTTAAAGTAGAATTTGCGTTGATAGCCTAAATATTAAGTTCAAGCATCTTGTATTTTATTTTCAGTTTATAGCCCATTCTCTTTAATGTCTCTATAACACCTACTTCGTATGGCCCTTCGCCGTTTAAAAACTCTTTAATACCAAGTTCAATAGCAACAATAGGATGTATTATATCAATAACTATGGTCTTGCCCTCGATTTTAATTTCAGCTGCGGGAGACTTGCCCAAAAAAACCATGAAGTGAAGCCTCCCCACGAGCGATGTGAGAATATCCGTGAAAAAGCCCATAGCGATCTTTTATTTTTCTTTCTTTGCAAACGGCGCGATTGTTATATCTATTTTGCCATCAACCTTTAGCGCGACGTCCCCGATTTTGAACTCGACGCCATCGAGATTTATCTTTGTTTTGGCTTCCCTGCCCTGCAGGAGTTGCAAAATTTTGGCTATCAGCTCATCTTTGTTTTGAATCATTTCCTCAAACACACCCATCATACCACCTCATCGTTTTTTATAAATAATTTGTTTGTTTGCCTTATTAACCTAATGGGCGTCAAATCTATAAATTAGAATAAAACAAACTAATTATTATGGTTGAAAAGATTATTGTCGGCAAGGATTGGAAAGACCTGAGGAAATTCGGGGATAAGGGGACAGCATTCATAGGCAAGCACGTCGTCGGTAAAGGCGAGGAAGCCCATTTGACAAATCCTGTTCTTATGGATGTTTCAAGACCGCATGTGATTTTGTTGTGTGGTAAAAGGGGAACTGGCAAGTCATATTCAGGTGGCGTAATAGCAGAAGAGATTTCAAGACTCCCGAGCGATATAAAAAAGAACATATCTGTTCTGATGGTTGACACAATGGGCATATACTGGTCGATGAAGATGCCGAATGAAAAAGATGCAGAGCTTCTGAAAAAATGGGGTCTGAAGCCCCAGGGTCTAAAAAGTGCAAGGATATTCGTTCCGAAAGGGTATTTCGATGAATACAAACAATCTGGAATAGATGTCGATTTCCCTTTCACCATCTCTGTTGGCGAGCTTACAGCAGAGGACTGGATAGTAACCTTTGGGTTTTCCATGATAGACGACCAAGGCATACTTATAGAGAAAGCCATCGAGAAGGTGCGAAAAGAAAAAGGAAACACATACTCTATAGATGACATCATAGGTGTAATCGAAGGGGACGATGAGACGGAGAAAAGGGTAAAATATGCTGTTATAAATCGTTTCAGGGCAGCGAAAAGCTGGGGCATATTTGAAAAAGAGGGAACAAGAACAGAAGAGCTTCTGTCGCCGGGTGTTATTACTATATTAGATGTTTCCCATTACATGCGTGTTTCCGAGTCGTGGTCAATACGCTCCATGGTTGTTGGCCTGCTCGGGAGAAAAATATTCACCGAGCGACTTAAAGCAAGAAAAATAGAGGAATACAGCCAAATCACGGGTCAGGCGAAAAAAACTGTTCCTATGGTATGGATAATGATAGATGAAGCGCATCAATTCATACCAAACAAGGGATTCACAGCTGCAACAGGACCTTTGCTCACAGCAATAAAAGAAGGAAGAGAACCAGGTATATCCATGCTTTTGATAACACAGAGACCTGATAAACTCCATGAAGATGCCCTTTCTCAGGCAGACCTTATAATTTCCCATAGGTTAACCTCTCGCGCAGACATAGAGGCGTTGCGTTCGATTATGCAGACATACATGCTTGAAGACATACAAGAATATCTGGCTAACTTGCCAAAAACAAAGGGTTCAGCCATCTTGCTGGACGATAACTCCGAACGCATATATCAGATACAGGTAAGACCAAGGTTTTCGTGGCACGCTGGCGGCTCACCTATAATAATAAAGAAGAAATCACTTCTGAAAGAATAGGGCTCTACCGTTTGATTTTCCCTCTAATTTTTACGATCTTTATCCATTTCAGCCCTTCGTTTTTGTTGGCATCTTTAACTACTAGCTTGAAATTTTTGAGTCTTATGATGTCACCTTTTTTTGCTGGTTTACCGAGCAGCTTAGTTATGAGCTCACCAATGGTTTTAAGACCACCCTTATATTTCAGACCTGTCAGTTTTTCAACATCTTCCAGCGACGTGTCTGGTTTCACCATCATCGTCCTTTTATCAAGAATTCGTATGTTTGTTTTGCTTATATCACTTTCATCGTATATCTCACCGACAATCTCTTCCAGCAAATCTTCGAGTGTGACGAGACCTTTCACTTTTCCTTTTCTGTCTTTTACAATAGCTATATGTGTCCCGCTTTCCCTGAATTCGTCCAGCAAAAGGTCCAGATTCTTGTTTTCAGGGATGAACATTACAGGCGAGGATATGGTTGACACATGAATGTCATGCTGCCCTTTTTTCAGATATTTTAGGACATCTTTCACATGCAGAATGCCTATGATATTGTCCAGCCCGCCTTTGTATATGGGTATTCTTGAGTATTTCGATTTTATAATCTCTGGCAACGCTTCCATGAGTTTGGCGTCATATCTGACTGCAATGATGTCCTTTCTCGGTGTCATGACCTCGGAGACTGTTGTATCGCCGAATTCGAATATGTTGTGTATCATCTCCTCTTCGTCCCTCTCGATTATCCCGGCTTCAACACCCATGCTTAAAGCAGCTTTTATTTCATCTTCACTTATCTTTCGCTCCTTTTTCCTGCGTTCGAACAGGTCAAGCAGTATTAAACTTAACTTCTCTATGAATATCACCACAGGGTAAAGCAGCTTCATCAAAATATAGAGCGGTGTCGCAAAAAACAGGGACATTCTCTCCGCGTTTTGATAACAGAAAGACTTCGGGAATATCTCACCGAAAACCAGAATGAAAAATGTCATTATTCCTGTTGCGAGACCAATGCCCAGCGAACCAAACATATTTGTGAAGACAATAGTTGCGAAAGACGCGGCTGAAATATTGACAAGATTGTTTCCTATGAGGATTGTTATGAGGAGTTTATGTGGGTTTTCCTTTATTTTTTTGAGTGTTTTTGCCCCTCTTTTTCTCTGTCTTATGAGTTTCTTCACTTTTATATCACTCAGCGAAAAAAGTGCGATTTCCGAACCTGAGAATAGGGCGGAAAGCAGTATGAGAATCACAAGGACGACAGTCTCGACAAGCATACTTAATAATTTGCTCCGATATTTAAATTTCAGGAATAAACTTGTAAAGATGTTTTTTGAGGTTCACCTTGTTCTTTTTCACGCTTACGCCCTCTTTTTTGAGCATTCTCACTCTTTTTTTCACAGAGATGTTGCCTGTTTTAACCACGAGGCCATCGCTTCTGACAACCCTGTGAAAAGGTATGCTTTTAAGGTGCGTGCTTCTTGAAAGTATTTTTCCCACAGCCTTGGACGCTTTTGGGTTGCCCAGAATCTTTGCTATCTCCGAGTAGGTTGTTACTTTTCCATGAGGAACGTTCCTTATAAGGTTCAGGACTTTTTCTGAAAAGCTCTCACCTGCCTGTGCGTTCAGGCGTTGTAGCTCCCTTTCTATAAACGTCTTTGATAATCTGTTGACCTTGTTCTCTATTTCTATGAGCTTTTTTGCGATGTCTCTGTAATTCTTATCTATTTTTGTTTCTATGTCCCTTCTCTTTTTGTTTAGCGTGTAGAATCTGAAGTCTGTTCGCTCTTTGTGTGCATTTGCCATGTTGAACGTCTGTTCGAGTTGTTTTGAAACTGTGTGCAGCTTTCTGTATAAATCATCCTGATAGTTCAGGGTTTTCCTTCCAAAAACTTCTTGCGATAGTTTGCCTGAACCTATGAGTATCAGAAACACCCACAACACGATATGCTCAAATTTTATAGTTGACTGCATCGCGCTGGCAGCGAGAAACACAAGCATAGCTATGAATGTGAGCCAGAATATTTTATCCCAATGCTTCACCAGATGGATAGAAGCCATAGTTATTATTTAATGGTAAAGAATTTAAGCTTTTATAGTTAGTAATGAATTTGTCTATCTGTTTGAACCATATATGAATCGACAAAAAACAGAAAGGCAATCTTTTTAAAAAGATTTGAACATATATGTGTTATTGACGTGGATGTGATATTATGAAATTCCCAAAGACTGTTCGAACATATTGCCCCAAATGCAAGAAGCATACTGAGCACGCGGTTAAACAATCGAAAAAGCGTGGGCGCTCGCAGGCTCATCCAAAATCTCAATCCCAGAGAAGATTCGAGCGAAAGCTAAAGGGATACGGCTCGTTCCCGAGACCGAATCCGAAGGGCGAGGGGAAGCCAACGAAAAAGGTCGACCTTCGCCTGACGTGCAAAGAATGCGGAAAATCCCACACGAAGAAAGGATTCAGAATAAAGAAATTTGAACTTACATAACGGTGATGAGTCATGGCGTCAAAATTCGTAAAGGTTAAGTGCAAAAAATGCAAAAATGAGCAGATAATATTCGAGAAGGCGTCGCTCGCTGTTAAATGTCTGGTCTGCGGTGAGCTTCTTGCGGAACCGACAGGCGGGAAGGCTGTGATAAAGGCTGAAATAATAAAAGCGGTTTCCTGAAGCTCCTATACGTGATTTTATGGTAGAAAAGGGTTTGCCTAAAGTTGGAGAATTAGTTGTGTGCAAAATAACGCGCATAAATCCGCATTCGGCTACTGCACATCTGATGGAATATGATAAAGAGGGCATGATACATGTTTCCGAGGTCGCCTCCAGATGGGTAAGGGATATACGCGAGTTCGTGAGAGAGAATCAATACGTTGTGTGCAAAGTGATGAGGGTTGACCACTACCACATATCCCTCTCCCTAAAACGTGTGCATAAAGAAGAAGCGAACAGAAAGCTGAATGAATACAAAAGGGAGACAAGGTGCAGAAAACTTTTGGAAATGTCAGGGAAGCTTGCTGGGAAGAACGAGAGGGACATTGAAAAGATGCAGGAGTTTTTGATCGAGGAGTTCGGCTCGATTAGAAAGGTTTTCGATACCGCGTTAAAAAATGCAAATCTTTTGTCAAGAAAAAATATCCCTAAAGACTGGTGCGACGCGATCGTAGAGGTTGCAAAAAAGAATTACGCAGAGAAGGTGTTTCAGGTTCGGGCTGTCCTGACACTTGTCACAACGAAATCTGACGGCGTGAATGTCATAAAGAAATTTTTGCACGGGTTGGAAAAACAGGGGCTTGGCGTCCACTATATCGCTGCGCCAAAATACCTCGTCTCGCTCACAGGCAAAAATTACAAAGATGTGGAAGCGAAACTGGCTAACGCGTGCGAAAACGTATGCAAGGAGTTCAAAAAAATAGGCGAGGCCGACTTTGAGCTGAAAGATTAATGAACATATTCTTTCAATTCTTTAGGTATTTTTATCGCGCTTTCCGGCACTTGGATACATGACGTTGGTTCGATTTTCGATGGATCAATTTTTGGGTTGAATGCGGACACAATTTCATCCGATAGACCAAATTCTTTAAGGATTTTGTGATAGCCGATGAGTTCTTCACTCATAATACTACCCACTTCTACGGTAACTATGTTGTCGTCCTTGTATCGGTCTCTTATTTCTTTTTCGTATCTATTCACCTCACGCTTTACGTATTGTTCGAAATAATCTTTGATGGAACGCTTGGATGTATGCGTAACAGTAGCAGGTGAAGATATTTTGTTAAATTTTGTTAAATATTCTGCTATTTTATCACTCTCTGAATAGAGCAATGCTGCCAGTCCTAGCAGTCCTGCAGCGAGCCACGATACAATTTTCGAGGGTTTTGTATATTTTTTCATTTTTTCACTATCTTTAAGTGGTGATTTATATTTATAAATCTTTCGCCTGCCTAAAACACATGGATTACGAGGGGAAGGGTTGGTCCCCAGTTTGTTGTCGCCTCGTTGCATTCGTCGAAATCTATGTCTTTGCAAGCCACGACATTGTACATGTATGTGCCCTCGACCGCGTCTTGTGGTATTTCTATAGTTATTTGGGACAGCCCCACGAATGTGTAGTTGACTTCAACAGGCTCTTTCAGTTGATGTATGAAGTTAAGCATATCAGCTTTAAGTCTTTTACATTCCACAAAATGTAGACATTGGTATGCCGAGTAAACATCGAAATCAGCGGCAAAGGGTATAACTTTCGACACGAATTTATGCGCTTGCCCGTCCTCGTCCACATTGTTGAACACAGCGTAGACAATGGCCCGCTTTCCTCTCTTGACCCATATATTGCTTTCTTTGTAAAGCTCAAAGACGAAGTCTTTCTTGATGTTCATGTGGGCTGGGTGTGTCGAGTTTTCAAATGATATGTTTTGGGACATGTTTGACTGCTTTGATGTTGATGTGATGCACCCGCTCGATGTTACTACTGCTACAATAAGCGCGAACAGAATCCATGTGGCGGCAATTCTCGTATATGTCATATAATATATATGTCCCATTGGTATAAATTACGAATTCACGGCAATTTTCTGCGGTCTATGCCCGCGGGGATAAGTTTATAAATAACCGTTTTTAATATTTAATCACTTATGAGTAGTAAATTATATAGAGACGGGAGACTGGGAAAACTCGCCGAAGAACTAGCCTTGAAAATTATGGTAGAACTTGGTTACAATGCGCGGATGGCTACGAAGGAGGAAGACTACAGCGGAAAGACAGATATAGTGGTCAAGAAAAATGGTAAGGAACACCGAATCCAAGTTTCGCTTCATGGCAAATCAAAACGCGAGAGGGAACGTCTGGAAAAGCGTGGTGTTTATCATGTTGCTTTGGACGGTAGCGGTGAGTTGTTTAAAACACGAGAATTTCCGTTACCCAGAATAACGAAAAATATACAACGTCAACTCGCAGAATATGGGTTGTGAGACTCACGAAAACACGAGCGCCACGATTCCGAATATTAATGAAGAAATCCATATTCTCTTATTCCATCGGAAAACCTTCAACCCATCAAGCGGTCCAAACGGTATGAGGTTGAAAACAGCAAGCCACGCATTCACGGTTGAGATGAACCTGAAAATGCCCACGCCTGTCAGGTGAAATAGCAATATGCTCATATACGAAACAGATAGGTTGAATACAACACCCGCTACTCCTATCTTCCCTATTTCATTCATTGTCGGTTTTTTGAATACCCAATATGAAGAAAAGACAACAGCGCCCGGAGCCGCAAATACGAACGCTCCACCCGAAACTATTGCAAAAATAAACGCGAGCAACAAACCTTCTGTCCACATCTTGTATGCAGAGTAATAACCAAGCCTTCTCGCGACAAATCTATGCGAAAGCTCATGCCCGATGAAGGCAACACCCACGCCAAGAAGAGAGTATAAGAAAAACACAGGGTTAAAAAATACGTCAGGATACGCAAAGACAAAACTCAAAACTAACACGGATATGGTTATTTCTTTTATTTCCCGCTTGCTGAAGTCCCATGGGCTTAACATACTAATCTATAGGGGGTTTCCTGTATTTAATTGTTTCTTGCATAAGGTTCCTTTCTATTTCTTTTTGCCTTCGGGGAGCTAAATTTTCTTTCTTTTTCTATAAGACCTGCCTTTCCTTCTTGAACCGGAGTCCTTGAGCTTTGCTATCCCGTAGTTCTTGTCTTTTTCTTCGATTTTCATGGGTTTGAACAAATAGTACATGGCAATACCTGTTACAGCTGCTATGTAAATCGCAGTCCACAACGCAACGAATATGACCATCAAAAACAGCACATCCAGAGCAAGTGGAAGTATGTAGGGAAGCAGTATCCAAAATATCGCAACTGCCGCCAGAAGCGAAATTGTGCCAATTACGATCGCTGCCCCAATGGTGATGAAATGCGATTTCTCTCTCATCTATCTCTCCCCAAACATTGTGTTTTTCAGGATGCTTCCTATTGCCACGCCCGCTGCTGCTGATGCGAGAGTGTTCTTGCTACCGCCCGCGGGCATGTATTCGAGAAGTTTGGCGGCAAGCTCGTTTACGGGCATGCTCTGAACCCATACTCTTCCGGGACCTCTGCATGTCGCCAGAAACAATCCTTCACCTCCCCATATTATGTTCCTGATTCCTTTGACCCGCTCTACCGAGTATTCCACGCTTGAATCAAACATCGCCAAATTACCTGTATCCACGCGTATTTTTTGCCCTTCTTCGAGTTTCACCTTTGTTATCTCCCCGCCCACGTTGAAGAAAACGATGCCGGGACCCCTTACCTTTATGAGGACAAGACCTTCCCTGCCGAGCAACCCTGCTCCGATTCTTCTCGTCCAAGCAGCGTTGAAGTCAACGGAATTTTCTGCGCAGAGAAATGCATCCTTCTGTGCGATGATCTCCTCGTTTTCTTTCAGTTCCATTGGTATGATTTTGCCCGGGAATTCAGAGCCGAATCCTATGATGCCATTGCCTTTAGTGGACGTGAAATTCACGAGAAAAAATGATTCACCTGCGAATTTTCTCTTTATCGCAGACCAAAGCCCGCCTTTCATTTCTGTTGTCATCTCAATGTTGTCACTCATATAGACGAGACGACCTGATTCGGAGATTATGCTTTCTCCTTCCTCTAGTTCGATATTTAACATCTGCATTGTGGTGCCGTGGAGTTCATATTTCATATATATTTGTGTGTTTTACGGTTTTATAAAAAATAAGAAGCTGAATGGGTCCGGCCGGAGTTTCAGCGATGGAATCGAATTTGCTATTGAACCGGCGACCTTCCGCACGTCAAGCGGACGTCATAGCCACTAGACCACGGACCCATGTTACAATATTTTCGAATTCGTATTTAAAAGTATGGGCCAGGAGGGATTTCCAACATAAGGGAGCCTTCCCCTCCCTTATCAACCCTTCCGAGCCATAAGGGAATAAGGGCGCCACGCCCGCCCTTGTCAACCCATCCTACCGTTAAGAGCGCATACCCGCCCTTATCAACCTTTCCAAACCAACGATGTCAGCTTTTGAACCCTCGACCTCCGCCGTGTGAAGGCGGCGTCATAACCACTAGACCACCGGCCCATATAAAGGTATATATACGAAATATAAATAAACTTTGATTTGTCACGAATTCAGTTTTATGAGACAAATACCTTTATCGTACTCTTCCAACTGCGACAAATCCTTTTCTCTTATCTCACCTGTAAGCGGTTCAAAATAAATAAGATTTTCACTTCTCACATCCACACCACAGATAACATGAGCGGAATACCAATTATTGAGGTTTCCTTTACCGAAAAAATCCAGCCATTGGGGAAAGGTAAACTTTAAAGATATTAGAGGTTTAAGCTCTATGTTTTGCTCTATAGTGCTGATTTCTGCGTATGGATATAACTTAACCTCATACCCATGTGAGGATAAATAATCCGCGAGAGTGTTTATTTCCAAAGGCTCATCTCCCCTGCAAATCTTTTCTTTCAGCGTTTTGTAACCATCACAATTTGTGAGTATTGGACGGATGTCGGTATAAATTTTTTCATGAATTTCTCTCGAGAGTAGCGAAAAAACCATACTTGCCAGCACGCACGTGTTGCCTTTCTGCTTAATTCTTTTTGCCAAATTTGTCAAGTCCATATTCAAAGATTATCACTTAAAATAAAAAGACTTGTCATCACAAAGAAAGAACACGCTGGGGGCAGGAATTCAGACAGCCGGAAGTGTCAACTCCCTCTTGAAACTTTCGATGAGATGCATACTGCGTATGCATCGTTCGCTTTCCTGCCTCTGTTGGGAGCAGGGGAAGCTGTGTTCGAACCTGCGCGGGCGTACGAGCGAGCGACGCACACTCCATGCGCGTCAATCTGGAGTAGCGAAAGACGCACACTCCATGCGCGTCAATCTGCTTTTCGCCCAGCGGATGTCACACAATCATAAGGTTCGAAAGACGTTCGCAAGCGAACGTCGACCTTCTTCTCATCCGTCTCGAGTCCGCCGCCTTAAGCCCGTCTTCGCGGAGGCGAAGCACGTTGAACCGGGCTCGGCCACCCCAGCGTCATATATTTTATTAAAACTCGAAGACTTTAAATAATCTTATGAAGGTCAAAGTGAAATTCTGGGATGGGATGAAGAATGCGGAAATTAAAGAGAACGCAAAGGTTATAGATGTTTTAAGAGAGCTGAACGTGAACCCAGAGACAGTCATAGTCAAAAAACGCAATGAAATTGTGCTTGAGGATGAAAAGCTTTCAGATAACGAGGAAATAGAGCTCATAAAGGTCGTTTCTGGCGGTTGAATCATGCCAGTCTGGAGATGGCTTTGTAAACAAGTTTGTAAACTTTACGTTTTTCTCGCTCGTCCAAGATGTATGCATAGCGTCTAACTTCGTATATTTCATGGCACTTGCGCCCGAACAAATCTTTCATAAACCCATCAAGGCCTACAATATGCACAGAAATCCTATCTGCAGGTTCTTCCTGCTTCTTTTCAAGCACCAGTTTGTGGTATTGCCAAGGAACGGATTTTGTTTCGCTGATGTATATATCAAATCCTAAATTTTTGCCTGCCTGATTAAAGAAATTCAGCACATGCTTAACATCTTTGTCACATTTTTCTATTTCCCTCAAAAAGATGATTTTCATTCTGGCGATGTCATTGAGGTAGCTTGAATTTCTCACAATCTCTGTCTTTTCCTCTTCGCCTATATCTGCATATTCGTCTTTGTTCTCCACGATGTATTTGTTGAAAATAAATTTTCTGACTATTTTTTCTATCGCGCTTCTTTGTGTTTTCAGGCCTGTGAAAAGCATCAAATCCAAACCTTCTGGCTCGTGAAGCTTTATGTAGATGTTGTTTCTGGAGAGGTGTGGATATTTCTCTCTTCTCATGCGACGCTCTTCGTCTCTTAATGCCCGCTCCCATGCCTTTCTTTTGTGTTCGTTCAATCCAAGTTGCTTTATTTTTTCATGGAACATCGTGCTTTTGAAATCGTGATAGTTTTCAAAATATCTTTCATTGATTTTTCTTTTTTTGCAGAATTCTTCGGTAAAATTTTTGGTAATTTGCCCCAGTATCTTGATATTCTGCTCTCTTAACTCATCTAACCGTTTTTTCACAATATCTTTGTGTTTGGGAAACTCTAAGCGGTTCAAATTATACGGGTCAATGACTTCAAAATAAATTTCCGACGTGTTTGACATCTCAAGCAACCCACTTACATCTTTGTAAGAATCCATAACTTTTTATTTTAACCTAAAAATTAAAACTCTTACTCTCCAAACCATTATTATGGGTATCATAAAGGTCGGGAGCTGCGGCTGGTCATACCTAAACGCGGAAAAATATGTCCCAAGATGGAAGGATAAATTCAAAAGCAAGCTCCAGGTCTACGCAAAGCTTTTCGACCTGGTCGAGATCAACTCGACGTTCTACCGAATCCCGAAACTTTCGACCGCGAGGAAGTGGAGGGAGGAGGCGGACGAGGTAAACGAGGGATTCGAGTTCACCGTGAAGGTTTCGCAGTTAATCACGCACAAAGACCCCTTCGGAAAACAATCGCTCTGGGCATTCGAGCGGATGAAGGAAATCGCGAGAGAGTTGCGAGCGAAAATCCTTCTCTTCCAGAGTCCTGCGAGCTTCAAGCCGACGGAGGACAACCTTGAGAAAGCGAGGGGATTTTTCGAAAAGATAGACAGAGATGACTTCGTTCTCGTATGGGAGGTCAGGTGGGCGAAGGACTGGACAAAAGAAATCGTAAGGCGTGTGTTCTCTAAGCTCGGGCTAAATCAATGTATTGACCCATTCAGGCAGGAATGTTTTTATGCGAACAGCGTAATCTACTACCGCTTACATGGCTTCGGGAAGCCGAGCATGTACAACTACGGATTCTCGGAAGAAGAGCTGAAAACCCTTGCCAACAACGTCCGCCAACAGAAAAAGCCCGTTTACGTTTTGTTCAACAACGCAAGCTGTTACGAGGATGGCTTGGTGTTGAAGAGGTTGTTATTCGGTAGTCAAAAATCCAGCACATAGGCGTTCGGAAGCAGAAACCCTTTTATAAATTCGTCTCTGGTCTTCGTGAGTTTGTGCTGGGGGACATCTCCCTTGATCTGAATCCCCTCAAGTCTGGCTCTGCTAAAAACAATGCTGTTCTTGTAGTGATTGAACATCTTTCTCCAAAGCTTTTTCTTGTGGGCTGGGACCCTGACAAAAACTTTGAGCATTCTTTCAAGGAACTCGAATGGGTCTTTGTGGGGGTTGGAAAGTACTTCGTCCCTTTCCATATACTGGCTGATGCCCCCTATAATTTTCGTAGCGTTCACATATTCTCTTTCTCTTTGAAAATCTATGTTTTCCATATCGAGCAACCAGGGTCTGCTTTTGAACTTCTCATAATCCTCTTTTCCAAACACACAGAATGTGACAATTCTTTTCTCTGGTCTTTCGAGGCAAGGCAGGATTCTCTTAGCCTTCACGCCGTTCTCATAAGCTATTTCCTTAATCTCTTCTTTCATTTTCCTTATCTCTTCACCAGACCCGTCATAAAAGAACAAGAGGTCAACATCATCCTTTTCATTAGCTCCCCCGCGGGAGACGCTCCCTCTAATACCCGCATACACTACCCCCCTATTAATAGCTTTTATCGTTTTGTAACCAGCGGAAAAAAGAACTCGTTGAGCCATGTTTCTTGGGTCAAACCCCTGTAAAATTTTCTCAAGTCTTGTTTTTTGGTTTTCAGATAGAGAACCATTAATCGAAGATAGATAATCACCAATAAGTAGCGAATATTCTTCCATAACTGTAATATTTAAATTAAGCTTTTAAATTATTTTTGTTTTCTCTAAATATGACAAAATTTATGTGTTCATTCTGCACAAGAAAAGCAGTCTACCACCGCAAATACGAAGGCGTCTACCTCTGCGAGAGGCATTTCGTGAGGAGCATAGAGGAGAAGGTTAAACGAACAATTCGGAGGCATAGAATGGTTCAGCGGAATGATTGCATAGCCTTCGCCCTGTCCGGAGGCAAGGATTCGTCCGCGGTTCTTTACATAATGAAAAAAATATTCAAAAACCGCAAAGACCTCAAATTCTTTGCCATATCCGTCGATGAAGGTATTCCAGGATACAGGGATGAGAGTCTGAAAATCGCAAAAAGGCTCTGCGAAACCCTTGGCGTGGAACATCATATTTTCTCGTTCAAGAAGGAATTCGGAAAAACGCTCGAAGAGAAGGTGAGAGATGTGAAGAAGTCGGACATATGGGAAGGAACGGCATGCACATACTGCGGTCTTGCTAGGCGTTGGCTGCTTAACAAAAAGGCGAGGGAATTGGGAGCGAAAAAAATCGCGTTTGGCATGAATCTCGATGACGAAGTCCAGGGAATAATGATGGACTATGTTCGCGGGGACCTCGTCCGTCTCGCACGCATGGGGGGAGAACCTATTGTTTCGCACAAGCTCTTCGTCCCGAGGATAAAGCCGTTTCGCGAAATCCCGGAGAAGGAGATTGGTCTTTACGCTATTCTTTCGGGTCTTGAAATCCAGGAAAGGGAGTGTCCATACCTTGAAGGCCCAAGGTTTCGTGTGCGTGATTTCCTCAACGACCTTGAATCCGAAAGTCCGGGGATAAAGTTTTCAGTCCTGAGGACATTTGAAAAACTCCTCCCGCATGTGAGGGAGATCGTAAAAAAAGAGGGAGTGAAGATCAGGAAATGCGAAAAATGTGGGGAACCGAGTTCTCAAAAGATTTGCAAAACGTGTGAGTTGTGGAGGAAACAAAAGTAATACATTCAATTAAATATAAAATATATGATATGTGAAAAAACATACTACATACCTTTAACAGAAGAAGAGCACAACATCGTGATACGTACCGAAACAGGCAGTGTTCAGCTGAGTCTTAAATCACCTGCTGTCCTTGTTTTGGAAGAACATATTCACCCCAAATACAAGAAATGTTTTTTATACCTCCTCAATTCTGCCGAAGAATTTAACAACCTACCAAAAATCCTCAAAAGCGAATATGATAAAATACCCGAATTCCCAAAAATGAAAAACAACTGCACACAAATCTCGCCGATAGAGATAACAGACGTGTTTTTCAACATTGCGGAGCAACTGATGGGATGGACAATAGATGAGAAGGAAAGAATCATAGAGTCAAAACAAACAACAAAAAATGTTAAACTCAGAAAGTTTAGGTACAACGATGAAAAAAGGGCATATTTCAAATATCTTGCCCCAAGACCCAACGGATATGAGGAAAGGATGATTGTCAAAGAAGAGGCGAACGGCCATACCTACGTGTATAGACAGAAACTCAGAGACGACGAACCTGTAAGTTCGCATAAGATAGGCGGACCGTTCTGTTCGTTTGAAAAAGTTGTTTCATATCTCACAAATTCAGAGCTCTTCCAAAAAGTTATTTTATAAAAATCTCTTAACCTATTTATGGCTATGGATAGAATCATTCAACGCGGAGCCGAGGCAGTTCTTTACCTGAAGAATGGAAAGCTCGTCAAAGAAAGAGTTAAAAAGGGCTATCGAATCCAGCAGCTTGATTACAAAATAAGAAAACAGAGAACCAAAGGCGAAGCCAAGCTCATGGAAAGGGCAAGGGCTTCGGGCATCAGAGTTCCAAATGTTCGGGTAGAAGACGAATTTAAACTTGTGATGGATTACATAAAAGGAAGGAAACTTAAAGACGCGCTAAACAACATGAGTGAAAAAAATAGAAAAGCCGTGTGCGAAGAGATAGGCAAGATGGTGGCAAAACTTCATGCATCGTGTATAATACACGGTGATCTGACAACATCAAATATGATACTTGCAAAAGATGGATTATTTTTCATAGATTTCGGTCTGGGAAAGTTTTCCAACCGTGTTGAAGACCAGGCAGTAGACCTTTTCCTTTTATACGAAGCGTTGAAATCCACGCATTTTGATATTCTGGAAGAGGCATGGGTGAAAATAATAAAAGCATATGCATGTAATTATTCGCAGGCACAAGATGTGCTGAAAAGAATAGAAAAAATTAAAAAAAGAAGAAGATATAAATAACTATTACCTTAATATAAGGAATACGGGTGGTCAACATACCGAAGGAAAAAACAAAGGAAGACGTAGAAAAGAAGAAAGAAGCTGCGGAAAGCGAAAAAATAGAAGTAGAAAGCGAAGGCATAGAAGAAGTAGAAGAGACACCAGAAGAGAAGGTAAAGGAGATACCAGCACAGCAGAGAGAAGAACTGACCGAATGGGTACCAAAGACAAAACTCGGAAAAGAAATAGTCGCGGGAAAATACAAAGACATAAAAGACGTATTGATGGCGGGCGAGATAATATTAGAGCCAGAAATAGTAGATTATCTTGTCCCCGATCTTAAACAGGAACTTATCTATATAGGCGGAACACCAGGAAAAGGCGGGGGTATCAGAAGAACCCCGACAAAAATGACCGCACGTATGCACAAATCTGGACGAAGGTATAAGGTTTCTGCAATGGTTGTCGTTGGAAATGAGAACGGTGTTGTTGGCGTAGGTAAGGCAAAATCAGTCGAGCATAGGATAGCGATAGAAAAAGCGTTGCAACAGGCAAAACTTAACGTCATATATGTTAAAAGAGGATGCGGTTCATGGGAATGCAACTGCGGTCGCGACCACTCAATCCCGTTCAAGGTAACCGGCAAATGCGGCTCTGTCAGAATTATGCTTTTGCCTTCCCCAAAAGGTGTCGGCATTGTGGCAGGAGACGAAAGCAAAAAAATATTGGGCTTGGCTGGAATAAAAGATGTATGGATAAAAACGTTCGGGCAGACAGCCACAAGGATTAATTTGGCGGCTGCTGTTTTTGATGCCCTGAAAAACTTAAGCCAAACAAAAGGTGACTTATAATGTATGCCGTCATAAGGGTCAGAGGAAATGTAAATCTGAAAAAAGAGGTGAAGGACACATTGAAAATGCTCAGGCTTAACAGGATACACCACTGCGTCCTTGTCAGAAAAGACCCAAGAGTTGAGGGCATGATAAAAAAGGTTAAAGATTACGTCACATGGGGAGAAATTGCAGACGAGATGCTCAAAAAACTCATCGAAAAAAGAGGCAGATTGGTTGGAAATAAGAAAATAGACCCCAAAGATGTTGAGAAGATACTCAAAAAAATCAAAAAGATGAAAAACCTTGCGAAAGATGTCCCCGAAATCGAACCTGTTTTCAGGCTGAACCCTCCAAGAAAGGGTCACGGCTCAATAAAAATTCATTACCCTAAAGGAGCTTTGGGCTACAGGGGAGAAAAGATAAACGAGCTCATAGAAAGAATGTTGTGATAACATGGCAAAAAAGAAAACAGAAAAGAAAAGAGGGAGCAGAACGTGCGGCAAAGGCGGAATAAAGAAGTGGAGAGGGAAAGGTCACCGAGGCGGCAGAGGCTTTTCTGGGTCAAAAAAACACAGAAAGTCATGGATAATAAAGAACGCCCCAAATCACCTTGGAAAACGTGGTTTTGTCCCGAAGACAAGCAAAGAGATAAATGCAATAAACCTAAAAGACCTTGAAAAATTGATAGGGGATAAGGAAGAAGTAGTTTTACCAGAGCTGGGTTTTCACAAAGTTCTGGGTACAGGCAAACTCAAAAAGAAAGTCGTCATTAAGGCTTATGCCTTTTCTGAAAGGGCAAAAGAAAAAATAGAAAAAATTGGTGGAAAGGCTTTGGTGATAGAGCAATAGACAGAAGGAAAATTATTAAATTCAAGCTTAAAAATTATATAAAAACCAAAAATTAAAGTGTTACCATGAGTTTCGAGGATTCATATATAAAACTGTTGAAGGGCCTGCCCGGTATCAGAGAACCCATAAAAAGGCTCACATTCAAGGAAAGGCTTAAGTGGACAGGAATTGTTCTTTTGATTTATTTTGTAATGACACAGATAACCATTTTTGGAATAAGCAAAACTAATTACGAGTATTTCAAATATTTAGAGATTCTGATGGGCTCAACATTTGGTTCGCTGGTGACGCTTGGTATCGGTCCTATAGTTACAGCATCCATCATTCTTCAATTGCTTGTTGGTTCCAAAATAATCCCGTGGGATTTGAAAGAAGAAAGGGGAAGAGTCCTCTTTCAAGGAACGCAGAAACTGCTGGCTATTCTGTTCTGTCTGATTGAAGGATACGTTTATGTTTCGTTCGGTGCAATAGCAGCAGAGCCAGGGTTTGTATCGATAGTTGTGTTGCAACTCGCGCTGGGCGGGTGGCTTATAATCTTCATGGATGAGCTAATATCAAAATGGGGTTTTGGTTCTGGTGTCGGATTGTTCATAGTTTCTGGTGTCGCGAAAACCATAATAATAAGGGCATTCAATCCACTGACAACTGACGGGACAATTTCGACAGGCATACAGAACCCACCTGCAGGATTAATACCAAATGCTGCCATGCTTTTCGCTTCTGGTGAGCCATTGAGTGCGTTGTTTGTCCTCTTCCCCATAATAGCAACAATGATAGTGTTTTTCTTGGTGGTTTACGCCCAAGCCATACGGGTAGAAATACCGTTAGCATTCTCGACCATCAGGGGTTTCGGTAGACGCTGGCCGTTGAAGTTTCTCTACACCTCGAACATACCTGTTATACTCACAGCTGCGCTTCTTGCAAACATACAGGTTTTTGCGCGTGTTTTGTCACAAAGAGGTGCCTCATGGCTCGGTGTTTTTGACAATAACGGACGTGCGGTCGGTGGCTTGGTGTATTTTTTCACACCACCGCATACCCAGGCTATTTCCGGTTTGATGACATCCATCGGTCTTTTTGCATTGATGGGGGCATTGTTCGTTTATTACACGAAAAGGGCAAATGCATTGAGAATAGTTTTGCTTTCTGGTGTTTTGGGCGGCATTGTCTGGTATGCAGGTGTATCAAGTCTCGGTCTGACAGCATTGGTTGCCGTAAACCCACTCGATATTTTGAGACTTTTCACATATTCTGTGTTTCTTATCGGCGGCGCTGTCATATTTTCGATTTTCTGGGTCAGCACGTCTGGTATGGATGCGAAAAGCGTAGCAGAACAAATAGAGTCAACAGGTATGCAAATACCAGGGTTCAGAAGGGACATAAGGATAATAGAAAGGGTTTTGAACCGATATATTCCAGCATTGGCAATACTTGGCGGTGCTGCTGTTGGTTTTCTCGCTGCCTTTGCTGACTTTACAGGTGCGCTTGGAACAGGAACAGGCATATTGCTGGCGGTCATGATTATATACCAATTATACGAGCAAATCGCGATGCAGCATATGGAAGACATGCATCCGGCGCTTCGAAGGTTCTTTGGGAAGTAAATTTATTTACAACCAATATAACTAACTTATGAAAGGTTCCTATGTCCTTCTTATCGAAGTGGAACGTCCCATGAGTTTAAGAATCGGCTCTTTGGGGCTTGTTCATTTCAGAAAAGGATTTTACGCATATGTAGGGTCTGCGATGAACTCGCTCGAAAAACGAATAGAAAGACATACTCGAAAGCGAAAGAAAAAATTCTGGCATATAGACTATCTCCTTGAAAGAGCAAAACTTGTTGATGTTGTTTTTTGGGTGCATGAAGAGAGGAGGGAATGCGAGATAGCGAACGCTATGGCAAAGATGTTCGGTGCCATGCCCAATTTTGGTTCTTCTGACTGCATGTGCAAAAGTCATCTGTTCTATTCAGAAGATTACAATAAATTAAAAAACTATACTAAAAAGATTCTTCGAGCTCCTCGACTTCTGAGTAAGCAGAAGGCTTTCTTATTTTGAAATACCATACAAGCCCGATCGCGACAGCAATTACTATGATAATTATTATCCATACCGGACTGAACCCACCTGTTTTCTCTCCGCCAGCAGACTCGAACGCCTCGATTTTGGCTGCCGCGATTTGGTAGTTTTCGTATGCCTTTTTATAATTCCCAACAGACTCTGCATTCTTTGAATTGCTGATGTATTCAAGTATCTCCTGTTTTGCACTTTCTGGTATGTCTGCGTTGTTGAGTCTTTTTTCAATTAGGTCCCTATCGCCCGAAATGTCTTTGAAACAATCCAAAACAACGAATATGCTGGCATATTTGTCACCGCTGTGTAGCTCTATCGACCCGACATATTTTCCACTTCTTTCAGGGGTGAGCGAGATATTGATTTTCTTGGATTCACCTGCCTCTAATATGAGGTCGTCCAGGGGGATATCAACATTGCCGTCTGAATCCAATTCGTACAGGCTTTCGTCTGTTGAAGATGAATCTTCAATTTCATAGCTGAAATATGACAACTCGTTGCTCCCTGTGTTCTTTACCGTAAAGGTTTTGCTGATTGTTTCCTGCTCGACACATGTCTGCGTCCATATGCTGGGAAATATCTCCAGTGCAGACCCTGCGCAAGGAGGACATTCAACAGGCCTGCCACCCTCAACAACAGTTAAACTTATTGGTATCTCAACTTTGAAACCCAAATCCGACGTTATCACTACACTACCTTCAACATCTTTCTCAACATCGGGGATATTTATGGTTAAAGATGCCGAGTCTTGCGGGTTAAGTATGGTCCTGTCAATTGTGACGTAATCATTCAGAATATCACCCTTTGTGCTTATCGATATGTTTGTTGAATTTTCTCTTATGTTCCTTATTTCGATTGTTTTGGAGAAATCCTCGGACCTATTCACATTTTCCTTTACATCCTTTGGTCTTACCTCAAAAAATTCAGATAGACTGAATTTCAAGGTTTTTTCCAGCGGTTCTGCTATGCGTATCTCGTAATCGCCTTCATCCCAGTTGCTTCTGGAGTAAAAGCTGTAAGAGAATGTGTTGTTTGAGGTGACGGGTATGGAAATGTCTAAAATCTTTTTGTTGTCCGGGGAATATACAGAACCTGATACCTTCTCTGCGTTTGTCGTCCCGCTTATCTTTATCTTCTCGCCTACCCAGTATTTGTTCTTGTCCGTATTTATGAGCAAAAATTCACCCGAAGGTATTACTATTTTTTTCATCGCTCCTGCGTAGCTTCCGCTGTCATTGAGCGTGAAAACAAAGTAATAAACACCCGGGTTTAACGTTATGTTTCCCTCGTATCTTCCGTTCTGGACATCATATGCAAGAGGTCTGTCTGTCTGATATATGGTGAGGTCGTCTTTGTAGATGCTGTATTTCATCCAGTCCTTTTTATCCATGTAGAAATACATATAGACTATATTGCCATCTCTGTTCACACCGTTGGTGTTGAGTTTTATGCTGGAGACATTGAGGTAAATTGTTTTGTTATAGATATGTGAAGGTGTGACAACATAGACATAAAACTCTGTTTCCCCTGGTACAAAAAATGGAGATGGGCCGCATGTTGCGTTTTCGTCATCATTTGAAAAATAGCACACCCCCCTTCCATCGGTTATAGGGAACGAACCCACTCCGATGTTGCCTGTGTTGTAGACAGACCATGTGATACGCATGGGTTTTTCCGTTGTCTTGGGGTCTACTTTAACGAAGCATGATGAGTTCACAGATATTATCTGCGGTATTATCGTCACATCAGGTGTTTGGGCGCGTGCTGTATTGACCTGAAACACCGCAAATAAAAAAATCACACCTACGATAAATGCAAAATTCTTCATAATTATAATTTCGGCACGACTCTAATAAATATTACAGCCAAAATTACAGCTCGGATGCAAATCAAATTTATAAATTTAATATAGATTTACTACTTATGAAATACGAAATTAATCGCTACTACAACAATGTGGAACGTATATTGACTACGAGATTTCAGAAGATTCCGGAGCCAGTGCCAGAAAAAGAACTGAAATACGGGTGGAGTTTTGAGGCTGTAAAGTATTTGGCAGAGCAGAGACCAATCCCGAGACCAAAACATGTTAAACTCTCTGAAAGGAAAGAAGTCAATGGATTAGAAATTTCTTATCTCGAATTAGACGGAAGTCGTGAAGGCTTGGTTTTGATGAATAAATACCCAGCAGAGGGATTATGTAAAGAGTGCGGGCTGGAGAAAAATTGCGATAGATGTGAAACAGGCGTCTTGTTTCTCAACAATGAAATCTGTGTGGGAGGGATATACAGAACCGTTGAAATATCTGCTTGGCCGGATACGAACACCCCTTCCAACGGTCAAGTAATTTGTCCTTCTGTCATAATAATTGATGCTCTCTCCGTCGAAGAGTTTATCCATCAAACGAAATCTATGCTTTCAGGGGAAAAAAGAGGGAATGAAAGAGAATTAACTGACAACGAAAAAACAACATACAAAATAATTGTAGACGCGTTTGAACGAGATTTTAACAATTTCGTAATGTAAAAATGTTTTTACAGTGTTGTTTTTTAAAGTTTTTTGGGAAATATTTGGTGTGATTGAATGACAAGTTATATAACACACATAGGTCATTGGGAATACAAAGTCAGCGGTCCTGATGAATTAAAGAAGCTAAAAAAAGCAATTGAAAGTTTAGAAGAAGAGCTTACTATAATATGCGAAGGAACATTGAGAGTACGATTGGAAGAAGGACGGGTTGCGATAAGACCGACCCGAGATTCTTCAATTAAAGAAATTTACCGCAAAAAGGACGAAGGCAAGAGAGATGATGATAGACATCAGCAACGAACCTCTTGAAATCTCGGTCAGAGAATTTAAATATAAAATTAACCCCAAAGCAATAGCGAATTATTTTTAATACCTGTTGTGCGGCCTTGCGAAGCAACCGCAGACTTAATTTTAGGTGCCATTCGTTAATGCGAATTTAATGGCATCATATTTTTCTTTAATAATCTCTTTTGCTTCTAGAATCAATTTATTCCAGCTTCTTTCCAATTTATCAAGAACCCATTTGTTTCTTGCTCTATATCCATTTTGTGAACTGCAAATGCCAAATAAAGCAAAGAGCGAACATTGTCAAAATGCGCCATTGAATCCGCACTGGCGATTATTTTGGCTTCTATAGTTTCTTGTGGAATATTTTTACTTGCTCTATGAGACATAATACAATGTTTTACCGCCTCAATTTTTTCTTTTGGATAATTATATTTTGATAAAATCTCTTCTGCTAATCTTGCGCTGTGAATATGGTGTTCAGGATACCAATCTTTATTTAGTATAGAAGCGTAATCATGTAGTAAAGCGGCAATTTCGCAAATCTCTTCATCAGCATTTAATTTTTTGGATAGAATCTTCGCATACTTCACAACAGAAGAGATATGATGAGACCAAGCACCATAACCAAAATGATTTGTATCTTTTTTGCACGCTTCTTCAACTAATTTTTTAATTTCTTCTATCATCATAGTAAGTATAAAGCGAGATATTATTAAATCTTTTCTCGTAAACCCTAAAATTAATTCCGCGCATTCTCAACGAATTTTATATTCTCTCTTACAAATATTAATTTATGAACGAATTTTACATACCGTTCGGTCCGCAGCATCCAGCGTTGATAGAACCTGTTCACATAAAGCTCAAAGTGGATGGTGAGAAGATTGTTGACTCTGAACTCGTTCTCGGATACAATCATAAAGGTATTGAAAAATCTTTTGAAAATCGTTGGTGGGCGAAAGGGATGTATTTATCAGAAAGGGTCTGCGGAATCTGCGGTCATTATCACACGTCCTGTTTTGCGCAGGGTGTTGAAAATTTACTTGACCTCGAAATTCCTGAAAGGGCGAAATACATCCGTGTAATAATAGGAGAAATCGAACGAATCCATTCACATATGTTGGCACTTGGAATAGTCGCGTATGAGCTAGGCCTGGATACGCTTTTCCATTACATATTCAGAGACAGAGAACTCGCGATGGAGACACAGGAGCTGTTAACGGGCAACAGGGTCCACTTTGTAATGAACGTAATAGGCGGCGTGAGAAAGGATATAGAAACAAAGTATTTTAATCTGGTTGAAAAGAACATGGAAAGACTCGATAATAGACTTCATGAATATCTGAAAATTTTCAAAACAGACACGGCAATAAGGAAAAGAATCACCCACATTGGGTATCTCTCAAGAAGAAAGGCAAAGGAGTTAACGCCTGTCGGACCAAACATCAGGGCATCAGGTATAAAATACGATGTCAGGGAATCGGGATACCTAGTTTACGATAATCTTGGCTTCAAAGCAGTGACAGGCGAGGGCGGTGATGTTCTGGAGAGATGCGTGGTAAGGATAAAAGAATGCTTGGAATCAGTAAGATTGATTGAAGATGCCTTAGTCAAAATACCAAAAGGTGAAATATCGAAGAGCGTTCCACTTTTGCTTAAAATACCTGAAGGCAGGGAAACGGTTTCCCGTGTTGAAGCGCCGAGAGGCGAACTTATATATTATTTAAAATCCGCGGGTGACAAACCATACCGAGTCAAAATAAGAACCCCTACATATCAGACATTCACAATTATAAATGAGATACTGAGAGGGTACGAGATACCCGATGTCCCTGTCATAATTGCTTCACTTGACCCATGTCTTTCATGCACAGACAGGTTGACGATAGTAGACCTCAATACGGAAAGAGAACGAGTCGTTAGTGGTGATGATATAAGAAGGAGGGAGACTTTATGATAGATTTTGTTGTATACACATTGATTTTCCCAGGGTTTGCATCAGCATTTTTTGCAGGATTCATTTACTATGGCATACTAAGGAAGGTTACTGCTCATATGCAACACAGAATAGGCCCTCCTGTATGGCAGCCTTTTCTTGATTTTGTAAAGTTGTTAGCCAAAGAGAACATAACACCAGATGATTCAACAGGATTTGTGATGACTTTATGTCCAATCGTATCTTTTGCATCGCTGATGACGGTGTTGGTATTCATCCCGTTTAACGGTTATGCATTGGTTTCGTTTTCGGGAAGTATTTTAATTGTGATATATCTTTTGGTAATGGCAAGCGCGTTTATAGCGATAGCAGGATTTGCAACAGGAAATCCGTTCGGCAAAATTGGAAGTGTAAGGGAACTGACACAGCTCATTGCGTATGAGTTTCCGTTCATAGTATCGCTTCTGACGATAGGTTTTCTCACTAATTTTAAGGTTTCTCCTTTTGTGGCGTTGCAATTTCCGTTTGCATTTGTTGCGTTCGTCGCGGGTATGCAGGGTAAATTTTCTTTACCTCCTTTTCATATACCAGAAGCTGAGCAGGAAATAGTCGCAGGACCATTCACAGAATATAGCGGACCGAGACTCGCGATGTTTGAGCTCGCGAAGGCGGCGAGTTTCTGGGTTCTCATATCTTTGGGTTCTGTCATGTTTATGGGGGCGAGCAACATTTTTGCATTTTTCATAAACTCATTTGTCCTCCTGTTCGCAGTAATGGTTATGCGCGCGGTGTTTGCGAGACTGAGAATTCAACAGGCGTTCAGGTTGTATTGGTTTGTAATTGCCCCGCTTGCCATCATTGATTTTGTGAGAGTCTTGACGGGTTTATATTGGTGAAGGTCATGGGGATATTGAGCGAAGCAATAAAGAGGATTTTGGAGAGACCTGCTACTAGGAAATATCCGAAGGAGAAACCGAAAATCCCAGAAGGGTTTCGCGGAAGAATCGAATGGAATCCGGAGACATGCATATTCTGCATGCTCTGCGCCATCAACTGCCCCACGAACGCGATAACCATAAACAAGGAAAAGAAGGAGTGGAGTATAGACATAGGAAAATGTATTTTCTGCGGGAGATGCCACGACGTTTGCCCCACAAAGCCGAAATCCGTCTCCAACTCGAAAAAATACGAGCTGGCAGAATACGAGAAGGAAAAATTCAGGCTGAAGTTCAGGAAGTCAGAAAGGGGTGGGTAATTTTTGACCCGATTCCCGGATGTTACGGGCACAGTTTTTACAATTATTTCATGCTTGTGCCCGTAATTTTCATTCGAATTCGTTTTCCCTCAGGTACTTTATCACCAAAGAAACGAAAGGTCTCAGATTTCCCCTGTGCGCTTCCCGTATGGCCCTGTAGTATTCTTCCTTGTTCCTGTTCTTTATATCAATCATCGGAAATCCGTTCTTTTTGAGGATAAAATTGAGAAGCAGTCTTCCTATCCTGCCATTTCCGTCAAGAAACGGATGTATGCCTTCAAATGCCGTGTGAACATACGCAGCGACCACCACAGGATGGTATTTCTTCCTATTTCTTCTGTACCACTTCATCAGTTTTTTGAATTCCCTTTCCACGAAAGCAGGCTTTGGGGGCATCAGCTCCGCTCCTCTTACGAAGACCTGTCTGTCCCTGAACACACCGGCATATTTTCCCAGTATGTTGTGCATGAGTTTTCTGTGCATTTCCAAGATGAACTCTTTGCTCACGTCACCTTCGTATTCGACCATGTAGTCGAATGCTTCCTTGTGGTTTTCCGCTTCTCTTATCTCCCTTATACTCTTTCCACCGGGAACTGTTTTCTCGAAAAGTATGAGAGCGGTTTCCTGGAGCGTGAGTGTGCTTCCCTCAATCGCGTTCGTGTCGTATGTGAATCTTGTTACAAACCATTCGTAATACTTCCTTTTTTCCGCGTCCGTCGCAGTTTTTATGTAATTTTCGAACTTTCTCTTTATTTTTTCCATCTCCTTTTCTTCCTCGGTTGTGACAAGGGCAAAAAGCGGGTCCACTGATTTGAGATAATTTCGCACCTTTTCCCTGAGTTTTTCCCTGTTTTTCTTCAACATGTCTTCTATCTGCCTTTTGGACTTCTTTCCTCTGCCCATGTACATCCTTATCTTCTTCCATTTGTTTTTCCCAGTCCTTACATTTTCCACAAGGTAATGGTATTTTCTCCCCCTTATTATCTTCTCCTCGTAATACATCCCATCATCCTCCGTCCACATTATTTATTACGGGCACGGTATTTATAAAATTTTATACATTTGTGCCCGTAATTTCCGGATACCGGACCAAGAAAACAGATTTTTATCCCGCCGGACAAAATTTAAACATGAGATTGGCGGTTTTCACCCTGCTCTCCCTCGTCCTCCTCGCGAGTCCGAGTCTCGCGTATGAACTTCACGAGGGCGATTTCGTCGTGGGAAGCGGGGAGACATTCGTTCTGAAGGACAGAACGCTCGAAGTGGACGGGGACTTCATCCTGGAAGACGGCTCAACCTTCATTATGGAAAACGCCGTTCTTATCATAAGGGAGAGGTACAAATCCGAACATTCCCTGAAGGCGACGCGCGCGAAAATAACGGTCAGGAATTCCCAGATAAGATCCTCGCAGAACGTGATGGCGCAGACCCTGGGGAATCTCCTCGGGCCGGAGCTAAACCTCCACATGGACCGCAGAAGCGAAATAACCGTGGAGGGAAGCGAAATATACGGGAGAATCATCCTCCACGAAGCTTCCACCGGACATATTGAAAATTCGACAGTCTCGTATGTTTACTGGAGCATGGACTCGAAGCTCACCCTGGAGAAATCGGTTCTGGGAAGTTTCGTGTTCGAGTGTTTCGGTGGCAAAAGAGGAGAGATGACGCTCAGCGATTTGAAAAGGAACGCGAGCACAAACCTCGAACTCTCAAACCTTCCCGAAGGCGGGTTTCTCGAGATGAGGGACACGAACGTGAAGATGCTGTGGAGTTTCAACATGGAGGCCGAATGCGAAAAGGACGTGACGTTGCGAAACTCGAATTTCAACCTGTTCTGGGTGAAATTCCCGCCCACGGATGAGCGCATAAGGATAGAGAACCTCCCGACCGGTTTTGTGACCAGTTTCGATTTGCGGGAAGTCGTCTCTGGCATAACGCTCCCCTACAACGTGAGAATCGAAAACGCGCGAATTGACTTCTTCAAACCGGAGATGCTGGGGACGAAGGCGGAAATCGTGAATTCCCACGCTATGGTCCACCCCTACGATTTCGCCGACCTCGTGATACGCAATTCCACCCTTTACAGTTTTTTCAACTACGGTTCGAAGCGGGTGGAATTTCACAACGTTTACATTCGCGAAAACCTCCAGCTCATCGAGAAGGTGGAGTTCAGGGGCGGAGGAAGGAAGGTGAACGGAAAAACCATAGGGGCGGGAGGAAATTTCGATTTCCTTTTCGATAACCTCGTGATCAACGCCCCTGAAATAATCGTCGCCTGCAACGAGGGGAAGATGAACGGAAGCGTTAAATTCCTTTCGCCCCTTTCGCTCTCGAACGTCCACTGGGTTAAAGGGAAGATCACGCGGACCTATCCCGTGATTTCCGATCCGAACGCAAAAATAACCCTCTGGGACGGTGAAACCCTGAAACAAACGAAAACCACGGACGAAAACGGAAGGACCTCATTCACCCTCATTTTCGACCCGACCACCTACAACAAAACCTACACCCTCAAACTCTCGAACTCCTCCTTCGAATTTCCCCTAACCTTCATCACGAGCACCCCAATAAACCTCACAGCACCAAAACCGGAACCAGAAGAGCCACCAGAACAACCCGGACAGGCAGAAATGGGGAATAAATCCAACACCCCGCCCGCATCCGCAACCACGCCCGAACCGGAAGGATCAGAATCACCCCCTCCACCCACACCGACACCAATACCCGTGATTTTGGGTGTTCTGGGGATTTTCGCGATTTTGATAGCAATAGGGGTGTGGGTGGTGTGGAGGAAGAGATGAAAGTAAACCGAGCCGGGTCTGGTCGGTGGCACGTCTTATTGTTTATCCTAATAAAGCAAACCGAAAAGGTAAAGGGAGCGCTCTTTTCCAGAAAGGTTCACACCCTCTTTCACCACGTAGGCATTTTCCATCCCGGAGATTTGTGAGTGGCCTTTTGATTTACCGCCAACTTCGAATATGTAATCTCCGACAACAAAGTCAGGTGTTCTTCTAACCCTTCCTGTCTTGAGATAAAAACATTCGCCCACATGCTGAACAAAAAAATCCTCCCTTATACCCCCCATTTCAGGCGATATTCCATAATACGAGCATAACGCACTTCTTAAAGAGAGTGGCATTAAAATCTTATCCTCCTTTCTTACACTTTTCTTTCCCTTCGCATACGGACTCACCCTGTAAACAACCCCGGACCTTTCCAGAGAAGATATAATCTCCTTAACCAGTTTTATACTTATCCCCAGGCTGTTCGAAAGTCCCGAATAACTTAATTCCAATGGCTTCGAAACCGCCACGCTTTTAATTACCCTGTACACGGCATCTATGTAATAATTGTCGATCTCTCTGAGATAAGCAAGGTCATACCTTATTGTTCTTTCCAGGATGTTTACGTATATCTCGGGGTTCTTTTCAAAAAATGCAGCGGGTAAAGCATCAAAGCTTACATACGGCTGGTAGTAATTAAGGTACGGAATCAGCATATTTTCGATTTTTCCTGTATCCTTCCTGACAATATCCTTTATATCTATCTTCGGTAGAAGTTTTCCGGAGGCAAAGTATATGTATTCCCTGAATGAAAGCGGTTTCATTTCATGAAATCTCGCCCTTCTCGAAAGTTCGGATCCCTTTGCCCTCAGATATATGGCTGAAGACCCGGAAACCACGATTTTTGAGTGCGTCTCGTCATAAAATATCTTTAAATCCTTTTCCCAGTCAGGAATCATATGGATCTCATCGATTAAAAAGACCCTGTGGCGTTTTGCATACGCATAGTGAAGCAGGTCCAGCAAGGAAACACCCTGCTTTAAAACAATCTCGCTATTGATGAATATGGCATCCCTTTCGGTTTTGTAGATTTTTGATAGCAACGTTGTCTTTCCGCTTCCCCTTATCCCGGAAATAACGGAGATCCCCTGATATCTCTGCACATCCCTCATAACAGCTTGGCTCAACGGCCTTAATTTCCTGACCACGCTCCTTTCTGCTATATTTGAGGACACCGTCGCTATCGATGAAAAGGTTTTCTCATCCATGATTATATTTTCCCGTTTGGTCTTTAAAAACTTTCCTGTAGGGAAGTTTTTATTGTGAATAACTTTCCTGTAGGGAAGAAATTAGAAAAATCCCCCGGCCAAGTTATTACAACTAGTAATAAAATTATTAAAAATCGTAATGATTGCGAACATGAAACAAAAATACTGAAAAAGAGAAGTTTTATCCAGTATGACACCCCAGAAATAATTAAAATTTCAAAAGTTAAAACCTCTTTGAAAAGAGCTAAAGAATTCATGCTTCACATAGGAAAATTGATAGAGGAGTAGTTTCCTGTCGGGAATTTCTCAATAGCAAATAATGGTGTTTTAATCCAGGTATCTTCTATATCTTGGGGTCGGCGCAATGTTCACATCGATCCTTCTCTTCTTTCTCTCTCGCCTTGAATACCGTCCATCGTGCGTTTAAACGTAAGGGTTTTAAAGCGGGGAAAGAAGAGATAAACATAGGTAACGGAGGGAGACGCCACTCACTAGTGACCTGAGAAAGTCGAGACTTTTGGGAGGAAAATGAACAGGAGAGAGTTATCGGAACTTATAGAGACAGGTGAAGGGTACACTTTGGAGTTTAAGGAATCCGTAAGCTCTTCAATAGGGAAGGATATATGTGCCTTTGCCAATTCTTCTGGTGGGAAAATCATCTTGGGGGTTACAGACAAAGGAGAGATTAAAGGTTATAAAATAAGCAACAGAGATAGGTCAAGGGTTCAGAACATAGCCAAGAACATGGACCCTTCTGTTGAGGTTAAAATAGAACAAATTGGAGATTTGGGAGTAATTTTTGTTCCGGAGGGAAAGAATAAGCCCTACTTTGCTGGTGGTCATTGTTATATAAGGCAGGGAGCAAGCTCTGTGTTGCTAAAAGGGATGAAATAAGAGAATTTTTTCAAAGAGAGAACTTGATACAATTTGACAGGAGACCAAATTACGAGTTTGATTGGAAGGAAGATTTTAACAAAAAAGCCTTCGAAAATTTCAGGGAAATTGCGGGAATACCGAAAGATTTATCCGTAGAGCATGTTTTGAAAAATTTGAACCTGATAACTGATGAGAAAGTGAACAATGCTGGTGTTTTGTTTTTCTGTAACGATTTAAGAAAGTTTTTCATTAATGCCGGTGTTGTTGTGGTTTTGTATAGAACTCCTGATAAGGCCGATGTGATGGATATTAAAGAATTCTGCGATGATTTTGTCACCAATTACGAAAATGTTATGAAGTATATTATGATTTTCCTGAGCAAGGAAATTGAAATTAAAGGATTAAAAAGAATAGAAAATCCCGAAATACCTGAAGAGGCATTGAGGGAAGCTTTGATTAACGCTATGGTTCATAGAGATTATTTCATTCAGGGAAGGGTGCAAATTGATATTTACCCTGATAGATTGGAAATTACAAATCCCGGGAAACTCCTGTTTGATGAAAAGGATTTGGGAAATATAAGCATAGCCAGAAATCCTATAATATTCGATTTGGCCCATAGACTGCACTATGTTGAAAAAATAGGTTCTGGAATAAGAAGGATTAGAAATTTAGTTCCTGATGTTGAGTTTAAAATTGGTTCTAACTGGTTCAGAGTTGTTTTCAAAAGAAAGTTGGTGGAAAAGTTCCCAGAAAAGTGGTCAGAAAGGTGGTCAGAACTATCAGAAAGGCAAAAGGAAATAGTAAGGTTGTTAGAGGAAAATCCGAGGATAAGTAGAGCAAAGTTAGCTGAGAAACTTGGCATTAATCCTTCAGCTGTCCAGAAGCACTTAAAGAAATTAAAAGAGAAGGGTATAATCACAAGGGTCGGCCCTGCCAAAGGAGGATACTGGAAGGTCTTAAAGTGAATCGGACAAACAGGACAATCACAGGACAATCGAATTCTTAATTTCCTGCCAAAAATCCCCCCTCCCTCACTCCGACCGTTCTGCCTCGACGCCCTCGCAAGTTTTTGCTTCAAAGGATAAATGAAAATAAAACAAGACCCAAGTTTAAACGTAAGGGTTTTAAAGCGGGGAGGGGAAGAAATAAAGGAGTGGCTGGAAATGCTCAGGATCGCGTAGCTCGAGAAAAATTTCGCTTTAATTCATAATCTCAAGAGGTTATGTGAATAAAAGGTGCGTGAAATATTCGTTGTCCGAAATTGCGGGCGACGGGCTAACAAAATTAAAAGTAAGGAATTGGGGATAATATCATGAAGCACTTGACAGTAAGGTTCGCTTGGCATGATAATAAATGGAATGGGAAAATCTGTAAAAATCCATCAGAGAATGTTTATTGTGTTGATAATTATTCTCTTTTATCTTCTAGGATTCAAAGAAGGAGAAATGTTGAGATTGAAGAAAAATTTAAGGAAAGACCTATATCAGAAGTAAAAGATAACTCAAATTATATTCCACCCTGTTATTGGTGTATAAATATACTTGGAAAAGAAGAATATGGCATAGAAGATATTCATCCTTTTGGAGACACATGGGATAAATTTAGTAATGTTCCACCACTTAGTGAATCCTTAAAACCCTTTTCAATATTCACTTGGAATTTTAAGTTATCATTCACAACAACCGGAGCATATAAATATCCTCCTGACCTAGAGGATCGAGTTAGGAAGTATATAAAAAATATTGAACCCTTGAAATCCATAACTTTTTTCTATGCAAATTATAGCAATCCTATTACCGGGGATGAAAGAAAATATCTGGTATTAGGAGCAGGTTTAGTGAAAGAAAAGATAAAGTTTCCAAAGGAATATGATTTTCCTAAAGAATTATAT